>NZ_JAESMM010000051.1:0-41419 GCF_017893165.1 Staphylococcus sp. GDX8P54P
AGTGGGACAGAATTCTTTTGAATTCGTCGTCCCACCCCCGCAAGGATGACTAGAACTGAGAAAAGCTTGATTTAAGCGCCTTCTCAGTTCAGTCAGCTACTGCGAATTTGCAAAATAGCTTCATTATATTATTTATGTTCCAGCCTCACTCTCTGAAGCATTATTTCTCAGATTTTGACGTTTTGCGTTTTTTAATTAATACAAGGCCTAGGCCTCCTAAAAGTACTGACCATAATGTTGTGTTTGTATCAGTTTGACCTGACTTTGGTAGTGCTTTTGTTACGTTGTCACCCGAAGTATTTGAATGGTTTACCTCATCAGATACTTCACTTGCATGATGAGTTATCACTTCATGATGACTTGAAGATTGAGTGCTTATCACACTCAAGTTATGAGTGTTAGATTTTGTTGTTTGTTGATTATGGCTTTCTTCTTGATGATTGTTATGAGCACTATGATTCATATCGTGGGAAGAACCTTTACTCTCCTCTACTCCTTCATTTGACTGTGCATTGTTATCTTCTTGATTTGAGATAACGACGTCACTATCATCTTCATATATGTCACCACCGACTTCATAAGGTGGTTCTAAGCCCTCATCATTTCCATTATTATCAACAGAAGCATGATTGCCTTCTTCGTTACTTGAATTATCGTTTTCGTTATTAGGTTGTTCGCCATTATCTACACCATGATTGGTATTGGGTGATTCATTTTCAGGAGCAGGGTTATCTGAATCATCTTTAGACGCCCCGTTAGTATTTCCCGGGTTATCATTAACTCCTTCATCATCACTTTCTTGATCACCTGTTAAATCTTCTAATTCCCAAGCGGATGTTGTGCCAGATAACTCAAATGACGCAATCAACATTGGTTTACCATTTGGACTGTCTTCAGCGCTTTCAAACGTAATGCCCTCAGGTGAAATATCTTTATTATCTGGGTCATATAAATATTTCACAAAATACGGTTCATTAGGGTTTGTAATATCATAAATCATAATACCACCCACACGTTCTAAACCGACAAAGGCATATGAATGACTGCCTACTTTACCAACTACCACATTTTCAGCTTCTGGACCTTTATCATCACTACGATCATCTACTTTAATGTCATCAGCTGATTCATAATTGGCATTAAATCGTTCAGGCAATATATCTAATACGCGTTGCTCAATATCAATACCACTGTCATAGATCATTTCCAAATCAGAGGCTCTTAAGATAGAGAATGAACGACCACCATATGATACTAGCGCATTGTATTTCCCATTGGCATCTTTGAACGCATGTGACGTCGTAACTTTCAAACGACCCAATTGTTCGTCATCAAACAAGCCATTTTTCACCATTTCATCTAGTTCTGCTTGTGTGTAGTCTTGGTAATAACGTGCATCCAATTGAATATCATCTTTCAATTTCTTCACACGTTTTTCCTCAGAATAACCCTCATAATCTTGAGAATCACCTTCATTTGCGATCAATAAATAGTTTTCACCATTATAGTCATACGTATCGATACCATCTGGCTGCAATAACCCTAATACAGGCACACGTCGTAACTCTGATTTACCATCTTCATCAGACGTATCCATCGCATTTTGGGCAAGTGAATGGTCCTTATACGGTAACCCTTTCACTTGGACAATGTTTCCCTTCGCAATGTCGATCTTCGCGATGGCACTCACTTCTTGTAACGTGACATAGGCATATTTACTTTGGCTATCAACCGCAATATATTCTGGTTCAATATTCAAATAGGCATCTTCCGCATTAGGTCCTAACGCGCGAATACTTTCTTGATGTTCTTTCGTAAACATTGCTGTACGTATGTTATTGGCAGTTACATTTTCAGGACCATTCGCCACATCAATCACTGACACAGAACCTGGTGGGTTAACGATATAATCGTCACTTGGTTCCCCTTCATTAGCGACCAATAAATATTTGCCATCTTTTGAAAAAGTGACCATATCCGGTAGACTGCCGACCGTCACGTTATTGATATATTCACCATTTGAACCATAAAATATAACATGCCCGGGCTTCGTCTTATCCACTGCTGGCGCTGACACAGCTACATACGCTCCACTCGGATGTACTGTCACACTCGTTAAGTCACCCGCTTCAATTCCATTATCTTGCAGGTAAATACGCTTCACTAAATGAATTGCGCCATCCTTTCCAGGATGCTTTACATCAATAATATCCAACGCTTCCTTATCACCATTTACCGAATACGCATAGCCATTCTTTGGATTGTATTTCACAATTTCAGTTCCACCCTTATCGAAATCCGCACCACTTGTATAACGTCCTGTATGCGTGATGTTCAATTGATCTTGACCAGTGCGAGACGCATTCTTTGTACGTTGTGCCGATGTCCATTCAGGTGTTGTAGAAAGGATTGCTTTCGGTTGTTGATCTTGCGCGTTCGCATCACGTTGTAACGCATTGAAGAGCACTTGCTTTTGTTGCGAAGACATATGCGTCAGTTGTGATTTAGGCACATCCGCAACTGTGACATCACGCGCTTCTGTAGCCGTTACTTTATTCATTTGCGTTTCTTTTGAAAAAGGGTGTGCATTCGTACGTGTCACATTTGAATGTTGTACTGCTTCAGTTGATGTTACGTTGGATTGAGATACATCAGAATGTGCATTTTGGTTAGATTGTTGTGTCGTATGACTGTTTTCTGTTTGTCTGTTTTTAGTCGCTGGTTGTGTTGCTTTTTTTGTTTCTTGTGTAGGTGCTTCTTGCGTATTGTTTTGTGATGATGTTTCTTTAATTTCATGTTGAGGTTGTTCTTGAGTTTGTGATTGTTCTTTTTTAGGTTGTTCTTGTGTAGTTGGTGTTTGAGATGTTGTTACATCCTTAGATGGTTTACTTTGTTGTGTTGTTTCTTTAGTTACTTGTTCTGTTTGATTATTACTTTGATTCTCATTATGTATCGCTTTATCTTCCTCTGTATCCGCTTCTTGAGACGGTACTTGTTCAGTAGATGCTTCTTCCTTAGTTTGAATGTCTTGTGTTGCTATCGCTTTATTTTGTGGTTGTGCCACACGTTGCGTTGAGGCTTCATAACTCGGTTGTTCTTTAGATGATTGCGTTTGTTCCGTTGAAACCTTTTCAGAAGTGTTCGCCTCATGACTTTCCGCAGCAGACGCTTGCCCCCCACCTATCAATAATAAACTCCCAACAAGAATAGACGTCGCCCCGATTGAATATTTACGAATCGAATACGCCTCACGCTTATTCCTAAACTGCTTCTTATCCATAAAAAAATCCCCCCTGTAAGATAAAAGTGTATACACCACCATCTTACAAGAGGAATATTTATGGATTATTGGGAGTGAGTAAAGAAATGGTAAAGTGCAAATGTTACTCAAACACACCTCTAGAAGACATCACTCTCTTGTACTCTACTACAATGTCTTCGTCTATAATTTTATTAACATGTTTTTTATGTTTAAGTTCTAGACGGGCATTTTGAAAGCTTCTAAATCCTAAATCCACAAGACCAGGTTTATTTACAGTCATAATAAAAGTAGCAATCCCCATTGGTTGAGTACCTCCTTTAGTCCCAGCCATAATAGTTCCATGAGTAACATCTATACTAGTAAATGTCGAAGAACTAACTAGTAATAAACGTGAGAACTCTCTATTTTTCGCTATAGGTAAACTTTCTTTAAATGATTTACCATAATAAAAATATTGTTTATAAAACCAATATATACGCACCAATGTCTCAAAAATTATGACTGGTATTAACTCAGTTGTGAAGGCTCTAAGGTCATATCCATTTTTAAACATCCAATCAGTAGCCTTTGCTATATTCATATCTTGATTATTAATTTTTATTTTACCAAATTGTAATTTTTTTAATAATGCTTCCCCAGGAACAGCTAAGCCACTGCCTCTTCCTTTTGAACCACTACTTCCTGAGACATCACTCATTAGATGACCAAACCAATTGTTCACTGCTTGAATAATTTTATTTACTATATTTCCTGTTAATTCAATATTTTTATTTTTTGCTTCTGTCGTAATAATTTTACCTTCATTTGTAATAAAACTAGCCGTACCAGTTAATTGATTATAAACACTACTTATTAAGCCTAACAAACTAGCATCATGTCCTAATGAAAATAAATGATGGTTATCCGGTGACATTCCTTGGACAACCTTAGAATGTCCAGCATCATAACCAACTGGATGTTTTTTCTCCAAGTACTTAATACACGACTTTAAACTAGCATTGTGTTTATTTTCTTTAATTTTATTTATTTTCTTATTTAGTTTTTCAATAGCTTCAGGAGAATTTGCCTTTTTCTTATGTTTTTTTAATTCTGCAATTCTTTCATGGTATGCATATTCTTTTACTAATTTTGCATAACCACCATCTACAACCTTTTGTAACCCCTTTGCATCTTTACCTTTAGCAATTGTGCCCACAAAAACTACATCGATAAATCCTGCTATAACACCTGCTGCAGCTGCAAATCCATAGTCCTCTTTTTCAAGTTCTAGTAAGTCAAATTTTTCTATCATTTTACGAGCCACTTCAACCTGCTCATGTTTACTATATAAATTTAAAAATGGACTTGTTAAATCTATATTATTTTCTAATGCGAATTGTCTATTATATTCGTAAGAATTAAAATCATCTCTATCAATATCTATTGTTTTAACATTTTTTGTTTCTACCAAATCAATAGATTTTGAAGCATATATTTGGCCATCTCTTAGTTTATTTCTCAACACTTCATCATTAAATTTTGTGAGATTAGAATCTTGAGACTGAGTATTATTTAATCTTCGTTTTCTTAATTCATTCAATAAGTCTTTTTTCATATTAATTTGATTATCGATATTCTCTTTCATAACATCAATATTATGCAAAGACTTATCAAGGTTGTCATTAGCTTGATTTCGTAATTCATAATCTACTAACAGATTTTCTGCTAAACCTTTTAGTTCTTTTTTATCTTTTCTCCCCTGTCTACTCATCTTTTTCTCCACTAAACAATGATTTTTTCAAACCTGAAAATCCTTTTTTAGCAAGTGATTTACTTTGAGCAATACTTGATGCTTTTGTATCGAAGTAACCGATATCTTCAAGAACAGTATGCACTGCTTTTAATTCATCCAATTCGATATTCTCTCTTAAAGCGACATCGTCAGCTTCAGATTGATTATCTAAATCTCCATTTATCAAATAAACATTTTTAATTACTTCATCCGCATAAACTTTATTAATATTTTTAGCTAATAATTCATTATATTTTCCTATATCTAAACTTTCAGGAACCATGGTTAATAACAATTCACGTTCAGAATAAGTTTCATCCTCTTCAATTAAACTACCAGCATCAGCTAATGATTGATTTTGATTTATAATTAATTCTAATTCTTTATACAACTCTGAACTAAGTTCATTTGATTCACGTAATTTTAAAGCAAAATCTGTCATTTTTTGACTTAACCAATTGATATCTTCAATAATGTATGCATTAGCAATACGTAGTTGACTAATACGGTCATTAAGCGTTTGAATTCTAATACCAAACTTCTCTGCTTCTCCTGTGCCAGAGAAGTATTTAAGTCCTCTATAAACACCGAATCCCGCTATAATTCCCAGGTAAACAGTTCCACCACTAGTAAGTAGTCCCAGAGCCACTAATCCGGCTCCACTAGCCACAGCAGCAAGTTCTTTGTTTACTTCTTTAATTTGACTATCTGTCATTCTACTTTCAATAATTTCTTTATCTGCTTTAATTTTTCTCAAAATAAACTTCAGTTGTTTATCTGAAATATTTAATCTATTAAGCATTCTAACTAATACTTCGTCATCCTTAATAGTGTCTAATTTACCACTATTCATTCCTATAATATCCATAGCCAAAGTTTGTTCTACTGCAGCTTCTGAAAAATTATCTTTATTAGTTTGACTTTTAAGTTGATCTATTAATTCTTCAATAGTTAAATCTTCTTTATCTTCGAATCGATACTTTCTTAAATCATTGGCCAATTGTTTGCTAACTTTTATTTTGGTCATCAAACTGATGAGTTCTTTATACTCCCGACTATCAATAATGCCATCATCATCTTTTAAATATGCAATAACAATTCTGAAATATAATTCCAATATTTCAGAACTCATTTGACTAATTTGCACTACTTGATTTTTAGAAGCAATATTATCTACACGTTTATTAAAATCATTCAATAACTTTGCAATAAGTTTATACGGCAAATCACTATCAAATTGTTCAGAGCTAAATTCTATATCTTCACCGTTTTCATATGAAACGATTACTCGATGATATTCAATTACTTTTCCCTTATTATTGATTGTTCTGTCAGAATCATACTCAGCTGATATTATATTTTCAAAAGGGATTTTCTTAACACTATCAAACGTAGTTTTTAAATACATTTCAGCCCCAGTAAATACTACTCCTGATTTGCCATTATTTAATAAACTAGTATCGATTAATGCTATAACAGTATTTGGATCAATACCTTCCGCAATACTGACTGATGCATTTATGAGAACTTTTTCAGGAATATCAGGTGTAATCATGATATCTGTTAGATTTGTTTCATTTAGTAATGACTTAATATACACATCTGAACTTACCTTCTCTATTACATCCACTTCTTCGATTTTTTGACTATTATTGTTTATACTTGCAATTTTAAATCCGCATTCCGGACAAAATTTAGCATTTTCAATTAATTTATTTCCACATTCTGGACAAAATTTCATTTCAATTATCCCCTTAAAGTACTTATTTTTCGAAATTAGTTTAGCACAACAATCATAAAATTAGTTAAAAATTATTGTAATTTTTATAAATATTTTTATATCTTTTACAATTCGAAAATAAGTGTAGTATTTCACTCTAAAATATATAATTAAGTCTGCGTATTTAGTTAATTTAATTGTTTTCTACAACACTTTATTCTCTTATGCTATATTTAAACCAAATACTATTTTTCGGGTGATGTTATGAGTTATCAAGGTGAATTGGCGTTAGAGAATGAAGTGATTAAGCAACTAGAGTCTCAAGGTTATGAAAAAGTAATCTTAAGAAATCATGACCAATTGGTTAACAATTTTCGTCAAATTTTAAATGAACGAAATATGGACAAACTTAATAATAAACCGCTCACTGATACTGAATTTGCGCGTTTGATGACTGATATTAGTGATAAGAGTGTCTTTGAAAGTGCAATGCAACTGCGCGATAGTTACACGCTTGAAAGAGATGACGAATCGAAGGTGTACTTATACTTCTTTAATACGGAACATTGGTGTCAAAACAAATTCCAAGTTACGAATCAAGTATCAGTCGATGATAAATATAAAGGTCGCTATGATGTGACGCTTCTCATTAATGGTCTGCCACTTGTTCAAATTGAACTTAAACGTAGCGGTATTGCGATTACACAAGCGTTCAATCAAATTGAACGTTATCGTAAACATAACTACAGAGGCTTGTTCCGCTTCATTCAATTATTCGTTGTGAGTAATAAGAAGGAAACACGTTATTATGCGAACAGTGATAAAGAAATATTCAAAAGCTTTATGTTCTATTGGAGCGATAAAGACAATCGTCGAATTAACAATTTAAAAGAATTTATCCAAGACTTCCTTGACCGTTGTCGCGTGGCGAAAATGATTAGTCGCTATATGATCACAAACGAAACTGATAAACTTTTAATGGCACTTCGACCATATCAAGTGTATGCAGTGGAAGCACTCATCAATCGTGCTACGGAAACGAATAATAATGGCTACATTTGGCATACGACTGGTAGTGGTAAAACACTGACATCATTTAAAACGAGCCAAATTCTATCTAGAGATCCTGGCATTAAGAAAGTCATCTTCCTCGTAGACCGTAAAGATTTAGACAGTCAAACACTCGCAGAATTTAATAAATTCCAAATGGACTCTGTTGATTTAACCGATAATACACATAAACTTTTAAAGCAGGTTGATGATCCTTATCAGAAACTCATTGTTACTACGATTCAGAAGATGTCCAATGCGGTTAAGACTGGCGCTAAAGTAATGGATAAATATAAGGAAGATAAAGTTGTCTTCATTATTGATGAGTGTCACCGTACGCAATTTGGCGAGATGCACCGTCTTATTAGACAACATTTCCTTAACGCTCAATATTTCGGTTTCACTGGTACGCCTCGCTTTGAAGAGAATTCAAGTCAAGATGGTCGTGCGACTGCAGATATTTTTGAAAAGTGTTTACACACCTACCTCATCAAAGATGCGATTCGTGACGGCAACGTACTTGGTTTCTCAGTGGAATATATCAGTACATTTGCGAAGGAATTACACGAGATGGACGACACATATGTCGCTAATATCGATGAAAATGAACTATGGATGGCTGACGACCGTCTTAAATTAGTTGCCCAACATATGATTGATAACCATCATAAGAAGACACGTAATCAAATGTATACTTCCATCTTCACTGTACAAAGTATACCAATGGCAATTAAGTATTATAAAATCTTCAAACAACTCAAAGAAGAAGGCAAACATGATTTAAATGTTTCTACCATTTTCACTTACGGAGCGAATGAAGATAGTAAACAACAGTCGGATAATAAGCATACTAAAGATGAACTTGCCGAAATAATGAAAGATTATAACGCGACCTTCGACAAGAATTATTCACTCGATTCATTCGATGGGTTCTTTAATGACATTTCTAAACGTGTGAAACAAGGTAACCCCGCCGAACGTCTTGATATCCTTATTGTCGTCGATATGTTCTTAACTGGTTTCGATAGCAAGAAGCTAAACACACTATATGTCGATCGTAACTTGAAATATCATGGTTTAATCCAAGCCTACTCACGTACCAATCGTGTTGAGAAAGAAACGAAGCCTTACGGTAATATCGTTTGCTATCGAAATTTGAAAGACAATACAGATAGAGCCATTGAGCTCTTTTCACAAACAAACGATACGGATACCGTATTAAGTCCATCATTTGATGTCATATTGTCACAATTCAAGTCAGAGTTAGAACAATTATTCAAACTTGCCCCAACGCCAGATAGTGTAGATGACTTAGAGCGTGAAGAAGACAAGTATCAATTTGTAATGATTTATCGTGCCCTAGCGAGTATTATGCAACGACTTAAAACATTCGACGAATTCTATTTCACAACAGATGTGGTAGGTATTGATGAACAAACGTACGAAGATTATAAGAGTAAATATCTCAATATTTATGATCAAGTCAAAGCAACCAATACTGCTGAAAAGACATCTGTTTTAGAAGATATTGACTTTAAAATCGAAGTACTTAGAAACGATTTAATCAATGTTCAATATATCTTAGACTTACTTAATAACATTGACTTAACAGATAAAAAACAAACTGAGCGCGTGCGTAATCAAATCAAACAATTATTAGATAAAGCTGACGATGATAAACTTCGCCTAAAAGCCGAATTAATTAGAGAATTCTTAGATAAAGTCATTCCTCATTTAGATGAAGATGCTGTTGTTGAAGATGCTTACTTTAATTTCGAGGAAACGGTCAAAGAAAAAGAAATTCAAGACTTCGCAGATTCAAAAGAATATCCAGTCGAACTGCTTAAAGAAGTCATTAATGAATATGAATTTAGCGGACAATTAGACAATGCCGTTGTTGAACAAGGTATTACAGGGGGCTTACTAGTACGTACCCAGAAGATTGAAAACGTTAAATCCTTCGTTCAAGAAACAACAGAAAAATATGGCGCAGCAAACTAAATAAGTTAGGCGGTTTCCCGCTTAACTTATTTTAATTTGTGATTTAAAATAAGAAATAAAATATAAAAACTTAAATATCAAACAATATAATTACATTTATTAAGGGGGAAACATCAGTGTCAACGACAGAAAAACAACGTCAACAACAAGCTGATCTACAAAGAAAATTATGGTCCATCGCCAATGACTTACGTGGGAACATGGACGCCAATGAGTTCAAAAACTATATCTTAGGCTTAATCTTCTATCGCTTCCTAAGTGAGAAGAATGAAGAAATCGCTTCAGACTTGCTAAAAAAAGATGGCATCTCGTATGAAGAAGCCATGAAGAATGATACATATAAACCTATCGTTGAGAAAGAATTAATCGCACGTATTGGTTTTGTCATTAAACCTCAATACTTATTTAGTAATTTAATTAAAGAAATCGAAAAACAAACATTTCAAATTGAAGATTTAAGCAATGCCGTGAAAAACGTTGAAAACTCTACACGTGGTCATGAAAGTGAAGATGACTTTATTCATCTCTTCGATGATATGGACCTAACATCTAGCCGTCTTGGTAATACAAACGCGAAACGTACACAACTGATTTCAAAAGTGATGGTCCAAATTTCAACCTTGCCTTTCGTTCATAGTGACCTTGAAATCGACATGCTTGGTGATGCCTACGAATACTTAATCGGTCAATTCGCGGCAAGTGCAGGTAAAAAAGCTGGTGAGTTTTATACACCACAACAAGTATCTACAATCTTAGCTAAAATTGTTACAACAGGAAAGCAAGACTTAAAAAGCGTTTACGACCCTACGTGCGGATCTGGTTCCCTACTCCTTCGTGTTGGTGCAGAAGCTAAAGTGCGTCAATACTATGGTCAAGAATACAATAGTACGACATACAACCTAGCTCGAATGAACATGTTACTCCACGATGTGAACTATAAACGTTTCCAAATCGAAAATGACGACACGCTTGAAAGCCCTGCAGTACGTGAAGAACGCTTTGATGCCGTTGTAGCTAACCCACCATACAGCGCGAAATGGAGTGCTGACCCTTCATTCTTAGATGATGCACGTTTCAGTAACTATGGTAAACTTGCACCTAAATCTAAAGCCGATTTCGCCTTTATTCAACATATGATTTACCACTTAGATGATAATGGCACTATGGCCGTAGTCTTACCACATGGAGTTTTATTCCGTGGCGCAGCAGAAGGTACCATTCGTAAATATTTAATTGAAGAGAAGAATTACTTAGATGCCGTTATCGGCTTACCTGCTAACCTATTCTTCGGTACAAGTATCCCAACAAGCATTCTAGTATTTAAGAAATGTCGTGAAGCGAATGACGACGTAGTGTTTATTGATGCTTCTCAATCCTTTGAAAAAGGTAAAAACCAAAACCATCTTACCGACGAAGACGTCAACAAAATCGTTGAAACCTACCGCAATAGAGAAACCATTGATAAATACAGCTATATAGCAACTTTAGAAGAAATTAAAGAAAATGATTATAACCTTAATATCCCAAGATACGTCGATACATTCGAAGAAGAAGAACCGATTGATCTAGACCAAGTCCAACAACAACTCGCAGACATCGACAAAGAAATCGCCGACGTAGAATCAGAAATCAATGATTATCTTAAAGAACTAGGAGTGTTGAAAAATGACTGAACAGCAAAATACTCCAGAACTAAGATTCCCAGGGTTTGAAGAAAATTGGGTAACTAGCAAGTTAACATTAGTAACAACTTTATTAAAAGATGGAACACATGGCACTCATAAAGATGTTGAAATAGGTCCATGGCTTTTAAGTGCAAAAAATATAAAGAATAACAAAATAACTATAGTGGAAAATGATAGAAAAATAAGTCAAACTGACTTTAATAAAATTTATAAAAACTATAATTTAAGAACAGATGATCTTTTACTTTCAATAGTCGGCACCATAGGTAATGTTGCTCTTGTAAAAAATCCTTATAACATTGCCTTTCAAAGAAGTGTAGCTATTTTAAGATTCAAAGATTGTTTTTCAAGTTTATATTTTTTATACCTTTTTCAAACTTTTGTATTTAAAAAGAAACTCAAAAGAAATCAAGTTGTCTCCGCACAACCAGGTATTTATTTAGGTGATTTAGGCAAATTTGAAATTAACATACCCGAATCTAAAAAAGAACAAGTCAAAATAGGGGTTTTCTTTAGCAAACTCGACCGCCAGATTGAGTTAGAAGAACAGAAACTTGAACTTTTAGAACAACAAAAGAAAGGCTATATGCAAAAGATTTTCTCACAAGAGTTGAGGTTTAAAGATAAAAATGGCAATGAATATCCAGAGTGGAGTATAAAGAAATTAAAAGATATAGCCGAAATTATTGGTGGAGGAACACCTAGTACAAAAGATGATACTTATTGGGATGGTAATATAAATTGGTTTTCACCAGTTGAAATAGGGGATAAAGATTTTGTTAACGAAAGTCAAAAGATGATAACTGAAAAAGGACTACGAAAAAGCTCCGCAAAACTTTTGCCAATTGGTACTGTTCTATTTACGTCAAGAGCTGGAATAGGGAAAACAGCAATACTTTCTAAAGAATCAACAACTAATCAAGGTTTTCAATCTATTGTACCTAAAGAAAATTTATTAGACTCTTATTTTGTATACTCTATGACAAGTCTATTAAAGAGATATGCTGAAAGAGTAGGAGCAGGTTCAACATTTACAGAAGTTTCAAGAAAGCAAATGGAAGAAATCAAAATATCAACTCCTACAATAAAAGAGCAACAAAAAATAGGGAGATTATTTTATAAAAATAATCGATTAATAGAGAAACAGAAAACTAAACTTAAATTACTAAAACAACGCAAGCAAGGACTCTTACAGAAGATGTTCTTGTAATTCTGATAAAGTCCCATTATGTAAAGGATAACTACCTGAGAAACAGGCAGTTATCCCTAAAGCTATAATATTACTTTAACGGCTAGCGTCTAAAGACGTTAGCTTTTTCCTGTTCAACTCAAAACAATATTATCTCTTTAGTTTAAGTCTCATGTGTCTTTGTATTACTTTAACAAATACTAAAATATAATTTATATTTTAAATTCATAGGCTTATCACAATATGAGCATGTTCTCACATCACGTGAACTTCTCAATTTCTACGACCTTCCATTTTCAATATAATTTTATAATCTCTACTATTGATAATCCATGTTTATTGCGAATAAGCTTTATTTTATATTTTGCCGTAAAAACAATAAAGTATTTACACAAACATTTTGTATGGGCTGAAATATAGTGTTTAAAAGTCAGTTACAATTTTTTGTTTTCATAATTACTTTTGCTAGGACATCATAAAAACATGAAGTAGATATTTAATTGTATATCTATTATTGTCGCCAAAATAGTAGATGATATATTTTTTTATGCATACGCACTTAACTGATCACAGTATTAATTAATATTACTATGGTCAAAAGCATTGAATATACTATATAGATTGAATTCATATTTAATAAAACTTATTCCTTTTTCTTTCATAGCCTTCCATTCTTGCTTAGACAATTGTTCTTTAGATAGAACCTCATAAATAAATAACCAATATGCATCAAAATTATCTTTTGATAAATCTTTAGCTAATTTAGTCAATTTTTTCTTTCCTTTGCCGAATTTAAATGCCATACCATACATGTATAGAATTAATAATAATAAACAGTCTTCACAATTTATTAGTTCATCATATTCTTCAGTATTGAGAATATTGATATTATATTTAACAGCTAAGTAAAGCGCATAACTAACACCCTCATAATTATTAATTCTATAGTTTTCTTTATAAATTTGATAAAGAACTCCCTTTAACTCACTCTCGTTAAATTGTTTTAAGGATAAGATTTGTTCTTCAAGTAATGGTAATAAATATGGATATATAATCGCTAAATGAAACCAAACTTTAGTTAGATATCTTTTTGCATTATTTGAAAGCCTCTCTTTATTTAAAACTTTAGTTGCATAATTTATAATTGCCGCATTAGATTCCTTTTCAGCCAAACTAATTGCTAAATTCATGTAATACTTACAACTGTTGTAATCAATATAATCATTAGAATTTTTTATGAAAAAAGTTTTGATATTTCTAATCCAATTCTCTTCAGTTTCTTTAGGAAGTTTATCAATTTTTGTTTTTTTATAATTTAAGCTCAAACCATAATTTCGTAAATGCTTTTGTAAAGAATATAAAAAATTATTTGCTTCAGATATGCTAGCAGTATAGCATGTATAATCATCAATATTTCTAATATAATTAAATTTCTCTGAATGCAAATTATTATCTATTTCACATAAAATAACTTCTGCTAATAAATTAGATGTATGTGGGCCTATGAGAAGGCCATGTGTCTCCCCTTCTTTCATATTTCTCGTATATAAATCAATTTCATTAAACCATTCATTTTGATATTGTCTGGATTTATATTTTTTTGCCTCAATTTTTGAGATTAATGCCCAAGTGATAGCATGTGTATATATACTTGGAAAACAATTAGAAATATCTGCAGAAACTTTGTATTTTGCTCCAATTAATAAATCAATATTGGGACTCCCATCTATTTTATAATTAGAATAATTCATTTCGAACAAGCCATTTTTCTTGCTTTTTTTTCTGATGTGAATTCGACTAATTTTAAAATGTTGGTTTTCAGTTAATTTTTGAAAATGATTTACATATTCTGTCCAATTTTCCGATAATGTTTCACACTGTAATGAATAGGAAAATGGATTAGGAATAGCTAACTGTCTAGGAATGTTTATATTTCGGTAACTTTCATATAATATATAAGTCTTTGGTTTTTTCATGTTTTTATCAAATTTAATATTAGTATTTTTATAATATTGATAATACTCTTTTGATTGAAGGAAAGGTGGTAACTTATCGTTAAATAATCCATAACTTATAAATTCTTCTAATACTTCATCTTTAGTAATTTCTTCAATATATTCATAGTATTTTTTCATATAGACCTCTAAGCTTTTACATATAAATTCTTAATTATTTCTAAAATTTACAACTATTATACACTTAATTTTTATTTACTATTACAAATTATTTATAAAATAAAGATTTATTTCAAAAAATTTAGCACGCTTTTCATATTCATCTTACCTTCCATGATATTCATAACGATAAATGCAAAGATAAATGTTAATACAGATGATAGAACGAAGTTGTTTCAATAGGAATGTCATGTCTGCCACGATATTGTTCGGTGGTAATTTACTCATGATAAATTTATGTGAATAATAACTACATATGAAACCTAACATATTAACGATAATGGCTAATAATATAGTTTCACGATAAACGTACATGACGTTTTCTTTTTTATAGACCACTAAGTCTGTTAGAGTTGCAACTTCTCATGAATGTTCTCTGACGTTAATGTTAGTCAAAATAAATATTTCAACCACGAACTCCTGAATATCCAATCAGAAATTGAATAAATGCACAAACAAGCCAAATGAACGCAAGATAGGGTTCATTTGGCTTTATGTATGAGAATCAACTCAAAATATTAAATATAAAATTAGCTACATATGTTTCTAGAAATGCTGCGATGATGATTAATGGTAATGCGATCAATACATAGGATTTGATTACGTTGATTAAGTTAACTTTTAACGCGTAGTTTTCTTTTTTACTTTTCCTGAAGAGATTGGTAAAGCGACGTGTGATGGCTTTATTCAACATATACAATGCACTTGCTAAAATGCAAAAGCCCATGACTTCAAATGTATAATGCGGAATAAATGCAATACATCCTATCAAGCCTTTATGTAAATCAAAACTCAGAAGAAAGCCAAACATTATGCCAGGCATAAGAATGGTAACCACTAAATTGATCAAATAAAGATAAGGTATAGGTAGTAAGGCTAAGATAAACATTTGTAGTGGCACTTGAAAGCCGTTATTAACGATATATTTCCACACTTTCTCAAGTCCTTTAGCTTCGCCAATCTTTTCGCTCGCATTTCCCATATTCTTCAAGTCATTAATTGACGGATGAACAAAATAACAGAATAGCGTAGTAATGATTACACATATCGTAGCCACTATAAATATTTTTACGGCACGTTTAACAATATCCAAGTTAATTGATTTCAGCATAATCGACCTCCTCTGTCGCCACTTATACTAACAAATCTTATACGGTATTTTAATATCTTTTTCAGAGATTTAAGGTAGACTTAATGTTCGCATGTACACGTTCACATTAGCGCTCTGACATTATAAAAGCTATGAGGAAACCTTGCATTATCGGTTTCTTCATAGCTTATTTTAACTAGATTGAAGTGATTATTGAGGTCCTGGATTGCGTTTCATCTTCACATATTGAGAGATACTGTATAGTATAATTCCGAACCAAATAAGTGCGAACGTAACTAATTGTTGTGCGTCAAAATGTTCTTTAAAGGCAAAGATACCTAAGAAGAACATGATCGTTGGTCCAACGTATTGAATAAATCCTGTTAGAGATAAAGGAATTCGTTTAGCACCTGCTGAGAATAAAATTAATGGAATGGCTGTTACTGCCCCTGAGAATAGTAGCCAGAAGGTATCCATGTTCATACCGACTGATGACGTTCCTGTCTTCCATAAATAAATCATATAAATTAATCCCGCTGGCGCTGTGACGATACATTCAATCGCAATACTGCTGATGGCTTCGATTTTAACAATCTTCTTCAACAAGCCATAAATGCCGAATGAGAAAGCAAGCATTAATGAGATAACTGGAAATTCTCCAACGCGTATCGTCATATAGAGTACTCCGATTGCCGCAAATACGATGGCTAAAGATTCAAATTTATTAAACCTTTCTTTTAGGAAAATAAACGCCAATAATATACTGACTAATGGATTAATGTAATAACCTAAACTAGATTGAAGGACGTGGCCATTAGATACAGCCCAAATGAACGTTCCCCAGTTCACCGTAATCACATAACCGGCAATAATGATGACGATAAGTTCAATTGGATGTGAGAATAGATGTTGCAAATCACGCTTGAATGTTTGTGATTTCTTTAAAACGACGATCATTAGAATCATAAAGATCATGGATAATACAATGCGATAAGCTAAGATTTCAAATGCACTAACGCCACCAATTAATTTCCAATAAATTGGCAAGATTCCCCATAGTACATATGCCCCTAACGCATATAGAATCCCTTTTTTGAATTCAGTATTGGAATTCATCCAAACCCTCCTATCGGTATAACCCTGGAAATATGTATTTAGTAATACAACTATGGTACCAATAGTTAAGAAGGTTAGATATATAAACTGCTCAAAATCTCTTAAATTCCCAATGAATCAGGTCGAATTAACCCGAATTTAGACATCCATCACTCTAACATCACACAACCCGAAGTCTTACCCTTTAATTCAAAAATAATAATGGCAGTGACTACACAAGCCACTGCTATAAGGTAATTCTGTATTATTGATAGATTTTGTTGCCTGATTTTCTAAACTCTTCGGCTTTTTCTCTCATACCTTCTAATTGTTCTTTATATGAATCACGAATCTCATGTGACAATTTCATTGAACAGAATTTGGGTCCACACATACTACAGAAATGTGCAATTTTTGCAGCTTCAGCGGGTAAGGTTTCATCATGAAATTCTCTTGCGCGTTCTGGGTCTAATGATAAATTGAATTGATCTATCCAACGGAATTCAAAGCGTGCTTTACTAATCGCATCATCGCGAACCGTAGCACCTGGTAAGCCTTTCGCTAAGTCGGCTGCATGCGCTGCGATTTTATATGTTACAACACCATCACGAACATCGTCTTTATTTGGTAAACCAAGATGTTCTTTAGGTGTTACGTAACATAACATCGCTGTGCCATAACTTGCAATTTGGGCTGCACCAATGGCAGATGTTATATGATCATATGCTGGCGCGATATCAGTGACTAAGGGGCCTAATGTATAGAATGGTGCTTCTTTACAATAGAAATCTGCTAAATCCTGGTTCTCTTTTATTTTATACATTGGGATATGTCCTGGTCCTTCAATCATGACTTGCACATCATGTTTCCAAGCAATTTCAGTTAATTCACCTAGTGTTTTAAGTTCTGCAATTTGGCTTTCATCGTTAGCATCATAAATTGAACCTGGACGTAAACCGTCTCCTAGAGATACTGCCACATCATATTTGTTTAAGATTTTACAAATATCTTCAAAATGCGTATATAAGAAACTTTCTTCATGATGTGCAAGACACCATTGCGCAATAATTGATCCTCCACGCGATACAATACCTGTTAAACGATTGACAGTTAGTGGAATGTAATGTAACAACAAGCCAGCATGAATCGTGAAGTAGTCGACACCTTGTTCGGCTTGTTCAATTAACGTATCTCGATAAACTTCCCAAGTTAAGTCTTCAGCTACACCGTTTACCTTTTCCAAAGCTTGATAAATTGGTACCGTACCTACTGGAACTGGTGAATTACGAATCAAATATTCGCGAGTAGAATGGATGTTCTTACCTGTCGACAAATCCATCATCGTATCTGCACCCCAGTGAATTGCCCACACCAATTTCTCGATTTCCGCTTCAATCGAAGATGAAACGATGGAGTTACCAATGTTCGCATTAATCTTAACTTTAAAATTCTTTCCAATAATCATCGGTTCTGATTCAGGATGATTGATGTTACTCGGTATAATCGCACGTCCTCTCGCAATTTCTTCTCTCACAAATTCTGGGTCTACTTGTTCACGAATCGCAACGAATTCCATTTCTTTAG
Organism: Staphylococcus sp. GDX8P54P; assembly: GCF_017893165.1. Lineage (NCBI taxonomy): Bacteria > Bacillati > Bacillota > Bacilli > Caryophanales > Staphylococcaceae > Staphylococcus > Staphylococcus sp. GDX8P54P. Next base: position 18,622 of record NZ_JAESMM010000051.1, read on the forward strand.
TGATAATGCCTTGTTTCGCATAATGCATTTGGGTTACAACTTTATCTTTCATTGCACGTTTCGGTTGATAATGAAAAGGGTGTGCTACATAGTTTTTATGACCATCTTTCTTAAAGCCATTATCAATCGATTGAACCTTGCGTCCTTCATAGCATACGACATCTTCACGTTCAGCAATCCATGATCTTCTAATTTTTGGAATCCCTCGATTAACATTTACCTCATAACTCTCATCATGGTAAGGTCCCGCTGTATCGTACACTATTATTGGTTCATTTTTAAATGAACTACTTTCAAGTTGCGTATCCGACAACTCAATTTCACGAAATGGAACTTTGATTTCGTCGTTCTTTCCTGTTTTAAAGATTCGTTTGCTCGCTGGAAAATTCTTTTTAAAATTAATCAATTCTTGTTTCATATACATAACCTTCCTATGCCACTAGGTATATCTCAAATGACTGATCAATACATGCACAAAAAAACATTCAGCTGAACACTGAATGCATAAGAAAATAAGCAAAGTATATTAAACAAATTTATATGTATCTTAAATTATTAAAGTGAAAGTGAACAAACCTTTTAACTTTAATATCTTTTAGTCTAAATGTACTCACTTGCTTCCCTACGCTAGTATTAACTAGATCAGGTACGAAGGGTTGGAGTTTTAAACTCCTTTCAGCCACTTAAAGCACCCCTAGCAGATGATATTGTATTACAAGCATAATTGTACCAAACGTGTCATATTACTACAAATTAAGATTTATTGTGCATAGAAAAACAGTGGTCTTAATAACCACTGTCTAAAATTCTATTTACTTAACTTATCCACCAAAGAATAAATCAATAATATCACTTGTTCTATTTTTATCAGTTTTATAAAACTCTGTATAACCACAATTCTTGCAAGTGATTGTTTTAAAGTTGTTATGTTGGACATCAAACATCTTAGATAGTCCAGAACCTGTTGCCGATAGTGTCCCCTCTTCCACTTCTGTATGTCCACATTTCACACAGCCGTTTCCTGCATTCCCAGTCATACACAACACTCCTTTATTGTTTCTTACTTATTTTATAGCCTATTTATTAATCGCTAATCTTTAGATATTAAATATCTCCAGTTGAATTACACGTTTGTTTTAAAGATGTTTGACATCACTCTTTTAATTCTCAAATTATAGATAAGTCATCTTATAAATAACAATCTAAATTCAGGATTTTCGGCAAAATATATGCAAAACTTGGCTTTCAGATTTGCTCGCTAATTACTTCTATCCAAACCCTAAACCCATTCTCCATGACCTTGCCACACTGTTGTCACATTTACTGTGACAAAGTGGCATTTTCTTTATGTTGAAGACGCTTTCTTACGCCCTTACAATTGATGTATCAAATCAGAATAAAAAAAGAGGTGTAGTTATGGCTCAAACAGAGACACAAGAGAAAAAAGGTCTCGGCCGTAAAGTTCAAGCGTTTGGTTCATTCCTTAGTAGTATGATTATGCCAAACATCGGTGCGTTTATCGCATGGGGCTTTATTGCTGCGATTTTCATTGATAATGGCTGGTATCCTAATAAAGAATTATCTCAATTAGCAGGACCAATGATCACGTACTTAATTCCATTACTTATCGCATTTAGTGGTGGTCGTTTAATTCACGACTTACGTGGTGGTATCGTTGCAGCGACAGCAACTATGGGGGTTATTGTTGCATTACCAGATACACCAATGTTACTTGGCGCAATGATTATGGGACCACTTGTTGGTTGGTTAATGAAGAAAGTTGACCAATTCTTACAACCTAGAACACCACAAGGCTTTGAAATGTTATTCAATAACTTCTCAGCAGGTATTCTAGCATTCATTATGACAATCCTTGGCTTCAAACTATTGGCGCCAATTATGCAATTCATCATGCACATCTTATCAGTAGCAGTTGAATTCTTAGTACACTTACACTTATTACCAATTGTAAGTATCATCGTAGAACCAGCTAAAATTTTATTCCTTAACAACGCGATTAACCATGGTGTATTCACACCACTTGGTACTGACCAAGCCGCAAGTGCAGGTCAATCTATTCTATTCGCAATCGAATCAAACCCTGGACCAGGTATCGGTATCTTATTAGCGTACATGATCTTCGGTAAAGGTACTGCTAAAGCAACTTCATATGGTGCAGGTATCATCCACTTCTTCGGTGGTATTCATGAAATTTACTTCCCATATGTATTAATGCGTCCATTATTATTCATCGCTGTTATTTTAGGTGGTATGACTGGCGTAGCAACTTACCAAGCAACTGGTTTCGGATTCAAGAGTCCGGCTTCACCAGGTTCATTCATCGTGTATTGCTTAAATGCACCTAAAGGCGAATTCTTACACATGGTATTAGGCGTATTCTTAGCAGCACTTGTTTCATTCGTAGTTGCCGCATTAATTATGAAATTAACTAAAGAACCTAAACAAGATTTAGAAGCAGCAACAGCAAAAATGGAATCTACTAAAGGTAAAAAATCTAGCGTGTCATCTAAATTAACTGGTGCCACTACTGGTACTGGCGCAGCTGGCGTAGCAGCAAACAAAGCTGAAGGTGACAATCATACAGAAGCTTCATCAGAAGACGAAGAAGAAGACTTACTTGATAACTACAACACTGAAGACGTAGACGCGCATGACTATAGCAATGTTGACCATGTTATTTTCGCATGTGATGCGGGTATGGGTTCTAGTGCAATGGGTGCAAGTATGTTACGTAATAAATTTAAAAAAGCAGGCATTTCAGACGTTAACGTTACAAATACTGCAATTAACCAATTACCAAATAATGCACAACTTGTTATTACACAAAAAACATTAACCGACCGTGCAATCAAACAAGTTCCAAACGCAATTCATATCTCAGTGGATAACTTCTTAAATTCTCCACGTTATGAAGAATTATTAAACAACTTGAAGAAAAATCAAGACAAAGCATAATTAAATAGTTTAGGAGTCGAACATAGCGCGATTGCTTCCTATGTTCAGACTTCCTTCAAAGGGGGGACACACCATGTTAATGAGTACACGTGAAAAGGAAATCATTGAACTGCTAATTAAGTATTACGGTCAATACGTCACGATTTATGAAATTGCTCAACAACTTGGCGTGTCCTCTCGTACAATTCATCGTGAATTAAAAGGCATTGAAACCTACCTTCAAGGATTCAATATGACACTTGAACGTGCGAATAAAAAAGGCATTAAGTTGTCTTGTAACGATGACCAAATTCAACTTTTAAAACAAGAAATGGCCCAACACGATACGATTGACTTGTCTGTTGAAGAACAAAAAGCGATTATCTTATACGCACTGATTCAATCCAAGCATGCGGTGAAGCAATATAGCTTGGCGCAAGAAATTGGCGTATCTGTTCAATCATTAACCAAATTACTTGATGACTTAGAGAAAGATCTCGCAAGCTATCAACTTAACCTTTATCGCAAACGTGGTGAAGGGGTATATCTTGATGGCCCTGAATCGAAGAAACGTGAGTTCTTAAGTCAATTGATGGTAAATAACTTAAATAGTACAAGTGTTTACTCCGTCATCGAGAATCACTTTGTCTATCAATCGATTAATCAGTCACAACAAGCGTTAGTCGATTTGGATAGCATCTTTAAGATTGAACGTATCTTAATGGATTACTTAGGCCAATTGCCGTACACCTTAACGGAGTCGAGCTACCTTACCTTAACCGTCCATATTGTATTGAGTATTGCGCGCATTCAAAATGGAGAGTATGTATCCATAAATGAAGCGATTCATCATTCTGTTAAAGACACATTTGAACATCAAATTGCTACAGAAATTGCGAAACGTATAGAGACACTATACGATATCGACTTTAATCAAGCGGAAGTTACATTTATCACCATTCATTTACGCGGTGCAAACCGCCGAACAACCTCCAAGATGTTTGAGAATAATGAATTTGACGACCGTAAAATACAAGCATTTGTAAACCGTGTTGAACGTCTATCAGGCCAAACATTTGAAGACTATGCGACACTTGTTCATGGCTTATCATTGCACATCAATCCAGCGATTAATCGTTTGGAAGCCAATATTGAGACATACAATCCACTCACTGAGATGATTAAGTACAAATACCCTCGTCTCTTCGACATCGTGCATAAAGCGATTGATCAGACGTGGCCGGAGTTAGTCTTCCCGGATAGCGAGATTGCCTTTATTGTCTTGCATTTTGGTGGCTCCTTAAAAAGTCAGTCGAGCCAACTGCTACATGTTTTAGTTGTCTGCAGTAGTGGTATTGGAACAAGTCGATTATTAGCAACACGATTACAACAATCGTTCAATGAAATAGAGAAGATTACACAAGCGTCCGTCAGTGATTTGAAACGATTAAATCTTGAAGATTACGATGGTATTATTTCAACCGTTAAATTGGATATTTCAGCACCATTCATTACGGTTAACCCACTACTACCAGAAGCTGACGTGACCTATGTGGCATCATTCTTAAAGACGACTGAGCATAAAGCAAAACAACATGAAATACGCGAAGTAAAACATTCGATTCAAAATCCTAATCAAGTAGTCAGGAACATCGAACAAGGCTTAGCATTGTTGAACTCTATGCAATTTGAATATAAAGATGTAACTATTTGGAATCACTATTTAGCTGACTATCTTGAGGACAATGGCGTGATTGCGCCGAATAGTCAGACGTCATTCGCTGAGCTGTTGCAAGATAAATTGAATCAGAATCCTGGTTGGATATTGCAACCCTACCCTGTTGCTATTCCACATATGAAGGATGATTTGATTCTTCGTCCATTGATTCTCATCACGATATTGAATCAAGAGATGGACATGCAAAGTACTCAAAATGACCTTTTCAAAATTAAATATATGGTTAGCCTATTCATCCCAAATAATGATGAAATGGCACAACTTGTCGGGGAACTATCTGCTGAATTGGGTCATCATCTCGAGCAAATTGATGACTTCATGCAAGACCCTGACGCTATGAAACACATATTGAGAGATAGCTTTTTAAAACGAATTCAAAACCAATTAACTTAGGAGTGTATAAAATGACTGAATTATTTAGTAATGACAATATCTTTTTAAACGTATCTGTAGGAAGCCAAGACGAAGCCATCGAAAAAGCAGGTCGTGCGTTAGTAGATAGCGGTTCTGTAAACGAAGCGTATATCCAAGCAATGAAAGAACGTGAACAACTTGTTTCTACATTCATGGGTAACGGATTAGCAATTCCTCACGGTACTGATGAAGCTAAAGGTGATGTATTAGCATCTGGTTTAACATTACTTCAAATTCCTGAAGGTGTAGATTGGAACGGCGAAACAGTGAAAGTTGTCGTTGGTATCGCTGGTAAAGACGGCGAACACTTAGACTTATTATCTAAAATCGCAATTACATTCAGTGAAGAAGAAAATGTTGACCGTATCGTCAATGCTAAATCTGCGGAAGAAATCAAACAAGTCTTCGAGGAGGCTGATGCATAATGAAAGCTGTACATTTCGGAGCTGGTAATATTGGTCGTGGATTCATCGGCTATATTCTTTCAGATAACAATATTGATGTCACATTTGCAGACGTTAACGAAGACATTATCACTGCATTAGATAAAGAAGGCGCATATAACGTTATTCTTGCTAATGAAGAGAAAACAACAACACGCGTGACTGGTGTTAGTGCAATTAACAGTGGTCAACCTTCAGATGAGTTGAAACAAGCAATTCTTGAAGCAGATATCATTACAACTGCGGTTGGTGTAAACATTCTTCCTATTATTGCGAAATCATTCGCACCAGTGTTAAAAGAAAAAGAAAATCACGTCAACATCGTGGCATGTGAAAATGCAATTATGGCGACTGATACGCTTAAAGAAGCAATCTTAGATATCACTGGTCCATTAGGTGATAACATTCACTTCGCAAACTCTGCAGTTGACCGTATTGTCCCACTTCAAAAAAATGAGAATATCTTAGACGTTATGGTTGAACCTTTCTTTGAATGGGTTGTTGAAAAAGACGCTTGGTACGGTGAAGAATTAGAACATATTAAATATGTTGATGATTTAACACCTTATATCGAACGTAAATTATTAACTGTTAATACAGGTCATGCCTTATTAGCATATGCTGGTCGTTTCTATGGTAGAGATACTGTCTTAGATGCGGTTAAAGATGATGCTATCGTTGCAGATTTACGTCAAGTATTAGGTGAAACAAGCGAGTACATCGTAGATAACTTCAGCTTCACTAAAGATGAACAAGCGGCTTATGTTGAGAAAATTATTGGTCGTTTTGAAAATCCATACCTTTCTGACGAAGTAACACGTGTAGGTCGTGGCACAATCCGTAAAATCGGTCCTAAAGATCGTATTATCAAACCTTTATCTTATCTATATGAAAATAACTTACGTCGCAAAGGCTTATTAAAAGCAGCAGCGTTATTATTGAAATATGATGATATGAACGATAAAGAAACAGTTGAAATGCGTGAATATATTGATGCACATGGTGTAAAAGCATTCTTATTAGAATATGCGAAAATCAATGACCGTTTAGCAGATGAAATTGTAACTTTGTACGAAGAACTATAATGCGTTAAATACTCTAACAATTGAATGCGTGCAGGTTACACAATACTACGTATTGTTGCTGCTCGCTTGCTCTAGGCATTGCTGGGAGCGAAACAGAATTCTAGTGTTTAAGAATTCGTTTTTTCGCCCCCACAAAGTTGATTAGACATTAAGCATGTAAATGCTTAATGTCAATCAACCACTATGAAGCCAAGCTATTTATAATTGAAAAGAGTTAAATCACTTTATAAGCCTTTTTCAAAGTCTTGTAGGTTGTGATTTAACTCTTTTTTTATTTAAGTTTTGTCTCAGTGCTAATGCTATTCCTAGTAGCGTCTCGCAACCAATTCTTCGTAAATTTAGTTGAACCTATGTGCTTAATTAATAATCATTCAAAGTCTCATAACTTAAAGTTATGAATACATAAATAAGTGATATGAATACTTTCACATTTTAAAGGAATAGTTAAATAAAGGGTGTTCATGAATATATCTTGGAGGGATTATTAATGGGAAAATTAGATGGTAAAGTCGCATTTATTACAGGTGCAGGTTCTGGTATGGGTAAAGCACAGGCCATTCTTTATGCATCAGAGGGTGCTAAAGTTATCATCGCTGATATCAATGAAGAAACTGTTAAACAAGGTGTTGAAGCATTTGGTACGATCAATATCTTAAGTAATACAGCTGGTATTCTAGATGATTATAAACCAACGCTAGAAACGTCAGAGGAATTATGGGATAGAATTATTAATATTAATTTAAAAGGTACCTATCTTGTAACGAATGCAGTGTTGCCACATATGATTGACAATGGCAAAGGTACGGTTATTAATATTGCTTCTATCGGTGCATTTGTAGCTGGCGGTGGCGGTGCAGCTTATACTTCTGCGAAACATGGTATTGCAGGTTATACGAAACAATTATCATTTGATTATGGCCTTAAAGGTATTAAAGCAAACGCCATTGCACCTGGTGCCGTTGATACTGGCATGACACATGCGATGTTTGAAGAAGGTTCTGCAGATGTTATGGAAAAAACAAATTCTGTACCTGCTGGTCGTTATGGTCAACCAGAGGAAATTGCACAATTGTCACTCTTCCTAGCAAGTGATGATTCTAATTTCATCCATGGTTCAATTATTCCAATCGATGGTGGTTGGTTAGTCGATTAATGATGCATTCATATTTCAATGATGCGTCACTAATAAAAGCGTTGAGTCACTATTAATGAAGTGATTCAACGCTTTTTATCAATCATTTAAGAATGATGTTTTCGCTCTTTTCGGTTCGTATAATAAGCATGACCAAAGAATGCGATATTGATTCCAATAAGTAATACGATATACAGTACAAGTGATATCGTTAGAAATTGCTCATTAGAATGATGGTGTGCTTTAAAAATCTGGCCGATTAAATTAGGTAAGCACACGATAAAGATGACAAGTGCAAATAGCTTTTGTTTCACAATGAAACATAGCAACATAACAATTGCTAATAATATGAGTCCAATAACGATACTTTGCGTTTGATTAAGGCTCACAAGTGTATAGATAGGATATTTTCCAGCAATATACGTACTTACAATCATTAGTATAAAAAGAACCATACCGCCTATAAACGCATAGACATAGACACGTTTAGCATCGCCATATTTTACAATTGCTTTTCTTATTAAGAACCACGGCACAATGATCGCTAATACGAAGATAAAGATTATATTTAAAATATAGCCCACCGTGAGTGTAAAGGTCGTTTCAAAGAAATCTGGTATCGTAAATATCGCAATCATAAAGCATACGAAGTACGTTAAATATTTAGGTAACCCTTTAGTGAAGCTCATTTCTTTAGAGAAGTTATCCGCATAATCTTTCACAGGCGTGTTCAGAATATCGCTCACATCGTCACCATTCGCTTCTGCCATTTCAAAGTGGTCTTGTAATTCATCACCAATGGCATGGACTTCATCCTCATCCTTACCTCTAAACATTAATTCTGCCTTTAGCTTTAATATATAGTCTTCTTGTGCTTTAGTCATCATATTCATCACTCCCGAATAAATTATTCATTCCTGAGTTGAGATAACGCCATTTCTCCTTAAATCGTTCCAATTCTTCTTGCCCGCTTTCAGAAATCGTATAATACTTACGTTTAGGGCCACCGTTATCTGATTTACGCGTGGTTGTGTGAACGTAGCCTTTCTTACTTAATCTAAGTAACACTGGATAAATACTACCATCGCTAATTTCAGGAAATTGGTTTTCTTTTAATTTCTCTAAAATTTCATACCCATACGTCTCACCCTTAGCTATAAGTCCTAGAATTGCACCATCTAAAAGCCCCTTCATCATTTGATTAGATACTGACATGTCATCACCTTTTACTAACTATCTTATAATATAAGATAGTGCATTTTAAAAAAGAAGTCAACTATCTTACAATAAAATATAGTGACGCTTTAATCGCTACGCTAATTAATAAGTTGCATAAATAACACATTAAATCCCCCAGCAACTTTGGCGCGCCTGGGGGATTATCCATACTCGTTACGTAAATATTAAAATTCATTTTGTGTAATTTATAAATCAATCGCTAATGTATTTGACTTGGTTTTTGAAAGATAATGATTGTTCACACTTAATGGTATATTGCTTTTCCAAAAGATGCCTCTGCACTTTCACCAATCACTTCTGATAGTGAAGGATGTGGTTGAATAATGTGCGCAATATCGTTCAACGTACCTCCTGCCACTTTAATGCCTAAGATTTCACTAATTAAATCTGTCGCATGCGGCCCAATGATAAATCCACCTAAAATCTTGCCATCTTGCTTATTCGCTACTATTTTAACAAGTCCTTGTGTTTCACCTTTCAAGATTGCTTTAGGATTCTTCTGAAAAGGCGCAGTTGTCACTTCAACCTCATAGCCCGCTTCTTGTGCTTGTAGTGCTGATAAACCAACAGACGCAGATTCCAATCTTGTATAAATACATCGCGGTATATCTTCTTGATTAATCGCCTCTGGATGATTGCCTGCAATATGTTCTGCTACATACTTACCATGCGCACTTGCGGTATGTGCTAGTTGGTAACCTGGCACCAAATCACCAATTGCATAAACATGTGCGTAGCTCGTTTCATAATGTTCATTGACTTGGAGGCACTTCCCATCCTGTTCTAGCTTTAATGCCTTAGCCACATGAACATTAGGTTGTCGTCCTGTCGCAAAGAGTAACGTTTCATATGGTATTTCTTTAGGCCCATCTTTGCCATCTATTTCTAAGGTTGTAGCATTCACTTTCGTTGTTTCTGAATTGGTAATAATTTGTACACCTTGTTGTTTCAAATATGAGGATAGATGCGTATGTATCTCCTCAATTTCACTAGATAAAATGTTATCGCCCTTTTCCAAAATCGTAACATCTACGCCTAAATCAGCCATTGAAGAGGCGATTTCCGAGGCAATCACACCGCCACCAATTATCACGAGTTGTTTCGGCAATGCATCCATGTTGAAAAATGTGTCAGCTGTTTCAAAGTGTGCTTGATCTAGACCTTCGATTGGTGGTACAAACGGCTTTGTCCCTGTTGCTAAAATAATATCTTTCGCCGTGTAAATGGCCTGATTCACTTGGACTTTCAATCCTTCAAGTACTTCTGCTTCGCCTTCAATCATGTCAACATTGTGTTGCTGTAATGCATCTCGAACGTCATCCGTTACGGTCTTAACCACTTGGTCTTTACGTTGCACAAGACCATTTAAATCGATATCTATGTGATTCGTCTTAATTCCCCAATTGTTTGCAGATTGTATGTCTCTCACTTTCGCACCATATTCTAAAAATATCTTTGACGGTATGCAACCTACGTTCAGACATACACCACCCACGTGTTGTTTCTCAACAATCGCTACATCCTTTCCTAATTGCGCTGCTCGAATTGCTGCCGCATAACCTCCAGGCCCTGCTCCAATAACGATCAAATCATACGATTTAGACATCATTTGTACCCCTTTCACCTTTGAAGTTGTCTTTCCATCCCTTAATAATGTTAACTTTGAACATAATCACCCTAATTGGGTGTAAGCGCTTTACACCCTTTCAATTATATATTAGAGTTATCTTTTTATAATTTCAAATAAACGTAAGTGACAGATTTTTTACTTTTTTTAAATAAGGGGCGTGTTTAGATTAAGGCATGAAAATGGGAGAGGGACAGAATTCTTTTAAATTCGTCGTCTCTCTCCCAACTTGCTTTGCTTGTAGAATTTCTTAGTGAAATTCTCTTTGTTGGGGCCCCACCCGCAAGGATGACTAGAACTGAGAAAATCTTGATTTAAGCGCCTTCTCAGTTCAGTCAGCTACTGCGAATTTGCAAAATAACATTAATATATTATTTATGTCCCAGGCTCGTCTCATACTATTAATGACCAGCCATCCAGGGACGAGCTACTCTACTAGGCTTTGATTTCATTGACGGAAGTTTATCTTTACTTACTAATCGAGGTTCTTGTCCCCGTTCAATTCGCTTTTTTAACTTTCCATCCATTTTATACGTTTGAAAGCTATTAAACACACGTGTTCCTTCACTTTCACATGAAGGACAAGTCGCTGTATCATGTTGAGTGTTCATTGATTGTCGAAGTGTAAATTCTCCGCATTTTGCGCAATTATAAGTATAATTAGGCATTACTTATCCGGCTCCAAGTTTGGAATAATATCCTCTTTAAAAATTTCTCGAGGAATTGCGATTGTACAACATGCATTGGGAACATCTACAATGCCAGCTACAGTGCCTTGTACAGGAGCTGTACCTAGTAACATGTATGCTTGTTCGCCAGTAAAGCCACGTGTTTTTAAGAATTCAATTGCGTTTAATACAGCATTTCTATATGCCGTATTAGCATCTAAATACGTTTGTTTACCACTAAATTCGTTAACAGAAATACCTTCAAAGACGATGTAATCCGTATAATTAGGCATTACTGGACCTGGTTTAAATGCTGGATTCTTTTTAATATGATATTTTTCCATGCCATTTTTAATAACATTAACTCTAAGTTCAATCCAACCAGGCATTTCAATACCACCACAGAATGTGATTTCGCCATCACCTTGAGAGAAATGTAAATCTCCTACTGATAATTTTGCGCCATCAACAAAGACTGGGAAGTAAATACGTGAACCTTTAGATAAGTTTTTGATATCACAGTTACCACCATTTTCACGTGGTGGAACCGTACGTGCACCTTCTTTAGCAACTTTATCAAAGTCTTTTCCAGTTAACGTACCAGCAACTACAGCGTCTGTGTCAGGTAAATTGGCCAATACGGGTTCTCGATTTGGGTCAGTATCAACAAGTTCTTTTTCACGGCGATTCCATTCATCTAACATTTCTTGAGAAGGTGCCACACCAATTAAGCCAGGATGAATTAAACCTACAAACTCTACTCCAGGTACATGTCGACTCGTCGCATAAATACCATTGAAATCCCAAATTGATTTTTGCGCATTAGGATAATGATCTACAAGGAAACTTCCACCATTCGTTTTATCAAAGATACCGTTGAATCCCCATTGATGTTCATCAAATACACCAATATCTAGAATATCCACAACAAGTAAATCTCCAGGTTCCACACCGTTAACATGTACTGGTCCACTTAATACATGAACTCGATTTAAATTGACGTGTTTAATATCACTCGGATCATCATTATTACTAATTTGACCGTCTGTCCAGTCTAAACATTCCATTCTGAATGATTCTCCAGGATCCACTGAAAAAGCCGCTGGAATATCTGGATGCCAGCGATTGTGACCTGGATGATCTTGTTGGTCCATTGTCTTGTTTAAATCAATACTAAATAACTTTTTAGGCATGAGCCTAACCCCCTTGTTTATAAAGTTATAAAAATTGATTATGACTGAATATTCTGTTTCTTGTATCATATCATATAAAATTATAAATAGAGAGTAATAATATACTTTTTGACAATTTGAATATTTGAAATAAAAATCCCTCTAGCCAAATAGACTAGAGGTTTGTGTTATGGTTGTAATTTCATTATTGCACCAAAGTTCTGTTGTGCGTTGGTGAATGTAATAAATGCAATGAGTTCAACGATTTCTTCTGTTGTTAGATTGTCTTGAAGTACTTTAATAATGTTGTCTGGAATGTGGTCGCCCATTTTGATAAACACCTCGGTAAATCCTATGCAAATGGATGATTTTTCATCTTTTAGACTGCCGGTAGGTTGACCTTTTGCCTTACAGTATTGGCACCCATTCTTCTGGGCTAACATTCTTCGTATTTCTTCTTTCAATGCCTTGCTAAGTGCGCCGTCACTTTCTAACACATCACTTAACTGTGACCATAACTGCATCATTTTGTCTTGATGGCCTAATAACTTTTGAAATGGTGTCTGACCATTGTTCGATGGGGGTATAATTGACATGCATTATCTCCTTTTAAACCAATGCGTCTTTTATTTTTTGTAATCCTTTTTTCATAACTTCACGTGGAATGGCAATATTGATTCTAATGTGACCTTCCGCGTTATGCACGAATTGTTCTTGTCCTTCAATGATCACGCCTGCATATTTGATAAAGTATTTCGCGATGGGTTCGTTGATTTCTTTTTCTTTGATGTAATAGCTTAAATCTACCCATGCGAGGTACGTGGCTTCTGGTATTTTAAATTCTGCATGTGGGAGTTCTTGTTCTAAGAAGTTTGCCAAATATTTGAAGTTGTCGTCTAAATAATCATTCATAGCGGCTAACCAGTCTTCGCCCTTTTCATAAGCGGCCTGTGTCGCAACGATACTTAATGGATTCTCAGAACTAAAGTGATGTAACTTCCATGTCTTTAATAATCTTCTATTCGGAATAATGATGTTTGAGAACATTAAGCCTGCTATATTAAATGCCTTACTTTGCGACATTGCGGTCACAATCTTATCGTAATCTGGCACTGCTTTAGCAAAAGGGATGTGTGTTTGACCGGCACGTTTAATGTCACAATGAATTTCATCTGAAATGATCCATACATCATTATCTGCCATGATTTGACCAAATTGTTTCAATTCATCTTCTGACCATACGCGGCCTGTTGGATTATGTGGGTTCGCAAAAATACATAGTTTAATATTTTCTGATTCTACTTTTTGACGTACATCGTCAAAGTCGATGTCATAGTACCCATTATGATTAATCAGTGGGGAATATATCGTCTTGATATTGTTTTTATCGCATGCCATTTTAAATGGTCCATAACTTGGTGTTAAAATAAGCGCTTTGTCATCTTCATCACAAATATAACTTACAAGTTCAATTAACCCAGCAACTATACCATGGGAGAATACAAGGTGGTCTTGTGGGAATGTATAACCAAATCGTCGCTCTGTCCATGAGACAAAGGCATCATAATAATCTGTACCAAATAAGTTAGTGTAACCTAGAATCTTTTTATCTAGTCTATCTTTAATCGCATCTAACACAACGTCGGGTGTGGCGAAATCCATATCAGCGACCCACATACGGATGAGTTCATCATGGTCTTCTAAGTCTGAAGTATCTGCATCTCCAAATAAGTAACCTTTATAACCTTCAACATTCATCGCATTAGTTTCACGGCGATCAATGATTTCATCAAAATTGTACGTCACATGAATGCCTCCTATAATCATTGTTTAATATATTTTATTGTAATACTTCCAAATCATGAATTCACTTTTTAAGATTTTCTCTTCTAAATATAAAAATTGGGAGAAAGACAACGGGAGTGGGACAGAATTCTTTTTAAATTCGTCGTCCCACCCCCGCAAGGATGACTAGAATTGAAAAAAGCTTGATTTAAGCGCATTTTCAGTTCAGTCAGCTACTGCGAATTTGCAAAATAGCATCATCATATTATTTATGTCTCTCTCCCTACCCCAAAAATTTATGCAAGGCCGTCAATGACATAAGTTACACCTAAAATTGCAAATGTGATCGCAATCATTGTTGAAACAAGTATCATTCCCATCATAGGATTAAATAATAAAATCATTCCTAATAGCAAGCCTAAAATATTAACTATGATAGATAGTCCTTTTAAACGGCTTTGCTTAGAAATCGTAAGTAGACCGATAATTGAACTTACAATAAACCATGCGGCAAACATAAAAATAAAGAATGTTGAACTTGCACCAACATTAAACATGACTAGCAGTCCAAATATAATATCTATAATTCCTATAACCATAATAAGCCCAGTACCACTACCAGCGAGCGCTCTTGCAGCACGACGGAATAACAGCTGAATCACACCGTTAATAAGAATAAATAAACCAATAAGCCAAGTCAGCGTGTAGAAGTTTTTAACAGGATAACTAAAGATGATAACTGCCACAATTAACAGTAATGTCCCCATTATTAAGCTTGACCATTTCAATTTGTTATTATCTTGTGCCATTCTAATTCCTCCTTTCGCTAACAATCATCATTATATTAAGTATATTGAAGTTGTATTTGACGCACAACGAATACATCTTACGTCTTTTTACTTGAAACATGATATCTTTAATACACGACTACTTCAGTTTCCTACTTTTCTGAAAAGGGTAGACTGAAGGTAGTATAAAATGAGGAGGCGTATCAATGAATACAAAAAGAGCATTAGTGGTTGTGACAAGTGTAACGAAATATCCAGATATGAACCGTCCAACTGGTCTATGGTTTGGCGAGGTTGTTCATTTCGCGGATGTCTTATATAAAAATGGTTATAAAGTGCATTACATTAGCCCAGAAGGTGGTTATACTGCCATTGATCCACAAAGTCTACAAGAGGATATGATGACTGATTTAGATTGGAAATACTATCAAAACAAAGACTTTATGACACGTCTTGGCCATACCGTTACACCTGATGCTGTCAAAGCTGAGAATTACGATATTATCTACTTCGCTGGCGGTCACGGTACGATTTGGGATTTCAAAGACAATGAAGATTTACAGAAATTAACACAAGAAATCTATGACAATAACGATGTCGTTTCATCTGTTTGTCATGGCGCAATCGGCCTATTAAATGTTAAAGATGCTGAAGGTAACTATATCATCGATGGCAAGACAGTTACTGGCTTCTCAAATAGTGAAGAACAAGCGGTTGGTTTGGCAGACGTCGTGCCTTATCTTACTGAAGATGAACTGAAACGTCGCGGTGCTAACTATGAGCAAGGCGATAACTGGACTGAATTTGTAGTCGCTGATGGTCGCATCATTACTGGTCAAAATCCACAATCTGGTAAAGCCGTAGCTGAAAAATTCTTGGAATCACAAAAGTAAGTTTTTAGACTGCGCGTACAGTTAAAATATAAAAAGAAGGGAGTGGAACAGAATTCTTTTAAATTCGTCGTCCCACCCCCGCAAGGATGACTAGAATTGAGAAAAGCTTGATTTAAGCGCCTTCTCAGTTCAGTCAGCCACTGCGAATTTGCAAAATAGCTTCTTTATATTATTTATGTCCCCGTCGCTTATTTATTGATTTATATTAATTTACAACATAGTCACTTTCAACATATCAATGACACCACTAGAGGCACCAGGGAAGGCAAAGATCAATTGATTTAAATCTTGTGCTGTCATACGTTGATTAATGATAAATACGAGTAAGTTTACTAAATCCGCTGCGTCAATACCATAAATTTCTGCGCCGACCAATCGCTTATTTTCATCTAACACAGCGTACATTTCTGCATCTGTTTCATTTTTATATTCGAATGCCATTTGTTTACCAAATGGAATGTGTTTAACTGTATAACGTTCATCTTGCTCTGCTTCTTGAACAGTAACGCCAATTTGAGAAAGTCGAGGTAATGAATAAAGTACCGAAGGAATCGCTGGATAGTGTATTTCATCTTGCGTCATTCCTAAGATATGTGCAGCAATATAATTTGATTCAAATGTTGCTGTTGGTGTTAATTTAGGTATAGCTTTATCTAAGACATCGCCGCTCGCATAAATAGTGTTTACATTTGTTCTTAAATGACCATCTACAGAGATACCTTTTTTACTATATTCAATTCCCACATTATCTAAACCGATGCCTTCAACATTTGGATTTCTACCTGTCGCATCTAAGACATAATCTGTTTCAATCATTAATCCAGATTCTGTTGATACTTGATAAGCATCGCCTACTTTTTCGACTTTTTTTGTCTCTTCATTAAAGTAGAATTGTACGCCTTCGTCTTCTAATTTCTTAATTAATTTCGTCACATGTGTGTCATTAAAGCCTTTAAGTGGTTTGTCTGAATGGTGAATCATACTCACTTCAACACCTGATTTAATCATAATAGACGCAAATTCTACACTAATAATACCAACGCCGATAAATGTCATACGCTTTGGAAGTTCATCCATAGATAAAAATTCACGGCTATCATGTGTGAGTGCTTGACCTTCAATGTCCAATTTATTGCTATGTTGACCTGTCGCAATGACGATATTCTCCGTTTGTAATGTTTCACCATTTACTTCCACTATATGCGCTTCTTTAATGACACCTTTGCCCATATAAACGTCGATGCCTTGTTGTTCAAACATGCCTTTTAACATACCATTCATTGGATTAATCACTTGTTTTTTATAATCCATTAAATGAGACCAATTCACATTGACATCTTGTGATTGGATGATGTTAGGATATTGTGCTGATGCTTCTAGCACTTCATATGGGCCCTCTAATAGGATTTTGGCATTACAACCATAGTTTGTACATGTACCTGCAATGGTATCTTTTTCAATAATTGCAACTTCTTTTCCTGCGTGTTTAAGTGTTAGTGCTGCATGCCACGCTGCGTGTCCGCTTCCTATAAATACAACATCATATTGTTTCATTCAACTCATCCTTTTTTATTTATTCGTGAGTGCTTTTAATGACTGTTCTAGGTTATTCAAGACTGCTTTCGCTTCGTTATATTGTGCTTCATCTAGTTCTGGCGGTAGACATTGAGCCACTGCTTTAAAGATCGCTTCTTGTTGTTCATGCCCTTTTCGTGTTAACGAAACGACTAATTGACGTTTATCTGCCTCTGAACGTTGCCGTTGAACCCACCCTGACTGTTCTAATCTTTTTAAAAGGGGAGTCAATGTATTACTCGATAAATCCAACTGTTTCCCCACTTCATGTAAGGGTTGATTGTCACGTTCCCATAATGCAAGTAACACCAAATATTGTGAATACGTTAACCCAAAGGGTTTCAATTGTTGTTCATAGAATTTCGCAAATAGACGACTCACATTATATGCAGAAAAACAAAGTTGATTTGCTAATTTCATATCATCATTGTTCAAGACATCACCTCTTTTCAATCGTGCGCGATTAATTAAAGTGTAAATAATCGCGCGCGATTAATCAAATATTAAGTGTTAAAAAAGCAGGACAGCCTTTCATGTATTATACAAAATTGGTTGCCCTGCCTCTATAAAGTTATTTATTTAAATAATTTCGTCGTGTTATGACTGAAAATATTTGCTTTTTCAATGTCACTAAATGCTCCAGTATTATCTATATCTTGCTCCATTTTGGCGATCCATTGATTTGGGGCGTAATGTGCATCCGAACCAAATAAAATATGTTCAGTATCTGTCGCTGCTTTCAAGCTGGCGAATGTCGATTCTCCAGTAGATAAGCCAGTGTCATAATAGAAATGACTCATATAATCAGCCGCAGTTTTAGTTATTGTCTTACTTGGTTGCAAGCCATGACGATAGAATTTAAACATCTTCGCATATTGAATTGGATGTTTGGCTACCTCTTTAATGATTTCAGACTTACCGTTATTCATCAATGACTTGAGTCTATTTTTAGGATCTTGAATTATATACTTTTGCGTTTCTAATGTATTATTGATACGCCATTGGATATATGGCAATGTACCTCCAGCATGAGCTAAGATAAATTTAATATTAGGATAGCGTTCTACTGTGCCACTAAATATTAAATTGGTAGCTGCACGTGTAGTATTAAATGTAAACTCTTGGATGAAATCTGCAACCACATATTGTGGCGGTTGGAAATCTTCAGCGTTAGCGCTCGGATGAATAAATACTTTGGCATGATGCTCATTAAGTACCACCATGACCTTTTCAAATACATCATTTCCTAAATATGCATTTCCATAATTTGAGAATAATCCAACGCCATCTAATTTTAAGACATCTAACGCATATTCAATTTCTTTAATTGTTTCTTTGACATGTGGCATAGGAACCAAGGCAAAGCTTTTAAATCTATCAGGATACTTTTTCTTTAATTGTGCTTGATATTCATTCACTTGTCGTGCTACTTTAGCAGCTTTTTTTCTATTAAATGGTATCGTTGCAGGTTCTGATATTGAAGTATAACCCACATCTATATTTAACTCATCCATCATTTGAATGCTGTCTTCGGGTTCCCATTTTCTAATAGGAAAGCCACCAGCAGTAGTCACACCGATTTTACGCAAGGCATCTCTATATACATTTGGAATAATATGGTGATGAATATCTATAATTTCTTGTCTTTTGTTCATAACATAATCTCCCCTTACACATTATCTATTGATTAAATTAACACACATATTATTTGCTTTCTTTTTTTTAAAGTAAGCAAACGATAATTAATAGACAATTTGCGCATACACTAAATTTCATCTAAAAATAGCAAAATCGGATTTTGAGCGTATTAACTTATACATACTCATCACCCGATTCAAGGATTATTTATTTTTCAGCACATTTTTATACGTCCATTTGCGCCATAATATTTCTAGTGGGCCTTGGCGATGACAAGATAACCACCAATAAGTTGCTAAAATATTAACTACCAATATAGGCAATCCAATATAAAGTGATTGCGTTGGTGTTGGGTGGTCATAAGGAAAGAAGCATTTCACCACAATATAGAGTAATACCATTTGCGTCATGAAATTCGTAAATGCTGTTTTGCCTAACTTTTCAAAAGGCTTAAGCATTTGCTGAATCGTCACTTTCTGTGTCATAAACATTAAGACAATAAAATAAATAATTGCTTGATAAGGCGTTACTAAATCTTCAATCGTTGTCCAATTATATGGTAACCCAGTTACTTTCAATATGACTAATAACGCTACAACGAAACTATTGATACATAATGTGACTATAAACCATGTGCGTTTTTCGTGAAAATGATAAATCAAGCCACTTTGAGATAAATACAAACCAAATGCCATCACGCCTAGTAGAGTATAAAACATAGGATTTGAAGATGGCGTAATCAAAATTTCAACGGTTGTACCGACAATCAAAACAAGAGAAATCCATAAAGTATAGCGTGGTTTTGGTAATAAGAATAAAAACATCAAAATAAGACCACTTAGGGCGTATTGTGCGTAAGGCAACACTAGTATCATGCCAGGGATACCGACAATAAGTAAGAAAATGAGTCGGCGAAACATTAATTTAATCGGTGATAGAGATTTTTTTCGTGCATTATTCATGAATATTCCCATACCGATACCAAACAATAAGGTAAATAAGGTGATGAAACGTGCATCAATTAAAAGTGCAAAGAACTGTTTAACAATGTGGTCCGCGTGTGTAAACGTTGGTTTTACTTCACCTTGAACTATAGGAAGAATATCTGAAACATTGGCAAATAATACTACAGCTATGGCAATACCTCTAATGATATCTAATCCAACAATACGTTTTTCACTCATAAAATAACCTCCTTACCTATTATGGTAGGAGGCTCAATCGTCATGCGCATTTATCTAATCTTACATGTTAAGACCATTCGCTTTCAAAATTGAAAGTTAGCGTACGCATTACTTACAGTTATTTATCTAAAAAGCCATTTGGATATACCATCACTTTCAAGGCATCACCTTTACTTGTACGTGTTAATTCCATCGCTTCTTTTGTATCGGCAAGTTCAAATTGATGTGTGAATAATGAATCGATGTCAGCGTCTGTTGTACTTAAGATTTGAATACCTTGTGGGTACGTATTCGCATATCTAAACACACCTACAATATTGATTTCATGATTCGCTATAAATGGCACATTAATTTCGTTCATATCTTCTTGAGGTAAGCCAACAATTGCTAAAGTGCCACCATCTTTTAATGAATTTAACGCACTTCTTAAAGCAATCGGATTACCTGCAGTTTCAATGGCATAGTTCACGCCTTGACCGTCTGTTAAGGCTTTAATACGTTCAACAACATCTTCATTTTTAATATTAATTGTCGTTGTTGCACCTAAACGTTTAGCCGCTTC
The DNA here is from genome assembly GCF_017893165.1 of Staphylococcus sp. GDX8P54P. Lineage (NCBI taxonomy): Bacteria > Bacillati > Bacillota > Bacilli > Caryophanales > Staphylococcaceae > Staphylococcus > Staphylococcus sp. GDX8P54P. The sequence goes on from NZ_JAESMM010000051.1 coordinate 39,520, forward strand.
TAAACGATTATCTTCTAAATCTGAAACGATAATATTTGTTGCGCCGTAAGCTTTAGCAGCGACAACCGCCATTAAACCAACGGGACCCATACCCATGATGACAACTGTTGAACCTGGTTTAATATCCGCACGTTTACATGCTTGTAACCCAACTGAGAATGGTTCAACTAATGTCGCTTGTTCATAAGTCACTGAGTCTGGTAAATGATACAGGAAGTCTGCCGGATGGCTTACGTATTCACAGAATGCACCATCGTACGGTGGTGTTGCCATAAATTCCATATGTGGGCATAAGTTATAGCGTCCAGATTTACAGTATTCACATTCACGACAAGGTTCCCCAGGTTCGATAGCAACTCGATCACCAACTTTAAAGTCTGTGACATCTTCCCCAACTTGTGCGACCATACCTGCACATTCGTGACCTAATACGATTGGTTTCTCAACAACAAATTCACCTACACGACCGTGTGCATAATAATGGACGTCAGAACCACATACGCCTACCGCCATCATCTTAATTAGGACATCTTTAGGACCTACTTCAGGCATGTCTCTTTCGACAATTTCAATATCATAAGGTTCATGCATTAATGCAACATTCATTTTCTCCGGAATCGTCTCACTCATAAATAACATCCTCCTAAGTTTATGTATCTTATACTATTCTTTCACTGAAAATGGTTTATGTAAACGATTTCATAAATATTTGTAAAGTAATTTTAAACTAAAATGATGAATTCACAATAATTTTTCCAATAAAAAAATCGCTACTTTATTAGGTAGCGATTATTAGTTTAAAGCTCTATTTACTTTCAACTTCTAAAATGTAAGTCAGCCAGTTTCCAAATTCACAGCATAAATGATATTGATGTTGATGAATCATATAATTTGGTAAAATCGCTGGAAATTCAACTAATGCTTTAAAACGAAAGCCATTATTTTCATTGCGAATTTGATGACGCATACCGCCTATAATCATGCCGTTTTTCAATTTAGCAACGCCCGGTAATTCAATTTGGTAATCTTCCGACATACGTGATTTAAGTTTGGTTTCATCATTATAATGAGCAAAGAAATGTGTCGGTAACGGACTACCACCTGTAGTTTCAAGCACTTCTTGAATTTCTGAAGTAATGCCTTCGAGTACATAATGATCCGGATTTGCTTTCACATTAATTTCATCATGTTCTGGCGTTTTCTGCATCATTACTTGATTTAAAACATTCATCACTTCCTGAGCATTTAAATGACTATTAGGTATAGCGATTTCAACTGTGCTCATTTTGCGTTGTCCAAACGATAGCTTAGTCGCTATTGCTGATATTAAATTACCTACTGTATATTTAAATCTCATTGATTTTCTTAGTTTTGAGAAGGTGATGTTAAGTTTAGCTTGAGCAATTTCCTGTTTCATATTATCTAAATCATTATTTTTAACCCATAATTTGACATTTTTATTTAACTGAGCTTCTGGATATTTCGATAAATATTTATAAACATTTTTTAAACGTTGCGTTTCCCATTTATTCACTTTCTTTTGAGTCACTTGTGTACCGTTAATGTAAAATAGCATTTTTGTCATTATGTTCTCACACCTTCTATCTGTTAGTCATTTCATAATAGCATAACATTAATTTACATAAAATTAGAGGATGGGACAAAAATAATATAATGAAGCTATTTAGCAAATTCGCAGTAGCTGACTGAACTAAGAAGGCGCTTAATTCAAGCTTTTCTCAGTTCTAGTCACCCTTGCGGGGGTGGGACGACGAATTCAAAAAGAATTCTGTCCCACTCCCATCTTCTCAGTTCATTTAGCTACTGTGCATAAACAACATCACTTTTATGAATCATACGTATCTTAGATTTCATTAATTGAATAAGTATAAATGATATC
>NZ_JAESMM010000052.1:0-9964 GCF_017893165.1 Staphylococcus sp. GDX8P54P
TGGTATGTTTTTGTCGTTAAAAACATTGTACCGTAAAAGGACTGTTATATGGCCTTTTTACTTTTACACAATTATACGGACTTTATCGTTATTTGTCTTACAATCTATAAAAATGAAAAAACTATTGATCTTACAGAAGTGAAAATTAATGGTATTCAAATGAATCAACAATTTAATGATGATAATTACGAGATTAATCGTAATATTAAGTTGGACAGATATAAATTTTACAATGATAAAAATCATAAAAATCTAACGGTGAAAGTCAAAAATAAACACCAGAAGGTAAAAGGAATAGTGCTCATTAATGATCAGGACGTGACAACTAATTTTGGCATTAAAATTGGAGACAACGTTGATCATGCCATTAACTACTTGGGTGAGAACTATCGTAAGGACAAAGTTGGTAGGGGGTATGATGCATTAATCTATGTTGATAAAGATCATCATATGAAACTATCCATTTTGTATAAAGATAATGTGGTTAAACGAATTGAATTTTTTAGTCGTTAACAGTGATCCGCGTATAATTCAATTTTAAGCAAGCTACTTTTTCAATGAAATAGAGATAATTCAATTAAGAAAGTATGTGAAAAAATGGATAAGATTACCTTTTTAAATGAACTTGAATTAGAACTAGATCAATTGCCAAGAGAAGAAAAAGACAAACTTATGGATGATTATGAAAATCATTTCTATGAACAAGAAACAAAAGGGAAATCAGAAAAAGACATCATATCAGACTTGCGTGAACCACATGATATTGGTAAGGAAGTCAAAGCGAAAGAAGCGATTTCTTATGCTAAAGTTACCCCTAACCTTCAAAATATTGTTAGAGCAATAATGGCGTCATTGAGTCTCGGTGTACTTTCATTTTTCTTTATTATTATTCCTATAGTGATATTTTTAGTGATATTATTTGGTGTGTTTTTATTTTCAGTCTTTTTAATTTGTCTTCCATTAATCATTATTTCGATGAGTATCGTCAAGGGGATTGTTGATTCGTTTAGCAATTTCTTATTTAGCATTTCATATGCAGGGATTGGTATCGTTTTATTTGTACTCACAATGAAAATCACGCAAAATATATATCGACTTGTATTAAAATATTTAACTTGGTATATCCAAACAGTTAAAGGAAGAATTAAACAATGAAAAAGGCAATGATAGCTGGCATAGTAATATTTATAGGTTTTTTCTTGGCTGCAACTTTAGTCTGGTTTGTACACGACAAAGATGAATTTAAAAAACTCAAATATGATAAAGCTTACAATCATATGAAAATGACTAATTTAAATGTTGAGAGTTACAATTCAGAAGTCACAATTAAACAAGGTAACCATTGTGGTGTTAAATATTATGGGGATAATGATGTTAAGGTATATCACACAAATGATACCTTAAATGTAAAAGAGCATAGATCAAACAAAAGAGGTTATAGCATCAATATTAACCCTTTTAATCAGAGCAAATCTGAAATCGAAATTACAATTCCTAATAAAAATATAAACAATTTAGATATACATTCAAATTTTGAAAATATAATTTTAGATGGGATTAATATTAAGAATGGTTTGATTTACCAAGGTACTAAACATTTAAAAGTTAACAACTCTAAATTAAATAACCTTATTTTTAAGAGCGATTCTGGTAGTGTAAACATTAAAAATAGTGAAATCCACAACAGTAAATTTAAGACGCATTTAGGTGCCATTAAAGTAAACAAGACAATACTTCAAAACGCCCTGTTTGTGACTGAAGAAGGTCATTTGAATTTCACAGATATGTATAGTGAAACGGATGTTAGAGGTTCAAGTAAACATGATTCTATTTATTTGGACTATAAAGATAAACCGAAAAATACGTTATTAAAATTACATCCAGGTACTGGTGAAGCTAAAGTTGAGAATAAAGCATTTAACAACGGTAAGGTAGGAAATAGTGATAATGTGGTTGAGTTTTACACTGTTAAAAAAGATATTAAAATAAAATGATTGCCTACATAACAAGAGGCAATCATTTGTCATGTAGGGAGTGGGACAGAATACTTTTAAATTCGTCGTATCCCCAACCTGCTTAGCTTGTAAAATCACTTTCGTGATTTTTTGTGTTGGGGCCCCGCCCGCAAGGGTGACTAGAACTGAGAAAAGCTTGATTTAGGTGCCTTCTCAGTTCAGTCAGCTACTGTGAATTTGCAAAATAGCTTCGTTATATTATTTATCTCCCAGCCTCTTTTTTAATAATTAGCGAAAGTTAAATCGGTATCAATTTGACCTTTAAATTGCTGAATGTCTAGTTCATGTCCATCAAGCCATGATTGAAAATTAATTGAAGTCGGAGCTTGATTTTCACCTAACGTCATACAAGCGGTTAAGTTTTGTGGTTCATACATTGACGTATGTATTGTACCTGACCAACTTCTAAATAATTTGCTATAAATTTCAAACTTCGGATCATTAAATAATTTAAAGGCTGTATGTTTATCTAGGGATTGTGAAGTTTGAGAAATCGTCCGTTCTAACCGTTCACGTGATTCTTTCGTGTAATTTCGATTCTCATGTGTTAAGATTTCGAAATGATTTGTACATACTTTATCATATCTAACATCAAATGAACGTGGTGTCACTTCAACGATGGCGTGATTAAGCTTTTTATCCATTAAAATATAACTAAATGAGCTTCTATGTGGAAGTTCGTTTAAGAATTTAACAGCTTCATCTACATCTCTGCAATATTCTAAAACAAGGCGTCCAATCATATAACATACAAAGCCATTAGCAGGATGTTTACGATGCATAAAGTTATATCCCATCGTCAAACCAGCTTCATTCATGCCATCCATACGACCTGTCATTCTAGACGTAGGTCCAATTTGCGCTAGACCACCGTCATTGGGTTGGAATAATAAGTATCTTCCATCATATGTGGCAGGATGATAATCATAATTACGAATCATATAATCTGGGCCTTGGAATACAGTACAGCCACTTTCTTTTAAATCTGTGAAACGATAATGTGCAAAATTTAATATCATTTGTTTTGTAGGTAGATTCAGTATTTCTTGCATTCCCATAATTTCTTCCCAAATTTGGGGTGCATATGTTTGAAAAACTGAATAAGTTTCATTAACATCTATATCAAAACGAGGCATACGTTTTTTCCATTCACGTTCACGATTTTCTAGTAAAGGCGTTTGTTTAAGCCATTGCGCTGTTTTAACACCTAAATCAAAATGTGACCCTCGAAACGTCATGATATCTGATTTCACTTGTTGCATGAGAAGGCCTCCTGAAAATTCAAAATATTGTAAAATAGCATTAATTGAAAACTAATATAATTATTACTATACTAAACATAATAGCAAGAAAATTTTAAAAAACAAGGAGGGGTACTATGTTTCAGGACGCTTATTTAAAAGTATATAACAAAGTAAAAGCTTGGTGGATGTATTAAACTAATGTACAATTGAAAACTTATGAAGTTTTTGAAATTCAATTTTTAGTGATTATTATAAGACGAAAAAAGGTATCTATTTAATGATAACAGTAAGTATGATAATATATAATATTGTAAACATACTTATTTCTATTTAGAGGTGAAACATACATGTGGGATTTAATTAAAGGTTTATTCAAATTCTTATTAAGCTTAGTAGTTATTACATCAGTAGTCGTTGGTGTTGGTGTTGTAGCATTTGCTTACATCTTCAAAAAAGACTTTGAAGATATCGAAAGAAAAACGAAAGAAATCGTTTCAGATATTGAAAGTAATAACGCGTAATTTGCGTAATAGTACCAGTAACTTCAATTTTGAGGTTACTGGTTTTTCTTTTTAATTAATGGGTTAGAGCGATTAAGAATAATTGTCATAGTGCCCCTTCTTTTAATAAAATAAAGATAACTAGAACTTAGGAGGTATACTGATGACAACTAAGGGTTATATCGGTTCATATACGAAAAAAGAGGGTAAAGGGATTTATTTATTCGAATTAAATGAAGATAATGGTCACATTAGTGCTGTTACTACGGGTTATGAAATTGAAGCATCAACCTACCTTGCGCAAACCGACGATTATTTATATGCCATCACGAAAGAGGGAACACATTGCGGAGTAGCAGCATTTAAAAAAGACCATTCAGGTGCACTAACATTAATCAATAAATGCTTAGCTTCTGAAGCGGGTACAGGCTGTTATATTTCAGTATCCACAGATCATAATTTCTTGTTTGAAGCGGTGTACGGCGCGGGTATCGCTAGAATATATCAATTAAATAAAGAGACAGGTGAAATTGTGAAGTTAATTCAAGAATTGCACCACGACTATCCACTTGGTAGTCACGAACGCCAAGAGCATTCACATGTCCATTATTTAAATGAAACACCTGACGGTAAATACGTTGTAGCTACGGATTTAGGTACTGATCGTGTTGTCACGTATGAATATAGTAGTGAAGGCTTAAAAGAGTATAAAGTGTCTCAATTTAAAGATCAAGATGGTCCTAGACACATTGCTTTTCATAATAATGGCGAATATGCATACATTGTTCATGAATTATCTAATTATGTAAGTGTTGCTAAGTATGAGGATGGCAAATTTAAAGAAATAGAACGTCATTTAACGATTCCAGAAGATTTCAATGAAGATACTAAACTAGCTGCTGTCCGATTATCTCATGATCAACAATCGCTATATATTAGTAATCGCGGTCATGATAGTATTGCTGTCTTCACGATTACAGATGATGGTGCTGGACTAAACCCAGTAGAAATTGTTAAAAGTGGAGACCAATTTCCTAGAGATTTTAATATAACTGAAACAGATAACTACTTAGTATGTGCCCATCAAGAAGGAAATTACGACATTACCGTATTCAAAAGAGATACACATACAGGTAAATTAACGCCAACAGATAAGCAATACAATGCACCTGAGGGTGTACATGTTAGCTTTATTTAATAAACTATATAAATAGCCAGGCTGGGACATAAATAATATAATAATGCTATTTTGCAAATTCGCAGTAGCTGACTGAACTGAGAAGGCACTTAAATCAAGCTTTTCTCAGTTCTAGTCATCCTTGCGGAGGTGGGCGGGGCCCCAGCAAAGAGAATTTCATCAAGAAATTCTACAAGCAAAGCAAGCTGGGAGTGGGACGAATTTAAAAGAATTCTGTCCCACTCTCTTTTTTCGAATGAATTTATAAATTTTTAAAAAAGGTTCTAATATATTTAAATTTACCTTTATAGGGTGGATACATTACGCTTGAATCTAATCGTGTAGATTTAAAGATATATGACTTACTGTGGCTAAAAGTTTCAAAAGTATATTTACCGTGATATTGACCGATACCAGACATTCCAACACCACCAAATGGTAGTTTAGGATTTGCTAAATGCATTAATGTATCATTGATTGCGCCACCGCCGAATGATAATTCATTTAACACACGGTGTGTGCTATTCTCATCCTCACTAAATAAATATAGACTCAATGGTTTAGCTTTACTTTGCACAATATCGATTGCTTCATTGAAATCATCGTAAGTAATGATAGGTAAAAGTGGACCAAAAATTTCTTCCTGCATAATTTTAGAGTTAGGTGTGATGCCATCTAATAAAGTTGGTTCTATATAGCGCGTTGATGCATTTGTATGGCCACCGAAAATAATATGTTGTTGATGTACGTTAAGTAATTCATTTAAGCGATTAAAATGTTTATCATTGACGATGCGACCGAAGTCAGGGCTTTCCTCAATCGTGTGACCATAAAATTCTTGAATACTTTGTTTAAGCGCCTCAATCAATTCGTTTTTAACTTTCTTATTTACTAATATATAGTCTGGTGCTACGCATGTTTGACCAGCATTTGTAAATTTACCAAAACTAATACGATCACTTGCAACTTTGATATTAGCTGTGTCATCTACAATAACAGGAGACTTTCCACCTAATTCAAGCGTAACAGGAACTAAATTTTTACTAGCAGCTTCATATACAATTTGACCAACTTTGTCACTACCTGTAAAGAAGATATAGTCGAAAGGTAGTTGAATTAATGTTTGTGTCTCAGAAATACCTCCTTCAACAACAGCTATATAATCTGGTGTAAACACGTCTTCAATAATTTGACGAATGACTGTGGCAACATGAGGTGTTAATTCAGATGGCTTAACAAGCGCTGTATTTCCAGCTGCGATAGCGCCAATTAAGGGTTCAAATACCAATTGAACTGGATAGTTAAATGGACCAATGATTAGTACTGTGCCATAAGGTTCCTGCTTAATATAACTTTTTGCAGGAAACATAAATAGAGGGGTGTCAACTTGTTTTGTTTTAGCCCAATTTTTCAATTCTTTACGTGCTGTTTTAATACTTTTTAAAGTGAATCCAATTTCTGTAGCATAGGCTTCAACAGGACTTTTTCCTAAATCTGTTTTAAGCGCATCAAGTAAATCGTTTTCATGATTTTTAATGCTTTTACTTAACAGTTTTAACTGATGCTTTCGAAATTTTAAATCTTTTGTTTTATGTGTTTTAAAAAAAGCTTTACTCTCTTCGAATTGTTGCTCGATGGTCGGCAATATATGATACCTCCTAATGAATCCTTTTTAAATTAAAAAACTTTATTAAAATGTATGATGTCATTCATCATATCTATACCCTAAATTTATTTCAATAAAAATGAAGCGGGACTGAATTGTTTTAAATTCGTCGCCCGCTCCTAGCTTGCTTTGCTTGTTGAATTTCTTGATGAAATGCGCTTTGTTGGGGTCTAGCTCGCAAAGATAACTAAAACCGAGAAAAGCTTACGCCCTCTCGGTTCTGTTAGCTACTGCGCATTTGCAAAGTAGTATTGTTTAATGATTAATGTCATAGCCTTACATATATAGGCGGTTAATTAAAAACCTAAATGTTTTATTTAGTTAAAGCTTCTGTAATTTGAGGTACCACTTGTTTTTTACGAGAGACAACGCCTGATAAGAATGCCATGCCATCGTCTAGTTGAACTTTAAATGCTTCGCCAACTTTGTCTTTTTCAGCACCTACGACTAAAATTTTAGAGTCACTATTAATAATATCAGTTACGACTAATACAAATAAGTCGTATTTTTCATTTGCACTTGTTTCTAACATTGCTTTTTCAAGATCTTCTTTGCGATTTAAGACTTCGTCAATGTCAACCGTGTTAACTTGTGCAATACGTGTAACATAGTCACCCATATTGAATGATTTAGCGTCCATATCTAATAATTCTTCAGCAGATTTATCCGTTGTAGATGCACCAGCTTTTAACATATCTAAGCCATATTCATCTAAATCAACATTTGCAATGTCTTTTAAATCTTTAGCAGCATTTACATCTTCATCTGTACAAGTAGGTGATTTAAATAATAAGCTATCAGAAATGATTGCTGAAATCATTAATCCAGCAATGTGTGGTTTAATTTCAAATCCACGTTCTTTATACATTTTATAAAGAATTGTAGCTGTACAACCAACTGGTTCTGCTCGATACCAAAGTGGTGAAGCAGTTTCAAAGTTTGCGATTCTGTGATGGTCTACAACGTGTTTGATCTCAGCATCAGAAATTGTTTCAGCACTTTGTTGGAATTCGTTATGATCGACTAAGATAACCTCTTGGCCATCTAGGTTATCACTTAATAATTCTGGTGCTTTAACTTCAAAGTGATCTAAAGCATATTGAGTTTCAGGATTAATATCTCCTAAGCGATATGGCGTCGCTTCAGAGTTACCAGTTAATTGTTCAAAATCAGCCATGATTATAGCTGATGCGATTGCATCTGTATCTGGATTTTGATGTCCAAAAATATAAGTTTTTGCCATTGTTATTATCCACCCTTATCATTTGATTTTTCATCTTATTTTATCATGTTTTATTTAGGAACATCTACCTCTGCGCCTAATGAGTTTACAAAATGTCCTAAAGCCCACACATGACCATTTTCATTGAAAGAAGCAACACCATCTTTAGGAATAGTGATGTGATATCCTAAATTATATGCTGATACGGCAGTATGGAGAATGCAAATATCTGTACATACACCTACAATTTCAATATCTGTGATATTTCTTTCACGTAATAGGCTATCTAAAGGCGTACCGTAGAAAGAATCATAGCGACGTTTATCTAGATAATGAACATTCTCGCATTCTTTAAAGTTATCATAAAACGATTTAACCTTACCATACAGTTCGCGCCCTGATGTGCCCTCAATATTATGAGGAGGGAATAACTGCGTCTCAGGGTGGAAAGGATCATTTTCATAGTGCAAATCCATCATAAAGAAAATATCTTGGTCATGTGTCTGATACGTTTCAAGACGGTTTAGGATAAACGTTTCAATATCTTGGCCGGGTTTACCACATGTTAAGCGGCCATCATCTGCAATAAAATCATAAGAATAATCGACAACGATAAGTGCTTTTTTAGTCATGAGCTATCATCCTCTCGAATTAATGTTTGAGGTATTTAAAAATTGTATAATTATATAGAAACGATTAAATGATTACCTCATTAATCATTACATATATTATAGCTAATCCCATTCTAAAATGGTACATAGCCTATAGATTTAAAGATTGGAAAGTTGAGATAGGGGATACGATATGTTAATTAATGCTCAAGATTATGGACTAAAAGGACATAATAAACGTAAAGACACGAAAGCAATACAGCGCGCATTGAATAAAGCAAGATATGGTGAACACACTGTGTTTATACCGAGTGGTACGTATCATATTTCGAAAGCACTCATTATTTACGGTGCAACGACACTATTACTTGAAGATGATACCACATTGCTAAGATGTGGTAAGGATGCCCTTTTAAAAAACGGACATCGCTTTGGCTTTTATAAAGGATATCAAGGAAATAGTCAGATTTATATTAAAGGTGGAACATTTGATATGAATGGTGGTCAATTTCCGTATAACAATACTGCAATGTCAATTGGACATGCGGAAGACATCCAATTGATTGGTGTAACGGTATTAAAAGTCGTAGGTGGACATGCTTTAGATGCCTGTGGTATTAATGGCTTATATATCAAGAACTGTCATTTTAAGGGATTTAATGATTTTGATGGCGACCGCTCATTTTCAGAAGCGATTCAATTGGATATTCAAGTCCCAGGTGCATTCCCTAAATTTGGTACGACAGATGGAACCATTACTAAAAACGTTGTTATCGAGAATTGTTATTTCGGTGATTCTGAAGACCAACACATGCGCCCATGGAATAGAGCGATTGGCTCGCACGCAAGTAGATATAATAAATTCTATGACAATGTGCATATTAAAGATAATTGTTTTGATGGAATGGAAGATTATGCATTAACACCTCTTAAAGCTAAAAACATGATTATATCACGCAATGAATTCAAAAATTGTAAAGGTGGTATTCGATTTTTAGGTGTGAAAGATGGAAAGAATGCTGCTGACCCTAACACAGGCTTGGTTATGCCAACTCAAGCAGGTGAAAACTTCAGTGTAATTAGTAATCATTTTAGTGGGAAAATGAAAAAAGATGCCATTCATATTAGAAGTTATAATGATGTAAAACATCAGCAAGTATTTATTGCAGGGAATACGTTTGATGATACATCACAAACGATACATTTAGAGGATATAGCTGACCTGACTTTAAATCAGGATGAGGACGTCACAATTAGGAAAATAAATATAGAATAAAACAGTTTGCAAGTAGGACAAAATGGGAGTGGGACAGAATTCTTTTAAATTCGTCGTCCCACTCCCAGCTTGCTTTGCTTGTAGAATTTCTTGATGAAATTCTCTTTGCTGGGCCCCGACTCCCAACTTGCTTTGCTTGTAGAATTTCTTGATGAAATTCTCTTTGCTGGGGCCCCGACTCCCAACTTGCTTTGCTTGTAGAATTTCTTAGTGAAATTCTCTTTGTTGGGGCCCCGCCCGCAAGGATGACTAG
>NZ_JAESMM010000053.1:0-267 GCF_017893165.1 Staphylococcus sp. GDX8P54P
TTTTGAAAAAAATCAAGTTGCAGTTATACCATTAACAAAAGGGATAAGCTATGAAGAACATTCATCTAAAAGTGGTTCAACAGGCAAGTCTGATTTCGGAGATTTAAGAGCATTAGTTCAAGATATCTTAATTTACGTATCAAGAGTGGTTGGCGTTACACCGTCACTGATTTTAGGTGAAAATGCAGATTTAGATAAAGCAATTGAAGCAACTAATAAATTTTGTTTTAAGCCTTTAATGAAAAAGCTTGAAACAGAATTAAATGC
>NZ_JAESMM010000053.1:318-1168 GCF_017893165.1 Staphylococcus sp. GDX8P54P
CCACTCGAATTATCTGAAGCGGTTGATAAGTTACGCTCATCTGGTACATACACTGGTAATCAAATCCGTGTAATGCTCGGAGATGAACCAGGAGACGATGAACACCTAGATGAATACGTATTAACTAAAAACTACGAATCAGTTTCATCAACAGAAGGGGGTGAGACTAATAATGGGTAATCCGATTGTAAGAAATGTCACGCCAGTTTTTAGAAACGAAACTAAGAATAACAAGCACATCTTAACGTTGTCAGGCACTATTGCTAACTTATCTTTTCTTGGCGACACTATCAGCGCTAAAGCTGTGAAAGATTCACTTGATAATGTTAAAGAAGATATTGTTATTCGTTTAAATTCTGGCGGTGGTGATGTGTTTGAAGGGATAGAAATTTATAATTACTTAAAGTCCTTATCAAATCACATTACAATTGAAGTCACTGCATTAGCTGCAAGTGCTGCATCATTAGTTGCAATGGCAGGAGATAAGATTATCATCCGAACAGGCGCAAATATGATGGTACATGAAGCTTCTACAATGGCTTTTGGTAACAAATCAGACATTCAGAAAACATTGAATGCTTTAACTGCAATTGATACATCTATTGTTGATATATATCATGATAGAACAGGTTTAGATCGTGATGAGATTGATAATCTAATCGCTAATGAAACGTGGTTAACTGCAGATGAAGCAATCAATAAAGGTTTTGCAGATGAGAAATCATCTCGTAAATCTGTTGAGAAGCAGAAAGAAGGTGTAGAAAACTTGAAAGACTCTAAGTATGTAGCAAGACTTAAAGAACAAAGAAGCATTCTTAATGCAATGATTAATGAAGCAGAAGAAGGAACA
>NZ_JAESMM010000053.1:1280-1568 GCF_017893165.1 Staphylococcus sp. GDX8P54P
CCAAAAGAAAATAAATTTTCGAGATTTGCATTTTAAGTAGCTATTAACAATTAATGTTAATGGCTATTTTTTATGCATAAATTTAAGGAGGAATATTATGGCTATTAAAGTCGGAGAAAAATTAAAGAACTATCAAGACCATAAAGCACATTTTGCAGAATTAGTTCGCAATGGTGCAAGTGATGAAGAACAATCAAAAGCATTTGGAGAAATGTTTGATGCATTATCAAACGATTTACAAGAAGAAATTTCAGCAGAAGTGAATAATCGTGTAGTAGACAACGGTAT
>NZ_JAESMM010000054.1:0-3177 GCF_017893165.1 Staphylococcus sp. GDX8P54P
AGTATGCGTTGCTTGCTCAACTGTAGATTTATCTCCAATTAAATCTACATCTTTTTCAAAATCTAAATACCAACCGATCTGGTTAATAAAGTTTTTGTTATAAGGAATATTGATTGTTCCTTGTGTATGTCCACCGTGAAAGGCTTCTTTGCTACGAAGATCAAATGCTATTCTTTCATTATCTAAACTAGGATAAACGTTGTATGGTTGATACATTTTCATACCAAACTGATTAATTTTTTTCATCTGTGCAAAGTGATGGGGTGGCGCTGGTTGATTTGATGTTAATGTTTCAACAAATTTAGATTCATCTGTTACATTAAATGCCCAGTTATTAATTTTTTCGTAACCTAGCGTAGACATTGGTATGGCACCTAATGCTTTACCACAAGGACTTCCAGCACCGTGTCCAGGCCATATTTGAATATAATCTGGTAAATTTTTAACACCTTCTATAGATTGGTACATCTGTTTTGCACCAATCTCTGTAGTACCTTCCATTTGTACTGATTTTTCTAGTAAATCAGGTCTACCGATATCACCAACAAAAATAAAGTCACCACTAAATAAACCCATTGGAACACTTGAGCCGCCACCTTCATCAGTGAGTAAGAAACTGATACTCTCAGGGGTATGACCAGGTGTATGCAAGACTTCTAATTTAATATTACCTACTTGAATAATATCTTGATTTTTAACAAAATTTGTATGTTCCGGCATATTTTTATAACTTAATTGATCATCACCTTCGCCAGATACATATATATTGGCGTTTAAACGTTTTGCCACATCCCGAATTCCAGAAGCAAAATCAGCGTGAATATGTGTTTCAGCAGCTTGTGTAATTTTAAAACCTTCGCTATCTGCAACTTCCATATATTTTGTTAAATCACGAACAGGATCAATTACTATTGCCTCTCCCGTACGTTGACAGCCAACTAAATAAGATGCTTGAGATAAATGATTATCGTAAAATTGTTTGAAAAACATATAAAGAACTCCTTATTTTGATAGATTTAATTAAATAAATAAATTATGACTCGCGTTTTCAGTATCACCTATATAAGTGCCTACACCGCCGTACTCAACTTCATCTCTTAATTCTTCTTTTGTAATACCCATGACATCCATGCTCATGGTACATGCGATTAATTTAATATCTTGAGCTATCGCTTGATTAATGAGTGATGGTAATGAATCAACGTTTTTCTTTTTCATTACGTATCGCATCATGATATTACCTAAACCGAACATATTCATTTTAGATAGTGGCATTTTCAAAGGTGTTTTTGGCAACATCAAATCAAACATTTTTGCGATACCTTTCTTTTTAACGTTAACTGTTTGCGCTTTTTTCAACGCGTTAAGTCCCCAAAAAGTAAAGAAGATAGTTACATCTCTTCCTGCAGCTCTAGCGCCATTTGCAATAATCATTGCTGCCACTGCTTTATCTAACTCTCCACTAAATAGTACAATTGTCGTACCTTTAGCAGTATGATTCACTTGTAAGTCTTTTGGTTTTTCTTTTTGAATGATAGCATTAATTCCATTATTACTTTCATCAAGTTTAACTAAAGTATGACCAGTTTGTTTGACCCAGCTTTTAATGTCGCTAAGGAATCCAGGATCTGTGACTGTAACTTCGATTTGCTCGCCTACTTCAATATTTTTCACTTCTTTACTGATGTTTACAATTGGACCTGGACATTGAAGACCACTATAGTTAAATTGTTTACGCTCTGCTTTAATTTCTACATTAGTATTTTCTTCGAATGTATTATCATCGTCGTATTTTGCTTCATATGCTTTATAGCCACCGTCTAAATTAACAATGTCGTAGCCTTGTTTAGCTAAATATTCGCTCGCTTTAGCACTTCTGGTACCACTTTTACAGTGTACAAAATAGGTTGTGTTTTTATCTTTATTGAACGATTCAATCTTATCTACAGGATGTAATATCGCACCATTTATATGTGCAAGCTCATATTCTTCTTGTGTTCTAACGTCAATCAGTTGACCTTGTGCACCCAATTTTTCTAATTCTTGTTTACTGAAATTATTGATATGATTTTCGTTATATTGTTTCATATTAACCTCCTAATAAATACCTATACGGGTATATTAACTAATTATTTATATTATGTCAAATACGGTAGGGGGTATTTGACATGTTTACTTTTATCGTTTATTATGACTTTATTCAATTAAAAGTGGAGGAAATAACTATGAATTATGATAAAAAAATGATTAATCGTATTAATAGAATACAAGGACAACTCAATGGCGTTATTAAAATGATGGAAGAAGAAAAAGATTGTAAAGATGTCATTACTCAAATCAGTGCATCAAAAAGTTCAATCCAACGTTTGATGGGAATTATCATTAGTGAAAATTTAATAGAATGTGTAAAAGCAGCAGAGGATAATGGTGAAAATTCTGAAGAATTGATTAATGAAGCCGTTAACTTATTGGTAAAAAGTAAATAATGGATATTTCAACTATTATTATGATGTTACTTATTGGGGTATTCGGAGGCTTTATTTCGGGTCTAGTAGGTATAGGTGGCGCCATCATTATTTATCCAGCTATTTTATTATTACCACCACTATTTGGCGCTCCTGCGTACAGTGCATACATGGCATCAGGACTTACTTCCAGTCAAGTCTTTTTCAGTACTTTAAGTGGGTCATTAAAAGCGCGAAAAAAACCAGAATTTTCGCCACTATTAGTGCTTTACATGGGTAGTGGCATGATTATAGGCAGCATGTTAGGTGGACTGTTAGCAAATTTATTTAATGCTACATTTGTAAATACGATATATATTATCATTGCTTTACTCGCATTAATTTTAATGTTTATTAACATAAAACCGAGTTTAGATCAATCTTCCTTTAACAAGCCATTATTAGTTATGGTGGGTCTTTTCGTTGGTATCATTTCAGGTATAGTTGGAGCAGGCGGCGCTTTTATTATCATTCCTATATTGCTAGTTTTATTCAAATTACCAATGAATACGGTAGTTGCTAATAGTATAGTAATTGCTTTTATATCTTCAATTGGCGCCTTTATCATTAAATTTATACAAGGTTACATTCCTTTAGAAGATGCGTTATTTTTAATAATAGGGAGTATTATTTTCGCTCCGTTAGGTTTAAAATTAGGTAAAAAAGTCCCTAG
>NZ_JAESMM010000055.1:0-238 GCF_017893165.1 Staphylococcus sp. GDX8P54P
ATTACGCACTTGATAGGGCTTGCGATTAATGAATTTATCATCAGCTTCTAAGTATTGCGCAATTTTTTTATAACCATAACCTTGAAGGTAATAATTGAACACAGCTTTTACTGTTGGTGCTTTTACTGTGTCTATTGTGAAAGTACCATTATGATAGTGATACCCAAAGGGTGCATGTGTTGTAATTAGTTTACCTTGTCTCGCTTTTTCTTTGATTCCATTTTTGACTTGTTCGCCT
>NZ_JAESMM010000055.1:286-777 GCF_017893165.1 Staphylococcus sp. GDX8P54P
ATCATGAACGCTTAAGATATGAACATGGTATTTTTGACACAATTTCATGAGTTTTAATGCATTTTTCAAATTACGATGAAGTCGATTCAGACGATAGCAACATAATACGTCACAGTGACCTTGTTGAATTAGCGTAATGATTTGTTGGTAACCATTGCGTTTATCAGTTCGACCTGATTGTTTATCACTATAAAACGTGATGTTTTGGATATTGTGTTTTTCAGCTAATGACTTGATTTTTTGTTTTTGGGCTGAGAGTGATTGTTGTTTTATTGTGCTTTGACGTAAGTAACCAATGGCTTGTTTCATCGTGTTTCCTCCTTCCAAAGAGATAATATATATTTATGAACAAATTTATAGATGCGCCCAACACCAGTGAGGTGTTGGGCGTTATTATTAGTCATCAGCGTGATTGATTTCTTCAATCACTAAATCAGCAAGTAATGTGATTAATTCGTTCATATGGTCATCCTCCAAATATCAAATTATAT
>NZ_JAESMM010000056.1:0-6437 GCF_017893165.1 Staphylococcus sp. GDX8P54P
TTTAAGGGGTTTGTAGACAAGATAAAGGATAAAACAGCACAATTCCAAGAAAAACACGATTTAGAACCTAAAAAGAACGAATTTGAACTAACTCATAACCGTGAGGTAAAAAAAGAACGAAGTCGAGATCAGGGAATGAGTTTATAAAATAAAAAAAGCACCTGAAAAGGTGTCTTTTTTTGATGGTTTTGAACTTGTTCTTTCTTATCTTGATACATATAGAAACAACAAGTTTTTATTTTTATAGTTTACATCGCGTTTAAAGTGTTGGTGTGATTGGCTTTATAAGGTTAATGAACCTTTAAAAATCCTTGCACAGAAAAATACCCTATGTTATTGTTTAAGTTACCACACAAAAACAAATTTACATAGGGGGTTTCTGTATTAATTATGTGCAATAATAATAGCATTAATTCAGATGAAAAATCAAGTGTACTAATCGACAAAACAAAAAGTGGAAAAATAAGACCTTGGCGAGAAAAGAAAATGGCAAATGTAGATTATTTTGAACTCTTGCATATTCTTGAATTTAAAAAGGCTGAACGTGTAAAAGATTGTGCAGAGGTACTTGAATATAAAGTGAGTTATGAAACGGGAGAAAAAACGTTATATCGTGTGTGGTTTTGTAAATCTCGATTATGTCCAATGTGCAACTGGAGGAGAGCAATGAAGCATGGTATTCAGTCACAAAAGGTTGTTGCAGAAGTTATCAAACAAAAACCAACAGTTCGTTGGCTTTTCCTTACGTTGACCGTTAGAAATGTTTATGATGGTACTGAATTAAATAAAAGTTTATCGGATATGTCAAAAGGTTTTAATCGTATGATGAAATATAAGAAAATTAATAAAAACTTAGTTGGTTTTATGCGAGCGACAGAAGTAACTGTAAATAATATAGATAATTCTTATAACCAACACATGCATGTGTTGGTTTGTGTAGAAAGCACTTATTTTTATAACACTGAAAACTATGTGAATCAAAAGCAATGGATTCAATTTTGGAAAAGAGCTATGAAATTAGATTATGATCCAAACGTTAAAGTCCAAATGATTCGACCAAAAAATAAACATAAATCTGATATAAAATCAGCCATTGATGAAACTGCAAAATATCCAGTAAAAGATACAGATTTTATGACTGATGACGAAGAAAGAAATTTGCAGCGTTTAGCTGATTTGGAGGAAGGACTTTATCGAAAAAGATTAATTTCATATGGTGGTTTATTAAAGGAAATTCATAAGGAATTAAATCTTGATGACGCAGAAGATGGCGATTTAATACATACAGATGATGAAGAAAAAGCAGATGAAGATGGCTTTTCTATTATTGCAATGTGGAATTGGGAACGGAAAAATTATTTTATTAAAGAGTAATTCAACAAAAGGGCCAAGATTGTTTAAGCAAAACAAGACAAGTTAAGGGGTGCAGTTTACGCACCCCTTAACTTACTTATTAAATAATTTATAGCTATTGAAAAGAGACAAGAATTGCTCAAAGCTAATATTGTTTAAATCGTCAATTCCCGCATGTTTTAAGGATTTGTTAAATTGACTCTTTGTAAATATTTTCTTGTATTCTTTGTTAACCCATTTCATAACGAAATAATTATACTTCTGTTTATCTTTGTACGATATTCTTGATTTTTTTCTATTTAATCTGATAAGCGAGCTATTCACTTTAGGTTTAGGATGAAAATATTCTCTTGGAACCATACTTAATATAGAAATATCAACTTCTGCCATTAAAAGTAACGCCAATGAGCGCTTTGTATTCAATAACCTTTTAGCAAACCCGTATTCCACGATTAAATAACTCTCATCAGCTATACTTTCAAAAACAACTTTGCGTATTATATCCGTACTTATGTTGTAAGGTATATTACCAAATATTTTATAGGATTGGTTTTTAGGAAATTTAAACTGCAATATATCCTTGTTTAAAACTTGAAAATTATCGTGATTAACAAGTTTATTTTCTGTAGTCTTGCATAATTTATGGTCTATTTCAATAGCAGTTACGAAATTACACCTTTGTACTAATTCAAGGGTAAAATGCCCTTTTCCTGAGCCAATTTCAAAGATATTATCATGTTCATTTAAGCTTATATTTGTCATTATTTTATCTACATTACGTTTCGAAGTAATAAAGTTTTGACTGTCTTTTATATTTTTTTTGTTCATTATAACCCTCTTTAATGCGGTTATAATGAATTTTGCTTATCAACGATTCATTATAACCACTTATTTTTTGTTTGGTTGATAATCAACTGTGTTGATTACAAAAATACTAAAAATGCCCATATATTAATTCTCCTTCTTATAAACTTAAAATAATTATAGCACAAGCTCTGATAAATAAGAACATGATGAACGACCGTTAAATTTATACTGCAATCGGGCGCGATTGTTGAATAAGAATACAAAAGATACGAGAGATCATTCTCGTGTCTTTTGTTATTTTAAGTGGTTTTGTCCGTTATCCTGGAAAACCGAAAGTCGAGCAAATTTTGATTTTGCTGAGTACGGCTTTCGGTACGAAAAACATAACGGACAAAATAAAAAAGACAAGGGTTTAAGGTGGAGATTTTTCAGCGCAGCGTTTTGAAAAATACGACCTGTCCCTTGTCTTTTTTAAACGAGCCACGAGAGCAAATCCCCCTTTTGCTGAGGTGGCAGAGGTCAGGTTTTTTTGTTTCTTTTTTCTCGTAAAAAAAAGAAAGGTCTTAAAGGTTTTGTGCATACTGGTAATCAGTATGCAGGGTTTTGTTGGCAGAGCCAATAGCCTCGCAGAGCACACACTTTATGGATATAAAGTATAGTGTGCTATACTTTACATGGAAGTTGACCGAAATAAGGGGGCGTGTTTTTGTGAGTTTTGCTGTGGTACGGATGCAGAAAATGAAGAGTCCAGATTTAAAGGGCATGCAATTTCACAACCAGCGAGAACGGGAAAGTCGGACGAATCCAGACATCGATCCGGACCGTGAACATTTGAATTATGATTTGCTGCATCAAGAGAAAATTGATTACAACCAACAAGTAAAAGCCATCATCGAGAGCCAAAAAGTAAGCGAACGGAAAACCCGAAAAGATGCCGTGCTCGTAAATGAGCTGCTGGTGACATCGGACCGGAAATTTTTTGATGGGTTAGATCCGGCTGAACAGAAACGGTTTTTCGAGGAAAGCCATAAATTGTTTTCGGAACGCTACGGCAAACAAAATATCGCTTATGCGACGGTTCACAACGACGAGAAAACGCCTCACATGCATTTAGGGGTCGTTCCGATGCGTGACGGCAAACTCCAGGGCAAGAATGTCTTCAATCGGCAGGAGTTGCAGTGGATGCAGGAAGAATTCCCAAAACACATGCAAAGTGTTGGTTTTGAAGTCGAACGGGGCATTGCCTCTGACCGGAAACACATTGAAATGAGCCGTTTTAAGGCGTTAACGCTCAATGAAGAGATTAAAACCCTTGAGAAGGAAACAGAAGCCCTCAGAAACGCGCTGACGGCTTCTAAGAAGGTCGATGAGCTGCAAGTCACTAAACCCTCTCTATTTGACCGGAACCACGTAAAATTGCCTGTAGAGGACTTTGAAGCACTTAAAGCAAGAGCGAAGGCCACGGAAGCCATCGAAAGGACCATCGAGGCTCATGAAAAGCGATTTGACGATATGGTCGATAACGTGATCGACAGCGATCGGAAACTGGACCAAGAAAAAAGAAAAACGGCGCAGCTGCAGAAAGAAAATAACGGTTTGAAAAAAGAAAATCTCGATTTGCAGAAGGAAAACAAAACCCTGAAAAGCCAGTTGAATGTTTTGATGGAATTTGCAAAATCCCAGCTGGAGAAATTCAAGGAATGGCAAAAAGAGCGTCAGCAAGAAAAAGAAAACAATATTGCTAGAAAAAGAGACCAAGAGTTGGAACGCTGAAAGGCGCAGAGAGTCTTCACGCAAAGTGCCCAGTTATACACCACCCCAAATCGGGGTGGTGAAAGGAATTCACTTGTCGCCTTCGGATGTAAAAAATACATAAATAAAAATGAAAAAACAGCAATAATTCGTTCGTAAATTTAGCTTGAAACAGAAGAACGTTCGCAAAGTGGATGGCCACATTTACGAACGTTCTTTTTCTGTTTTCCGGTTGCTTTTGAGGTGTTCGAAAACGTGTACTTTTACGAACGCTAATAAAGTGAGAAATCAAATGATATTAAAAGGTTTTCAAAAAGTTGAAGAAGAACTTAGCAAGAGGGTTTCAGATTATATAATTGAGGAGGGTTTTATGAAGCTGAACGCATTCCCGAATACTTTCAAGTTGTTCTCTAGAGAGACTACATAAATTAACTGCCAAAGACTACATTTTTAGAATGCCATAAACATCTTCAAGTATATATTTCATTAACTTACATTTGTATTTAGGGAGAATAAAAAATCCTCCCAATTATTATTGGAAGGATTATCTATTCATTTATACTAAATAAGAGTTTTTTGTCATTCGACAAACAAAACATCTAGTTAAACTGATTTAAAAAAAATGGATGACTAATCCTATATCTTAGTACTTTGAAACTTATTCATTTCAAATTAGAAGAATACAGATTAGTTAATTATCTTCCACCCAGTAGTCCATTCATATTTGAAGAAAATACTAGCATAATTGAGTTATCAAAATAATATTAATTGCATTAATATTATTTAAAAATTCACCTTATTATATCAGCTATATACCTTGTTCAATACTATTGGCTATTTTGATAATTACCATATAATTGACCACAAGCAGCGTCAATATCAATCCCAAATTGACTTCTAATTGTGACATGGATACCAGCAGACTTCAAAACTTTGTAAAAGGCTTCTACCTGCCCTTCGTTTGCTTCTCCATACATCTCAGGTGCACTTATTGTAGGATTGTATCGTATCAAATTTACATGATATAACTTCCCTGATTTATAGCGACTTTTAAGAAGGCTAACAACTTCGTTTGCATGCTCAAGAGAATCATTTACACCAGGCAACATGATATAAGCTATATATACTTTCCTTGAAGTTAATCTTATATGTTCATCGAGTATATTCATTACCTCATCTATTGGGTATCTATCATTTATTGGCATCAATTTGCTGCGTTCCTCACTATAAGGTGAGTGTAATGAAAATGTAAGATTTACTTGAGGATATTCCTGGGTTATTTTTTTGATACTAGGTATAATACCAATCGTTGATATAGAAAGTCTACGAGGACTTAATGCAAATAAATTAGGATCCGTAAACGAATCAAGAGCATCAAATACTTGACGGTTGGCTAGAGCTTCACCCATTCCCATAAAAGAAATGCTATCAATTTGATGACCTAATAAATGGAAGTATAAAACTTGATCTGTTATCTCATCTACAGTTAGGTTTTTTTTCAATCCAATGTCGCCTGTAGCACAAAATTTACACCCAAAATTACATCCGCATTGTGATGATATACAAAATGACTCCCAACCTGCTTTATACTTCATGTTTACCGTTTCTACTCTCTCATTCTTTGATACTTCAAAAAGCACTTTCGTAACTTGCTCTGAATTTTGCTCTGCTAAGAGCTTGATATTCAAAACTGTTTCTCCAAAATTATTTATTAAATCCTCCCTAAGTAATTTTGGAAGAACCTTCATATCCTCAAATCGACTAATTCTTTGTTTAAAAATCGCATTGGTTATTTGTTTTATTCTATAATCAGGCTCATTATTACTTCTTAAAAATTCCTGTATTTTACCATACTTTGTTTTATTATTAAAATTCATTTCTTTCATCCTTTCACAATTTGCTCTAGTGGTAATTAGAATAATTGGAAAGGAGTAGCAGTCCCTAAGAATCAATTTCTTTTTGCACACAAAAAAAACACAGATAAAAATTACCGGTGCCGAAAGTCAAAACATACAAATATGCATATTTCACTACATAAAACAAGTATGTTGATGATCTTGTTTTAAACTTATCCATAGTAGAGGCAAAGCTCCGGCAACTGTTTTTATATCATTGTTTAGTTTAAAAAAGGACAGACTACTCCCTTTAATAGCTAAACGGTTTCCGATTTTTGTATTTTCACCGAATAAGATTCTAAAAACAGTTAACATAGCTATTACCTCCTTTCACTAATTAATATACTTAGCCTGTACTGTAACATTTTAATATTCAAATGTAAATATTAAAGTTAGCAACATAATGTAAAACCTAAATCAACCAATTTTATAAAAACTTTTAGTGCCTTGTCTTCATCTGATATTTATGGACTGGGGAAACCAACTGGACGAGATAGAAGGTGGGGGCTATTTGAACATTTACGTTAAGAAAATTGCAGCAAAAAATCGATTCCTTGAAGTTTAGGAATCGATTTTTAAATGTGTTTAATCGTCAAGAACTGTTATGGTTACAAGATAAATTCCCCGAGC
>NZ_JAESMM010000057.1:0-6343 GCF_017893165.1 Staphylococcus sp. GDX8P54P
AATTTTTTTATTGCTTTCTAAAGCTAATATTTGTTGATTCTCCAACAATTTATTTAATGTATTAACATTGCTATTTTGTTGATCTAATTGCTTAGTTAAATTCTCAATATATTTTTCATCATTTTTAGCTCTAGTTTCAAAGATTTCTATTTGCTTTTCTAATTCGTTTACTTTTGTTTTTAATGCCTTAGAACTATTTGAATTATTATATATATTCTTTTCTGCTTTTGCAGTATTTTCACCAAACAATTCTTTTTTTACTGATTCTTTATTTTGGATTGTACTCTCTTTCTTAGTAATTTTTTCTATAATTTTCAAATAATCATTATCATCAATATAATTAATCCCATTTTCTTTTTCAAAAGTTATATTTAAACTTTTAGCATTATTAACAATAGTTTGTTTAGTTACACCTAATTCATCAGCAACCATTTTAATAGTTCTCATAACATCCACCCTTAGGTACCTAATTTAGTACCTAAATTTTACCACCTAATCAAGTTTATTTCATCATTTACCACCTAAATTTACTACCTATTTACTACATATGTACCTAATTAGGTCCCTATAATATGTTTTTGAATCTTAATTAGGCACTAAAACAATGAACTACACATTTTGCCATGGCAATGTGCTTTTAACTATATTTAAAACTCTTTATATACTTTCTTAAAAGTGTTAATATTGCTTTATAAATACTAAAAGAGTCAATGCTATTGGCGTAGCATTGACTCTCGGTAATAAAACGATTCGCACTCGTTTGTTTATATATTTTTTGATACTTGTATTATATCTATCTAATCATCTAAGTGCAAGCACAAAACATATAACTTACGTAAAAATTGTTTTATTACCTCAATCCTAAAAATGGAAATGAGGTTTTTATTATGCCCAATTTTGAAAAATACAATTTATCACAAGTAAAAACTGAAAGGTTTTATCAACTACCTAAATATTTATTCGAAGATGTATATTTTAAAAAAATGTCGGCGGAAGCCAAAATTATGTATGCGTTATTAAAAGATCGCTTTGAATTATCCATCCAAAATGAATGGGTAGATAAAAATAATAACATTTACTTTATTTTCAGTAATAAACATTTGTGCGAATACTTAGGTTATGCAGAACAAAAAATTATAAAATTAAAAAAAGAGTTAATAAGTTTTAATTTACTAACTCAAGAACGTGTTGGCCTTAATAAACCAAATAGATTATACCTATTAAAACCTAATTATGATATTAAAGCCAGTCATAGCAAGGAACTTCCAAATTCACAGTTCCAGAACAATGAATTTGGAAGTTCTAGAACTGTGAATTTCAGTGGTCAAGAACTTCCAAATTCACAGTCTAATGATACTGATTATAATGATACTAATTATATTAAGATTGAGAGTAATGATACGGATGATTTGAATGATAATAAACTAACATATTCTAATAATCACACAAATCATTCAAATCACTATAATCCAAACTTTAATGATGAAGCTTTAAAGTTCCAATTATTAGAAGAACTACCACAGAGTATTCAAAAATATCTAAGTAACTTTGAAGTAGATGAAATTAAAATTATCAAAACTGTATTATTAAAAGCCAAAACATCTTTCAACAATGCGATTGATAGCTACTACTTGTTAGAAGATATGGAAATAGAAATACTTCATGTTCTTAAACGTTTTAAAGCCATGCTTATTCAAAAAAATGAAACCGTTGAAGCCATGCAAGGATACTTAATGAAATCTCTTAAATCAGAATTCGCAGAAGTACATACGCTGAATAAGCGACGTGACCATTTACCCATCACTTCTTTATTTAATCAATAATTCAATTTAATAGGCCAACAATGCTTCAATTTGAGAGCATCTTTAGATAGATGTTCTCTTTTTTTATTAACAAGTGGTTGCTAAGGCAACCACCTAGACCAAACGAAAGGTAAAGGAGGAGATAACAAAATAACATCAATACAATGTCACAATTTCACAACATAGCATGCTGCTATTAAAGAAAGGAGGAACTCTTATGCGTAATAAGAAAAAGATTAAGGTTACTTTGGCAATGATTAATGTTCTGTTAACTGCAGTCGAACTTTATCTTCAATGGCAATTAAGTAAATCTGAAAATGAACTGTAGTTAAGCAAGTAGGTGGGACTAAAACAGAAACGTTTTAGTCCTATTTTTTTCTATAAACGAGTATTCTTCGTTTAATAATGGCTCAAACATGTCGCATAAAATGAAAAACAAATAATCATTTAGTGTTGTTTTAACTTTTAAAAATGTAAAAGTGTTAACCGTGTTTATATTTTTTATCAATCCTTTGTAGTTATAAAAGTGACTTAGTAAAATCGTTTTTGCTATTTATTTTGTTAATGAACGGAAATAAATGGTCGCATTTATCGTTCAAAAAAAATCAAAATGTGGATTCAATATAGGTAAAAAATAAGTCGTTAATGTTCAAGAAACGGACCGAATAAAATTTTAAATTTGAACTTTTCTATCCTAAACTAAGTAAAGATATTTACTTAGTTTTCTCTTTTTTTATCTCCAATCATTTTACTAACAATACTCATTTTGAAAATAAAAATAAGAACTTAAAGTAAAAAAATGAAGAAAAGAATAGCCTCTTTTGTCTCCAAGTACGTTTTACTTTTGGAAATATTACAAAAAGTAGAGTCTGTTTTCGGAGTCTCAAGTATGAGCATAAGGAAATCCAGTACCACCTTTGGTGGTATTCAGCATAGCTGAAAGATTTACCTTTTATTCGTTCTGCTCAATTATTCACCATATATAGCTTAAAAGCTTTATATAAAGGTGATTATAAGCATTCTTAGGCATTTGACTAAAGAGGGTGATATCACATTTTATTGCAGACTCTTTACAATTGTTACAAGACCACTTTTAATTGTCAGAATACTCTACTTAACGTTGATTTGACGGGCTTTAAAATTTTTTAGACTCTCGAGAGTCTGATTTTTTTGATATCGGGACTCCATAGAGTCTGTTTTTTTGGACTTTTTTCGTATAAAAAATAAGACCACTTAAGTGTGATCTTATTTTAATTTTTAGGTTTGATTGATCAAATATTGATGTAACAAATGCGTCCTTTTGTACCTCATTTTGTATTTTGTTTTAGCTCTTTTTGACCATATTTCTGTTTAGATTTGGATGTTTTTATAATTTGTTTTTGAATAATAAGGCCTAAATAATTTCTTATTACTTTTATTTTATGTTCATTATAATGAATCATTTAGGGATATGTTTGAGATACTTTATTCAAAAAGTGATGAGTACAAAAATATTTTTATAGCAAAAATGTAAGTGTTTAATATAAAAAATATCACAAGAATTTATCAAACATGAGTAAGACATTTTTCATTTATTTATACTTTATAAGCAGTATGATAAATCATACAAGTGACCAATACGCGCTTTCTAAAAATCATAATTCGACTTAATTATGTACGCTAATATGACTTTGATTATGACTAAGTAGACTTAATAATAAAGGTAATTTGTTTTTTAATAGATAATACTTTTGACATAAGTTCACTTATCGGAAGTCATCTGTAACTCAATTATTAGAAATGGTATAATACAAAGGTCGTCGTTCACTTCTGTGCTGTATTTAGCATGGAAGGAGGTGACATCATGTTCAGTACACTATTTGTAACTATTATAGCTCCTATCGTAGTAGGAGTTATACTCACATTATTTTCTCATTGGCTGAATAATCGTGAGAAGTAATTTAGCGACGACATATAGCTAATACACCAAAAGAGCCCGATAACTATTCGCAGTAGTTATCGGGCTCGGTGTTTATCATGCTAGTACACTATTTGTTAAATTCAGTATATCACCAAGTGTAGATGAATGCAAAAATATAAGAAAAGTAAGTGCAATTCTATAATTAGAATTATTGATTTTCTTTGATACTATAAAATTGCTAACATTAAGGCTAATTAGTTGAATACAAAGACAAGATGGGAGTATTAAATGAAAAAGGTTAAATCATATTTAAAAAACATTCAAAACAACGAAGAGTATCAAAAAGATATAGAATTTCTTGAAAAGAAAAGTAATGGAAGGGAAGACAAAAAACTTATATTAGATATATGCTTTTTATCGACAATTCCCTTGATTTCAATTTATATTACATATTTTTTAAGTTTTTCCAATCCATTTGCAATTTTTATATTAATAATTATAGCTGTGCCAGTTTCTTATAAAATTGCTAAAATTCTATTGGATCATATGTACAAAGATGAGGATAGATTTCTAGCATTATATAGAAACTACGAAAAGGGAAAATTATTATTTCTTACTTTACCTATCATTGGACTCGTATCTATAATAGGAAGTTCATTTCTCTTCGATTATTTAATATTTAAACTGAATAATACGTCTGTAGAAATATTAGGGTCCACTCCTACTGTTGTATATCATATTATTATTTGTTTTATTCAGTCTATGTTCACGACTATGTTTTTAATAATATTTATTTATACTATTTTGGTTCTTATATATGGAAGGTTTACAAAATAAATGACTAGAGTACACCCTAATCATACAAAATAAGTTGTTGAAATTATCGCAACTGTCACTTTACTTAATAAATGAGAAAAAGGATAGCTAAGAGCTATCCCTTTTAAATCTTAAAGTATCAATTACTTATAAAAATTCTTTTTCTTTAATATAATTATAGTTACCTTCAAACTTCTCTAATGTTTTATCTTTTAACAAGTAAGTAGTATTAAATAGTTTGTTAAGAAAATATCTATCATGTGAAACTGCAATTATAGATCCTTCATAATCTAATAAAGCATCTTCTATGGTTTCCTTGGCATCTATATCTAAATGGTTTGTGGGCTCGTCTAAAACAAGTAAATTATAATCAGTGTTTACAATTTGTGCCCATCTTAATCTTATTTTTTCTCCTCCACTTAGATCATTAATCTTTTTAAACACATCTTTACCATAAAACATAAAATTAGCTAAAATATGTCTAGCTTGACCTTCTGATACATTGACTTTTTCACGAATTGTATTCAACAAAGTATCATTGTTATCACTTTCAAATTCATGTTGTGAAAGATAGCCAATTTTTAAATTGTTTGCAGTTTTAATTGAACCTTCATCTACTGAAGTGATTCCTAAAATCATTTTTAACAATGTGGATTTACCAGTACCATTATCTCCTATAATAGCGACATGTTCGCCTCTTCTGATTAACATATTTACATTTTCAAATAATGGATAGTCATATCCTTTAGCAACATTTTCCATTTCAACAACTCTATTAGAAACGCGCTTACCTTCTTCTAGTTCCATATTCATTTTTTTTGAATTTAAAGTTGGTCTTTCTAACCGTTTAATGCGATTCAAAGCTTTTTCCATACTTTTAGCTCGACGATACATTGCAGCATTCGGTGGTTTAGCTTGGCTTGCCCATGTTCTTAATTGCTTTATAGACTCTTTCATTTTTTTAATTTTCTTTTGTTGTGTTTTATAGGTTTCGAATTCAGCTAATAGTCTTTTTTCTCTTTCTTCAACAAAATATGAATAATTTCCATTATAAGTATGAAGCGCTTTTTGATCTATTTCCATAATTTGATTGACTGTTTCATCTAAAAAGTAACGATCGTGTGAAACAATTACAGCAGCGCCTTCATAACTTTCTATATAGTTAGCCAACCATTCTATAGATTTAACATCAAGGTGATTTGTTGGTTCATCTAAAAGTAGCAAGTCTGTAGGCTTAATTAACATTTGAGCAAGGCCTACTTTTGTACGTTCTCCCCCTGATAAATCTCCCCACTCTGTTTCAAGTAAATGAGCGATATTTAAACCATGAGTCACTTTACGTATTTTTGCGTCTATCTCATAACCACCATTTTCTTCATAATATGTCTGTAACTCACCATAACGAGACATTAGTGTGCTTATATCTTCTATATCTTCGCTCATTTTATTTTCTATAATTTCAAGCTGTTTTGATATAGTATTTAACTCTTGAAATACAGATTTCAAACATTGATAAACACTTGTACTTTTTTCATAATCAGGTATTTGGTTTAAATAACCTATCCTCACATTTTTCTTCCTCCATGTTACCTATAAGGAAGAAGTATATAGTGTCAGTTCCTTATAGACCGATTAATAATTTCAAAAAAGACAGACTTCACCAATTTTGGAATTAAAATCGAAAATTTGTTGCGTATGATTTGTAAATATCTGCAACAATAAGCTATAAGAAACATTTAGACACCTCTGTCAATTTACTTGCTATATGAGAATTTTTTAACTTTATAAATAAGAAAGAGAAGTACAAATATTAGTTGTACTTCTC
>NZ_JAESMM010000058.1:0-29135 GCF_017893165.1 Staphylococcus sp. GDX8P54P
ATTTAGTTTTCAAACCTTTTTTGTGTTCTATGATAGTCAAGTTTAGTATCATTCTGTGCATTTTTAATGTACAATATAGTACAGAAATCTAAAAGGAGAGAAAGTCATGGATTATATTGGACAGTTTGCGATCATACACTTGGTTTTACATGTTTTGTGTATATGTATAGCTTATTGGGCCTTAAACTCTCTCAAATTAGATCAATTTTTTAAAAAAAGGTTACGCTACTCAAGTACAAGTTTGTCTAATGTTTTTAGCCATCTTATTGGGTACAGCCGTGAGCAATTTTTTAATTGATTTATTACAATTCTCAACTCAAGTGAAATTTTTATTTCAATAATGAGATTATTGTAAATTCTTTTTAAAAATAGATATAATAAATAAATAATTGATTGAAAATCGGGAAATGAAGATAGTAATAGGAGTTTAAAGTGGAGGATTAATATGGATAAAATAGTAATTGAAGGTGGCAATCGCCTAACTGGAGAAGTTAAAGTTGAAGGAGCTAAAAATGCAGTATTACCAATATTGACTGCATCACTATTAGCTTCAGAAGGAAAAAGTAAACTTGTTAATGTACCAGATTTAAGCGATGTAGTAACGATAAACAATGTATTATCGACTTTAAATGCTAAAGTTGAATATAATAAAAAAGAAGGTGCAGTTACAGTAGATGCATCTACGACTTTAAAAGAAGAAGCCCCTTATGAATATGTTAGTAAAATGCGAGCAAGCATCTTAGTTATGGGTCCTTTGTTAGCACGTTTAGGTCATGCTATCGTTGCATTACCAGGTGGTTGTGCAATCGGCGCTCGTCCAATAGAGCAACATATTAAAGGGTTTGAGGCATTAGGTGCAGACATACATCTAGAGAATGGAAATATTTACGCTAGCACAAAAGACGGCTTGAAAGGTACAGACATTCATTTAGATTTCCCAAGTGTCGGTGCAACACAAAATATCATTATGGCAGCTTCACTTGCTAAAGGTAAAACAGTGATTGAAAATGTTGCTAAAGAGCCTGAAATTGTTGATTTAGCAAATTATATTAATGAAATGGGTGGTAAAGTAACCGGAGCAGGTACTGATACCATTACAATTCATGGTGTTGATAAGTTGAAAGGTGTAGAACATTCAATCATTCCTGACAGAATTGAAGCTGGTACATTAATCATAGCAGCTGCTATTACGCGTGGTGATGTATTTGTTAGAGACGCAGTAAAAGAACATATGTCGAGTCTAATTTATAAACTTGAAGAAATGGGCGTTAATTTAGATTTCCAAGAAGATGGCGTTCGTGTTACGGCAGAGGGTGAACTTAAACCAGTTGATGTCAAAACACTTCCACACCCTGGGTTCCCAACAGATATGCAATCACAAATGATGGCGTTATTATTAACTGCTGAAGGACATAAAGTCATTACGGAAACTGTCTTTGAAAATAGATTCATGCATGTTGCAGAATTTAAGCGTATGAATGCAAATATTACTGTAGAAGGTAGAAGTGCTAAAATTCAAGGTAAGAGTCAATTGCAAGGTGCTCAAGTTAAAGCAACAGATTTAAGAGCAGCGGCAGCATTAATTTTAGCTGGCTTAGTAGCTGATGGTACAACTCAGGTTACAGAATTAAAACATTTAGACCGCGGTTATGTTAATTTCCATGAGAAATTAAAGTCATTAGGTGCTAATATTGAACGAGTAAATGATTAATCGTATACTCACTTTATAATACTTCTGGAGGACATACATTATGGAAACAATTTTCGATTATAATCAAATTAAGCAAATTATCCCACATAGACAACCATTTTTACTTATTGATCGTGTAGTTGAATATGAAGAGGGCAAGAGATGTGTTGGACTAAAACAAGTATCTGGTAATGAACCATTTTTCCAAGGGCACTTCCCAGATTATGCTGTTATGCCTGGTGTATTAATTACTGAAGCATTAGCACAAACAGGTGCTGTTGCTATGCTTAACAGCGAAGAGAATAAAGGAAAAATTGCATTGTTTGCTGGAATTGATAAATGTAGATTTAAAAAACAAGTAACGCCTGGTGATACGCTAATGTTAGAGGTAGAAATTACTAAAATCAAAGGTCCAATCGGAAAAGGTACAGCAAAGGCTACGGTAGATGGCCAACTCGCTTGTAGTTGTGAATTAACTTTCGCTATCCAAGATGCTTAAACCAAAACATGCTTTTATAATCAATATAAATAGGAGTGGAACATTGAATTGTGTTCCACTCCTATTTTATTCTCTTTCAAATTTTTCTTCTTTTAGTTTAGGTTTAGATTGCATCATACGATTAAATGTTACTTTTAATTCCTCACCTGACAGTCCTTCATCAACTAATTGTTCTAATAAACTCTCTGCATAAACTTGTCGTAAGGTGTAAATATGACAATCTAATACAATTGACATTGTTGTTTCGAATTCAGAAATACTTTTGATTGTAGCATCAAAAAGTGCAGGATCATTCGAAGGGCGTGTTATCACGACTCTAATATCTAATAGTGTTTGATCATCATAATATTTTTTCATTGTTTCATAGTGCGCATTTGAAATGACAACCTCTAGAAGCCAACCAGTACCACTATTTTCTTTATTGATGATTACACCATCTTCTAGCTCAAATTCAGTTATACCTCCATTTTCATTAACAATTTGAAAACGTACAGCTTTAAATGTCTTCACTTCATCACATCCCCAAAAAAATTAAAATTATGCAAAAAATGAAATTATCAATAATCTAATATGAGTTTTACAATTATTTTCTTTAAATATATCAAACTTTGAGTATTAATAGGAATAAAAATCTTAAAAATAGAATTTTGACGCCATAGTTATAAATGAATACTATAGTTGTAGAAGGAGGTGACACATGCTAAACAAGATTGTGATAGTAGGTCGGTTGACCAAAAAGGCACAAATATTTGAGAAAGAGGAGGTGAAGATAGCCACGTTCTGTGTTGCAACAGAACGTAATTATAAAGATGACAACAATGAAATAGCTTGTGATTATATATTTTGTAAAGCTTTTGGTAAAACAGCTACCAATATTGAATTGTATACTGAGCAAGGCGCTTTAGTAGGTATTACTGGTCAAATGAGATCACGTAAATACGATAAAGAGGGCCAAACGCACTTTGTGACCGAATTATATGTTGAAACAATTAAATTTATGTCCCCCAAATCCAAAAATAATGATATTCTCCCTGACACCTCATTCAATGAAGACACTTATTCATACGATCACCTAGAAGTGATTGATATAAACTAATGTTCTATTAACTCCATCCCTATTTACTATAAATAACTTCTTTAATTATACTCATGGCCTCTCTTATATTATCAATTTTATAAGAGAGGTTCTTAAATTTTTAATATAATTATCTGAAAGATTTCATTAGTATTACAAGAGATACTTATATATATAGCTACTCAAAACCGTCATGAAAGTCCATAACTAAAAAATAGGATTACAGTACGTTTGTAATTTGGATGTAAAAAAGTACTGGCTTTTTTTATTTCACTGTAACCTACTATGGTTTTATGGATGTTAAAGTGTTACTTGTAAAATTTATTATTAAGACACAAACAAATCTAGGAGGATATATATAATTATGAAAAAGACAATTATTGCTTCATCATTAGCAGTAGGTTTAGGAGTAGTTGCTGGCAACGCTGGACACGCAGATGCGAGCGAAGCTCAAGTAAATAAAGCTGAATTAGCACAATTAGCACAATCAAATGATCAATCATTAAATAATAGCCCTATCCAAGAAGGTGCATATAACGTAACATTTGATTATGAAGGTTTCACTTATCATTTCGAATCAGATGGTACTAACTGGAGTTGGAACTATGCACAAACAGGCTTAGTTTCACCACAACAAGATGTTAGTGAACAAGCATCAGCTGCTACTAACCAAACTTCAGCTGAACAAGTAGCTTCTTCACAACAATCTAGTCAAGCTCAACCAACACAAGTACAACAAGCACCACAAACTCAACAAACACAACAACCACAAACTGAAGCTACAACTTCTAACTCAAGTGCTTCAAGTGGTTCTTCTGTAAATGTAAACAGTCATTTACAACAAATTGCACAACGTGAATCAGGTGGCGACATTACTGCTATTAATCCAAGTTCAGGTGCAGCAGGTAAATATCAATTCTTACAATCAACTTGGGATTCAGTAGCACCTGCTCAATATAAAGGTGTATCACCAGCACAAGCACCAGAACACGTTCAAGATGCTGCTGCTGTTAAATTATATAATACTGCAGGTCCATCACAATGGGTAACTGCTTAATTTAGCAATATAATAATATTAATTGAGTAGGCTGGGACATAATAAAGTGTCTCAGCCTGCTTTTTCATTTTGACAATAGATGACTGATTTGAAAATACGCTTAAATCAAGCTTTTTTAGCACTAGTTATCCTTGCGGGCGGGCCCCAACAAAGAGAATTTCACTAAGAAATGCTACAAGCAAAGTAAGCTAGGGAGAACAATGAGTTTATTTTATTTCTGTCCTCTCGCTTTCTGTTTTATTTGATAAATCCTAATCAATTTGATATCGTTAAATTAATAAGATAATGCTACTAGGGGAGCCATTGCCAATGGCTGAGATGATTAAATTCAGACCCTTATAACCTGATTTGGTTAATGCCAACGTAGGAAAGTAGTAATGTATATGTTATGTTCTCTTTATTGAATGATAGCTACATTTCTACGTTGAAATGTAGCATTTTTTAATTTTAAGGAGGATATGACTATGA
Organism: Staphylococcus sp. GDX8P54P; assembly: GCF_017893165.1. NCBI lineage: Bacteria > Bacillati > Bacillota > Bacilli > Caryophanales > Staphylococcaceae > Staphylococcus > Staphylococcus sp. GDX8P54P. Next base: position 4,790 of record NZ_JAESMM010000058.1, read on the forward strand.
CATTTTCAACTGAGATTAAAGAGGCTTCACAACCTATTATTGAAGATATCTATAATGATGGGTTTATTCAAGACCTTTTAAAAGGGAAGTTAGACGCTCAAGCAGTACGTCAATATTTAAGAGCGGATGCATCATATTTAAAGGAATTTACAAATTTGTATGCACTTCTTATCCCAAAAGCACCAACAATGAAAGATGTTAAATTTTTAGTTGAACAAATTGAATTTATGCTAGATGGTGAAGTTGAGGCACATGAAATTTTAGCAGATTACATTAATGAACCTTATGAAGAAATTGTTAAAGAAAAAGTATGGCCTCCAAGCGGTGATCATTACATTAAACATATGTATTATCATGCCTATGCACATGAGAATGCGGCGTATACAATAGCTGCAATGGCACCATGCCCTTATGTATATGAAGTTGTAGCTAAAATGGCATTAGAGGATCAAAATCTAAATAGAGATTCTGTAACTGCAAAATGGTTTGATTTCTATAGTACAGAAATGCGTCCATTAATAGAAGTATTTGATAATTTATTAGATGAATTAACAGCAAATTGTACAGAACAAGAAAAGCATGATATTAAAGAAAGTTTCTTACAAAGTACGATTCACGAACGTAATTTCTTTAATATGGCTTATACTAACGAACAATGGAACTTCGGAGGCGACAAAAATGCATAAACCTAAAATCGCTTTAACAATCGCGGGAACTGATCCATCAGGTGGCGCTGGTGTAATGGCCGATTTAAAATCATTTCATGCCTGTGGTGTCTACGGCATGGCAGCTATTACAAGTATCGTTGCGCAAAATACTAAAGGGGTACAACATATCCATAATCTTGAGACAAGTTGGGTTCAAGAACAATTAGATAGCGTCTTCAATGACGAATTACCACACGCTATTAAAACAGGTATGATTGCGACTCATGAAACAATGGCGTTAATTCAACAATATTTGAGACAACATTCAGATATTCCATACGTTATCGATCCAGTCATGTTAGCTAAGAGTGGCGATTCGTTAATGGATGATGAAACCAAGAAACATTTACAGAATACATTACTACCTTTAGCAGATGTCGTCACGCCTAATATTCCTGAAGCAGAGGAAATAACAGGCATTAAAATAGACACGGAAGAAAATATTCGTAAAGCAGGCAATATCTTTATTAATGAAATAGGCAGTAAAGGCGTTGTCATAAAAGGTGGACACTCTGCAGATTTAAACAATGCTAAAGACTTCTTATTTACTAAGGATGATGTGTATACCTTTGAAGATCAACGCTTTGACACTAAACATACGCACGGAACTGGATGTACATTCTCAGCAGTGATTACTGCAGAACTGGCTAAAGGTAAATCTATCTATGAAGCGGTTAAAAAAGCGAAGAAATTTATTTCATTGAGTATTCAATATACGCCAGAAATTGGTCAAGGTAGAGGACCGGTAAACCATTTTGCATATATGAAGAAGGTTGGATTAGATGATGAATAATTTGGAACGTTTAAGACAAGAGAATCCTTTAGTTGTCTGTTATACAAATGATGTCGTGAAAAACTTTACGGCAAATGGATTACTTAGCATTGGTGCTAGTCCAGCAATGAGTGAAGCACCTGAAGAAGCGGAAGAATTTTATAAAGTTGCAGGGGCGTTACTTATTAATATTGGTACGATGACTAAGGCAAATGAACAAGACATTTTGGAAATAGGTAAAATAGCGAATCAGCAAGGAACACCCATTGTATTTGATCCAGTAGCAGTTGGTGCTTCTTCGTATCGCAAAGCATTTTGCCAAAAATTCTTATCAGAAGTGAAAGTATCAGTTATTAAAGGTAATGCTTCTGAAATTTTAACGTTAGTAGATGCAACAACAACGATGAAAGGTACGGATGGTGAAACTGACTTAGACGTTGTTGAAATAGCTAAGCGTGCCCATGAGAAATTGAATACAGCCATCGTGTTAACTGGTAAAGAAGATGTTATTGTCCAAAATAATAAAGTGGTGAAGTTATCTAATGGGTCACCATTATTAGCCAAGATTACTGGTGCTGGATGCTTACTTGGGGGCATTGTAGCAAGTTTCTTATTTAGAGAAGAAACGCCATCTCTACAAGTGTTAGAAGAAGCGGTTAGCATCTATAATATTGCTGCTGAACGCGCTGAACAAGATCAACAAGTAAATGGACCAGGTACATTTTTATCTAAATTATTAGATCAAATGTATGTCATTGATTTTAATACCTACCAACAACAAGTCAAAAGACAAGAGGTGGAGTAAAATGTTTAATCCATCACGATTAAATGTTTATTTTATTTGCGGTACGCAAGATATTCCAGAGGGAAAAGATATTAGAGAAATAGTGAAGCATGCCTTAAATGCCGGTATCACGCTTTTTCAATTTCGTGAAAAAGGACCCACGTCATTAGACGGTGCTGATAAAGAAAATTTAGCAATTGAGTTATTAAATTTATGTCATGACTATCATGTACCGTTTATTGTAAATGACGATGTTGATTTAGCTGAAAAAATAAATGCAGACGGTATTCATGTAGGGCAAGATGATGAAAATGTGAAGTCATTTGCTAAGCGGTTCGAAAATAAAATCATAGGACTTAGCATTGGCAACGAGGAAGAATATAATCAATCCGATTTAGATCATGTTGATTATATTGGTGTTGGACCGATGTTTGCAACAATTTCTAAAAATGATGCGAGTGCACCAGTAGGTCCCGCTATGATTGCCACATTAAAAAAGATCAATCCTTCGTTACCTATGGTAGCAATTGGAGGTATAACAGAAGACAATATTGAACCTATTGCTCAAAATGGTGCAGACGGTGTTTCAGTTATTTCGGCGATTGCACGTAGTCATAATATTGACAAGACTGTTACTATAATGAAAAATTATTTCAAATAAATAAGAAAATTTTTCTTTTTTTGTTTTCTAGTACACGGTTACTATGATAAAATAATCCCTATGTGAATATATCAATAGAGGTGTAAAAATGAAGAAGAAAGCGTTACTACCTTTGTTATTAGGGGTAATGGTCTTTTTAGCCGGGTGTGATTATTCAAAATCTAGTAATAGAGATGGATTTTTCTATAATACATTCGTAGAACCAATGGCTAGAGTTTTACATTGGTTAGGCCATTCAGTATTTAATGATGATTACGGTATTGCAATTATCGTATTAGTTTTAGTAATTCGTGTTATCTTGTTACCATTCATGTTATCAAACTATAAAAATAGTCATATGATGCGTGAAAAAATGAAAGTTGCTAAGCCAGAAGTTGATGGTGTGCAAGAAAAAGTTAAACGTGCACGAACTCAAGAAGAGAAAATGGCAGCAAACCAAGAAATGATGGAAGTTTATAAGAAATACGATATTAATCCAATGAAGAGTGCATTAGGCTGTTTACCAGTATTAATTCAAATGCCAGTTGTTATGGGATTATACTTCGTATTACGTTACCGTATTGGTGGCGGAATTGCAGAACATCCACACTTCTTATGGTTCAATTTAGTTCATCCTGATATTTGGATTACTATTATTGCCGGTGTGCTTTACTTTATCCAAGCTTGGGTATCAAGTAAACAAATGCCTCAAGAACAACGTCAAATGACTTACATGATGATGATTGTATCACCAATTATGATCATCTGGATTTCATTAAGTTCGGCGTCAGCTTTAGGTCTATATTGGTCTGTCAGTGCGGCATTCTTAATTGTCCAAACTTACTTCGCCAATATGTACTATGAAAAAGTTGCTCAAAGAGAAGTTGCGCCAATGATTGAAAAATTTGAGGAAAATAATGGTAACTCAAATAAAAAAGGTAAAAACACTCAAGTTGTTTCTAAGAATAATAAAAAGAAAAAGTAAATAGCTTAATCAATGCTATATTATAGAAAAGGTCGATACCCTGGAAAGAGGTATCGACCTTTTTGTTATAGCATTCAATCAATATGCCATTCTTTATAAAATTGTGTTAAAAACTGCTCCATAAAAGCATGTCTTTCTTCAGCCAGTTGTCTACCAGTTTTAGTAAGCATTAATGCTTTTAATTTTAACAACTTATCATAAAAATGGCGTATAGCAGAAGGGGGCAAATTTGGAATGCTATCTGTATTTGGTGGTCCACTATGTGGCGATTCGGTCCACATAGGTTCATTAAAATGGCCTGCAAATTGAAAAGTTCTTGCAATACCAATTGCACCAATAGCATCCAATCGGTCAGCATCCCTTACAATTTGTCCTTCTATTGAAAGAGCTACCTCATTATTGCGCCCATTTCTATAACTCATATGTTCGATAATATAAATAATTGATTGTTGCTGCGTAGGTGTCACTTCAATATGTTCTAAAAATGTTTTAAGTTGATTTAATGCAATTGCTTTATCTGTTAATTTATCATCGATGACATCATGTAGTAAGGCAGATAACGTGATAATTAAGTAGTCACCCTGTTGTTCGTTTTTAGCAATGATTTGCGCTAACGACGTTACACGTTCCACATGCGCAATATCGTGACCAGAATAATCGCTTATATGAAACTCTTTCATATAATTATACGCTAACTTTATTTGCTGTTGTACATTCATGTTACGCTCCTTATTAAATTAACTTGTACGTATTTACAGTAATAATTGTAAATAGGATGACAATTATTAAAGACATTTATAAAATAGGTGAAAGTAATTGAGATATGCCTTCTTTGAATTTAATCCATAAACTTCGTTTATTATATAATTCCTCAGTAAGTTGATAAGAGACTTTCATATCCTGAATAAATGCTTCTTTCAATTGAGTTGCAATCGTCTCATCATAAACAAATGCATTCACTTCGAAATTTAGTGTGAAACTACGATTATCCATATTGGCTGTGCCTACTGATGCGATTTCATCATCAATAATTAAAGTTTTAGAATGTAAGAACCCATTATCATAATGATAAATTTTAACGCCAGCTGATAGTAGAGAAGCTGCATTTTTCAATGTAGCCCAATAAACGAAAGGATGATCCGGTTTATTAGGTATCATGATATTGACTTCCACACCACCTAAGGCTGCTATTTTAATTGCATCGATAAATGCTTGATCAGGTATAAAATAAGGTGATTGAATATATATAGAATGTTTTGCGGAAGATATCATTTTTAAGTAACCATATTTGATTTGTTCCCAATCTTCATCAGGACCACTTGACGCAATTTGTACGCCAATTGTTCCACCTGAGTCTACATCTGGAAAATAGCTATCTTTATATTCGATTGAATCACGATTGGATTGTGAATTCCAATCCAATATAAATCTAAGTTGCAGTGCGTTAACAGAATCGCCCTCTAATCTTAAGTGGGTGTCTCGCCAATAGCCAAACTTTTTATCTTTACCCAAATATTCATCACCGACATTGAACCCTCCTACATAACCAATTTTGCCATCAATAATAACGATTTTTCTATGGTTTCGGTTATTCATACGGAGATTGATGAGGGGAAGTTTAGAGGGAAAGAACGATTCCACATGTCCACCTTTTTGACGAAAATGTTTTAAATCTTTTTTTCTTAAAGTTCTTGAACCCATATCATCGTATAACATTTTAACTTCTAAGCCTTCATCAAGTTTATCCTCAAGTGCTGAGAGAATTTGACGGCCTAGTCCATCACTTTTAAAAATGTAGTACTGAATATGTATATAGTCTTGTGCATTTTTAATATCATTAAGTAATGCATCAAATTTAGCATGACCATCCGTATATATTTTGATGCGATTATCTGTCGTTAAGAACGCAGCATTGTTAAAAAGTAACATGCGTACCATTTCTTTAAACTTAACAATTTGATGATTACCTTTTGAGAAATCGTCACTTTCTAATGCTTCAATTTGTTCATCCACAATCATAGCAAGGCCTTTGCGGTCTTCTTTTTTCAATTTGAAAATGCGATTGCGCTGAATTTGGCGTCCTAATAGTAAATACAATATAAATCCAATGATTGGTAAAAATACTAAAACGAGAAGCCAAGCCCATATAGAGCCAGCACTGCGACGTTCCATAAAGATAATAACAAATGCAAAAATTAAGTTTAATATAAAGGCAGCAATTAATATGATATTAATAATCAATGAGGAATGCGTGAAAGACATTGAATATATTTCTACCATAGTACGCCTCCTGTTCAATATTTTAATTCTTGCAATAATAAGACAAGTTTTTACTTTCTTAACGTTAATTGTATCATGGCATTTACCAAATAGCATGACCCTTTTTCATGAAATAAGTTACAGTGTTTGACGAATAGTAAGGTAAATTATACGATATGATAGTACGTATAGAAAGGGTGACGACCTTGGAAAATTATGATAATGCACATCATTCTGATCAAATTAAACTAAATTTAAAATCGAGACTTAATCGCATTGAAGGGCAAGTTAGAGCAATCAATCGCATGATTGAAGAAGATGTTTACTGTGATGACGTGTTAACCCAAATTAGAGCTACAAGATCTGCTTTGAATAGTGTTGCCACTAAATTGTTAGATCATCACATGAAAAGCTGCATTATGGATAAAGTGAATAATGGGGCTCAAGAAGAAGCGATGGAAGAACTATTAGTAACGTTTCAGAAATTAATGAAAGATTAGGAGTAAATGAAATGAATTATAGTGAGATTAAATTGAGTGGTTTGCAAACGGAAGAGCAAGCCAATGCACTTCATCATAGACTAGAAGATATGATTGGTGTAAGTAAAGTAAGTGTTGAGCTAGATAAACAATTGGTCACAATATCTTATGAAACACCAACGAATTTAAATAGTATTGAAAAAGAAATTTATGATGATGGATTTAAGGTTTTAGGCTAATAAATGAAATTAATTTTATAAAATGTCAATTTTATGTGGAATTCATGTAGTAAAACATTGTTAATTGGGGTAGTATAACCTTGAAGTCATAAAACGAGGTGAAAGCCATGAGTCAATCGGATAAATTACAAAATGTTGTTAAACTACTATCATCACTAGGTGTAAATATTAAAAAAACTAAATCTCGTTTGGACATAATGAATACATTGCCAGCAACTACGCCTGTGCGTCAAGAACTTAAATAGTTTGCTAGCAATTAATAAAAATGTAGCCTGGGACATTAATCAATGTCTCAGGCTACATTTTTTATATTGTAGTTAATCTAATTGTGGGATTAGATCCCACACTAAAATTACGAAAGTGATTTTACAGTCAAAGCTAGGTGCAACAAAATATTATTTCTGTTCTACTTCTTTTTTATTAGGAGTAGTTTGTCTTTGATGGAAATGAATAGATAATACGACACCTATACCAACCATTAGACTCCAAAGTGAACTACCACCATAACTAATAAATGGTAATGGAATACCAGTAATTGGTAGTAATTGGATTGTCATTCCTATATTTTGGAATATATGGAAGACGAGTAAAGAAACGTAACCAATGATAAATATTTTACTAAATGGTGATTCCACTTTGGTAGCAAGTCGAATTAAATGGAAAATCAATGCTAAAAAGATAAGTAATAAAACGACAGCACCTATAAATCCCATTTCTTCTCCGACTACTGAAAATATAAAGTCGGTATGGTTCTCAGGGATATAAACTTCACCATGATTAAACCCTTTGCCCAAGAGTTGGCCAGAACCAATTGCTTTTAACGATTCTGTTAAATGATAACCGTCGCCTGCACTATAAGAATAGGGATCTAACCACGAATTAATACGGCCCATTTGATACATTTTAACGCCGAGAAGCCCTTCAATTAATGACGGTTTGTAGATAACTGCTAAAATAATCGTTCCACCAATAACAAATGCGGCTATAAATAATGGGGCTAATATTCTCCATGTAATGCCACTTATTAACATAATCCCAATAATAATTGCACATATCACAAGGGTTGTACCTAGGTCATTTTGCAATAGGATTAATGCCATTGGAATAATTGAGATGCCAATGATTTTAAAGAATAAAACTAAATCAGTTTGAAAAGATTTATTGAAAGTAAAGCGATTATGATTAGAAACACTCTTTGCTAATGCAAGAATTAAGATAACTTTCATAAATTCTGAAGGCTGTATACTTACTGGTCCAAAGGAATACCAACTTTTAGCACCGTTAATAATTGGTGTGATTGATGTTTCTGGTAAAATCAATAAACCAACAAGCAATATGCAAAAGATGAAGTATAGAATATATGTATTATTTTTAATCTTTTTAGGTGAAATAAGCATAATGATGAGCGCAATAATAGCACCCAATATATAGTAGATAATTTGGCGAATACTAAAGTTTGCACTATATTGGCCGCCACCCATAGCTGAGCTAATCGTAGTAACACTAATTATAGCTAATATTGTTAATAATGCTACGAGTATCCAGTCTATTTTACGTAGCCAATGCTTAGATGGCTGTTGACGGGATGAATATTTCATGAGAAAACTCCTTAAACTCTTATAATCTAACGAATAATATTATATACAAATTTTACATGACTTTAAGTTAATTTGCTAGAAAATAACAGAGTGAATGTGTAAAAGAAAAATAAACATCGCTTAATTGAGTTTAATTCTTATGCGATAATAAAAGATATTCATCACATAATCACATTTATATTTAAGTTGATAAATGCAAAATTGCTTTAGACTGTGATAATATTGATTTTTAGAAAGCATAGTTTAACCTAAATAAATTTCATAAAATATTAATAGTTAACTAAAAAGAAAAATTAAAAATGAGTTGAAAGAGATAAAAGTATTTGTGGGAAGTTGAAATATCAAATTGAGATAAAACTTTATACAAATGCGCGAGTTATGATCTTTCTTAATGGAGGAACTACTTATGGTAAAAGAAAACATTTGTATCGTATATGGTGGTAAAAGTGCTGAACACGATGTTTCGAAATTAACTGCGCAAAATGTTCTTAACGCAATTGATAAAGAAAAATATTTAGTCGATATCATTTATATAACGAATGATGGATTATGGAAGAAAAAAGATAATATTACTGAAGAAATTAAATCAATTGAATCACTTAATATGGCCGATGTAGAAGCAGGTGAGATCACAACTTTATTGAAAGAAAGTAGTGACGGTCAACCTTATGATGCGGTATTCCCATTACTCCATGGTCCAAATGGTGAGGACGGTACGATTCAAGGGTTGTTTGAAGTTCTGGATTTACCATACGTCGGTAATGGTGTATTAGCAGCATCAAGTTCAATGGATAAACTTGTTATGAAACAATTATTTGAACATAGAGGGTTACCACAATTACCTTACATTAGTTTCTTAAGAAGTGAATATGAAAAATATGAAGGTAATATTATCAAACTTGTTAAAGATAAACTTACATATCCTGTATTCGTAAAACCAGCGAACCTAGGTTCAAGCGTCGGTATCAGTAAATGTAACAATGAAGATGAATTAAAAGCTGGTATCGAGGAAGCTTTCCAATTTGACCGTAAGCTTGTTATTGAACAAGGTATTAATGCACGTGAAGTTGAAGTGGCTGTATTAGGTAATGATTATCCTGAAACAACATGGCCAGGCGAAGTCATTAAAGATGTTGCGTTTTATGATTACAAATCAAAATATAAGGACGGTAAAATTAGTTTACAAATCCCAGCAGAACTTGATGAAGAAGTACAAATGACTTTAAGAAATATGGCATTAGAAGCATTTAAAGCTACAGATTGTTCTGGTCTAGTACGTGCGGATTTCTTCGTTACTGAAGATAATCAAATTTTCATTAATGAAACGAATGCGATGCCTGGATTTACAGCATTTAGTATGTATCCAAGCTTATGGGAGAATATGGGACTATCCTATTCTGATTTAATTACTAAACTAATTGATTTAGCTAAAGAACGTCACGAGGATAAAAAGAAAAATAAATACACAATCGACTAAGAGGGGAATTCATAAATGATAGAAGTTTCATTAAAGCAAATTCAGGAATGGATACCTTGTGAGATAGAAACAGAATATTTACAACATACAATCAAAGGTGTAACGATTGATTCACGTGCAATCACACACGATATGCTATTTATCCCTTTTAAAGGTGAAAATGTAGATGGCCATCAATTTGTTTCACAAGCGTTAATAGATGGTGCCGGTGCATCTTTCTATGAAAAGGGCCATGACATCGATGATAATGTGAACGGACCAATTATTTGGGTAGACGATACGTTAGTTGCGTTACAGCAATTAGCCAAAGCCTATTTAAAACATGTGAATCCTAAAGTTATAGGTGTGACAGGCTCCAATGGTAAAACAACGACGAAAGATATGATTGAAAGTGTCTTACACACTGAGTTTAAAGTTAAAAAAACACAAGGTAACTACAACAATGAGATAGGCTTACCATTAACGATTTTAGAACTTGATCCAGATACTGAGATATCAATTTTAGAAATGGGTATGTCTGGTTTCCATGAAATCGAATTATTATCTACGATTGCTGAGCCTGACATTGCCGTTATTACGAATATTGGTGAGTCACATATGCAAGATTTGGGCTCACGTGAAGGTATTGCTCAAGCTAAATCAGAAATAACAATTGGACTTAAAGAAGGTGGAACGTTCATTTATGACGGTGACGAACCATTACTAGAACCACATGTTAAAGATGTTAAGCATGCTAAATGCCTAAGTATCGGTTTAAAACCAAATAATACTTTAGTTTGTGAAGTAGAGCAGAGTGAAAATGATGGTATTGCTTTTAATATTAATGGTAATGAACATTATAAATTGCCTATTCTAGGCATTCATAATATGAAAAATGCCGCTATCGCCATTGCTATTGGCCATGAATTAGGATTGGAATATGAAACAATTCAACATAATATTCATCATGTTCAACTTACAGGTATGCGCATGGAACGCCATATTACTGATAATGACATAACTATAATTAATGATGCGTATAACGCAAGTCCTACTAGTATGAAAGCAGCTATAGATACATTAAGCCAAATGGATGGCCGTAAAATCATTGTACTTGCTGATTCACTTGAATTAGGAGAAAATAGCCGTCAAATGCATGAAGATGTCGGTGCTTATTTAGAAGACAAAAATATCCAAACGCTATTAACATATGGTAACGATGCGAAATATATAAGTGACAAAGGTGGTCAATTTGTTGATCATGTTCAATATTTCACGGATAAACAAGCACTAACGCAATATTTAATGGATAATTTAGTTGCTAATGACAAAGTTCTAGTAAAGGGCTCACGTGGCAATAAGCTCGAAGAAGTAGTAAATAAATTGATTTAATTATTTTCAAGGTTGCTATTACGATTAGGCAAGTCACTTAAAAGGAATATAAATCCTTTAGTGACTTGTTTTTTTACTTTAAAAGCTAAAAAAAGTGTAAAAAATGTAAACGCTATTATGTCTTGAATCTTGGGAAAACGAACCTATCACTAGAATTGCTTTATTGCGATATATAATTTTAGGTGGTACTATATAGAAGTTGACGTAATAAGAGGACCTTATATACACAAACGTATATTGATAAATAAGAAAGTTAAAAGGAGAATTATATTGCAAAATTTTAAAGAACTAGGGATTTCGGATAAAACTGTAGAAACCCTTGAAGCAATGGGTTTTAAGGAACCTACACCTATCCAAAAAGATAGTATCCCTTATACATTAGAAGGAAGAGACATCCTTGGACAAGCGCAAACTGGGACAGGTAAAACTGGAGCGTTCGGGATTCCTTTAATAGAAAAAGTTGTGGGTCAATCAGGTGTACAAGCCTTAATATTAGCACCTACAAGAGAACTAGCTATGCAAGTAGCTGAACAATTAAGAGAATTTAGTCGTGGTCAAAATGTACAAGTTGTAACCGTATTTGGTGGTATGCCAATCGACCGTCAAATTAAAGCCTTAAAAAGAGGACCACAAATTGTTGTAGGTACACCAGGACGTGTTATTGATCACTTAAATAGACGTACATTAAAAACAAATGGTATTCATACATTAATTTTGGATGAAGCGGATGAAATGATGAACATGGGATTCATAGATGATATGAGATTCATTATGGATAAAATTCCTTCTGAGCAAAGACAAACCATGTTATTCTCAGCAACGATGCCTAAAGCAATTCAAACATTAGTACAACAATTTATGAAATCTCCTCAAATCGTTAAAACAATGAATAACGAAATGTCAGATCCTCAAATTGATGAATATTATACAATTGTTAAAGAACTTGAAAAATTCGATACATTCACTAATTTCTTAGATGTACATCAACCAGAGTTAGCTATAGTATTTGGTAGAACGAAACGTCGTGTTGATGAATTAACAAGTGCGTTATTATCAAAAGGTTATAAAGCAGAAGGTTTACACGGTGATATTACACAAGCTAAACGTTTAGAAGTATTAAAGAAATTTAAAAATGACCAAATTGATATCTTAGTAGCCACAGATGTTGCTGCTCGTGGATTAGATATTTCAGGTGTAAGTCATGTATATAACTTTGACATTCCTCAAGATACGGAAAGCTATACACATAGAATTGGTCGAACTGGTCGTGCTGGTAAAGAAGGTATCGCAGTTACATTTGTTAACCCTATTGAAATGGATTATATCCGTCAAATAGAAGATGCAAATGGAAGACGAATGAATGCGTTAAGACCGCCACACCGTAAAGAAGTATTAAAAGCGCGTGAAGATGACATCAAAGATAAAGTTAAAAATTGGATGTCACGTGAAAGTGAAGCGCGTTTGAAACGTATCTCAAGTGAGTTATTAAAAGAATACGATAGTACAGAATTAGTTGCATCATTACTACAAGAACTAGTTGAAGCGAATGATGAAGTTGAAGTACAATTAACATTTGAAAAACCATTAGCACGTAAAAATCGCCAAGGTAAAGGTAATGGATCACGCCGTGGTGGAAAACGTAATAATAAATTTGATAATAAAAACAAACGTTCTAAAGGTAACTTTAATAAGAAAAAAGGCAAAAAGCCAGATCGTCGCGAAAGACAAGATAAAGGTCGATCTACAATGAAAGGCCGAACTTTTGCAGATTTACAAAAATAAAATGCATCAATATTAATTTTATGATTAAACCATCTCATGCTTTTGAGGTGGTTTTTTAATTCGATACAAGCCTAAAAATAAATGAACCTTATTGCATCTTCGCTATAGGAGCGTAAGCATCATATCGAATATGATATAATAAAGTAAAATTGCAAAGGAGTATATTATGAAGGTAGAACGATCATTTCATAAAAGTCCTAAAAATGCACTGAAATACCACTGGATCAATAGTGGTATCTTATTTTTAATAGAACTAATTATCATTGCTGCACTATTTTCAATGTGGCAATATTTTAATTGGTACCACTTTATTGTCTACATACTTATCTTCTTAGTCTTCATTTCGATTATTCGTTTACTATTACAACCGATTATCAAGTATAAATATCGTTATTATAGGGTTGATAATAGAAATGTCGAAGTTAAAAAAACTTTTATTTTTAAAAAACACCAAATAACTAAAATTGAACGTCTACAATTTTTAGAAATTAAAAGTAACCCTATTTTAAAATTATTAAAATTAAATGTTTTAATTTTTGTAACTGCGGGGCATGAACTGAAATTACCCATTGTCTCAGAAGAAGAAATGAATGAATTATCAGAAGATATTTTTATAGCATTGCGAGGTGCTGATTCAGATGTTTAATCCCCAAAAATTACATCCTATTTCATACATAACAGGGATAATAGATGTGATTAAACAAAATATTTTTACATTTATCGTATTTGTTGGTTTTAATATTTGGAATTTTGATTTTACAGAAATTCGACATTATATTGGTCCATCCATCTTTTTATTCATCTTTATCTTAACGTTTATACATCGATTTTTAGAAATTAAAGTTACAAGATATTGGATTGAAGATGACCAATTTATTGTTACTTCTGGCTGGTTAAATAAAAAAAGAAAAGAACTAAATTTAAGCAGAATTCAGTCATTAGATACAACACAAGGTTTGATTAATCAAATCGTTGGTGGTGTTCGTTTACAAATCAAAGCGCCAAGTGATGGCATTGAATTGTCAACAATAACTAAGAAACAAAGTGATTTAATTGAACAAACTATCCGTTCTAGACAAAAAGAATTAAATAATGATGCGCTGGAATACACGATCAATGATGCTATAGGTGATAATGAACTAAATACTGAGCGATTAAATGCATCGACGAGTTCAACAAAGCGTAATCCAGAGCATGTGTTTAAAATGTCCTTAAGTTCATTAATACTAATGGCTATGACGAGCGGTGCAATTGGAGTGGCTTTTGCTACAGTTTCACCAATAGTAGGTGCATTTCAAAATGTGATACCTTGGGATAAATGGACGTCTAATCTATGGCAATGGGTGAATTCTGTACTTATAATTGTACTATTTATAGTTGCATCTATTTTAATCATTAGTTATGTGTTAGGAACTATAATCACGATTATACGTTACTATAACTACAAAGTTGTCCAACAGGGTAATCATCTTAAGATTAGTTACGGTCTTTTTAATGTGAAAAATCTAACAGTGCCAACAGATCGACTACAAGCCGTATTAGAGAAACAATCTTTCTTAAGAAAAATCTTTGGATACACCTCTATACACTTTATTATCACGAGTGATATGGATATCGAGTCTAATGATGATGCAAGTAATAATGGTAAAATTATGATATTACCATTTATAAAACAAAAAGAAGCATATGAAATTATTGGCGAGCTTGTGCCTGAAATGAAGTTTAATAAGGTTCAAAACATTATGCCGTGGAATGGATTTCATCGTCACTTTTTCATACCGAGTATAATTGTTTTAATTATCGCTAGTATTGGAACTTATTTTTGGAGTGCATGGAGCTTTTTTATCGCTTTAATTATCATTATTGTGATGATGGCACATGCATATATCTACGTTAAAAATGCTGGCCTAGTGATAGAAAATGATGAAATTACTTTGAAACGAGTGAGTACGTTTGGTTTTCAAACATATTATTTCAAAACAAATAAAATTATAGGTATAGAGACGAGCCAACATCCTCTACTTGAAAGAAGTCATTTAGCTAATATTTACTTCTTTGTTGCTAAGGGATCAATATTTGAATTTATGGAATTAAAGTTTATAAAAGAAGAAACTTCGCAACGCTATGTTGATGCGTATTTAAGAGGTGAGTACGATGACTAATTATAATTACATGAATAAAAATGGCCCTAAAGTGATGAGGATTGCTTCAATGATTGCTAGTATTATTTTTACAATTATTGTGGTAGTAGCAAGTGTATTATGTGATTTATACATTGAAGCATTGCATCGCCTATTGATTGTAAGTGTTGCGATAGGACTTATAATTTTATGTTGTGTTGTTTTTATATTTCTAATACCATTTTTAAAATATAAAAATTTTCGCTATTATTATTCGAACAATGAAATTTATATAAGACGAGGTATTATTTTTATCAACACTAAAATCATTCCTTTTTATCGAATTCAGAATATCGATATTGAGGAAGGGTTTCTAATGAGAAAATATCAATTAGCAACATTACATTTATCGACTGCCGGTGGTATTTCTCAAATAGACCTGATTACAAAAACAGACGCAATAAATCTTAAACAAATGATACAAAATAAGAAAAATATACAGCAGAATGATATTAATGAAATGGCTACAACAATAGATCGTTCAAATCTACCTAGTGAGTGAGGGCTTAGCATGATATATGGAATAGGTATTGATTTAATAGAAATTGAAAGAATTAAGAACGCTTTCGAGAAACAAACAGACAGGTTAGTCAAAAGAATTTTAACTCAAGAAGAAGAACAAAAGTTCCAATCATTTAAAAGTGAAAAGAGAAAACTAGAGTTTCTTTCAGGTCGTTTCGCAACGAAAGAAGCGTTCAGTAAGGCATTAGGAACTGGTTTAGGAAAAACAGTGGCCTTTAAAGATATTAATTGTTATAACGATAGCAATGGGAAACCATGTATTGATTACGAAGGCTTTATCGTACATGTATCTATTACACACACTGAGCATTATGCGATGAGTCAGGTTTTATTAGAAAAGAGAGATTAACAGTATTATAATGTAAATAATTTCTACCTCGCCAATTGCACGAGATAAATCAACTACTACATGGTATTTAATAGTAAAGAGGAGGACTACTTATGTCAGATAAATTCTATAGATCAACCTACTTAAATGTAGATTTATCAGCAATTTTAAATAATTATAATGCATTCAAATCGTTGCATAACAATAAAACGGTGATACCAGTCGTAAAAGCAAATAGCTATGGTTTAGGAAGCGTCAAGATAGCACAACATTTAATGAAAAACGGTGCTACGTTTTTTGCAGTTGCCACTCTTGACGAAGCGATTGAATTACGAATGCATGGTGTAAATGCGCAAATACTTATTTTAGGCGTTATACCACTTGAAGATATAAACAAAGCAATTCAACATAGAGTTGCATTGACTGTACCTTCACTACAATGGCTTCAACATGCAATTGATCTAATTAGTGATGATAATGAAAAGAATCTATGGCTACATGTAAAATTAGACACAGGGATGGGTAGACTTGGAATTAAATCATTAGAAGAATACAAAGAAGTTATCCGTCTAATTCATAGCCAACCGCATTTAATATTCGAAGGCGTATATACGCACTTCGCTAATGCAGATGAACCGGGCGATTCTATGGATCAACAGTATGAACAATTTGAGCAAATAGTCACGCAAGCTGAAAAGCCAAAATATATCCATGCACAAAACTCAGCAGGTTCTTTATTAAGACATTATGAACTATGTAACGCCATTAGATTAGGTATCTCCTTATATGGCTACTATCCGTCAGCGTATGTTAAAGAAACAGTTACTACTCAATTGCAACCAAGTACGCAATTAAAAACACAAGTAGTCCAAACTAAATATTTAAAACCAGGTGAATCTGTCAGTTATGGAAGCACCTATACAGCAACTGACAATATGAAGATTGCGATTCTACCTATTGGTTATGCAGATGGTTACTTACGTTCAATGCAAGGTGCATATGTAAGTGTAAACGGTCATCAATGCGAAGTCATCGGCCGTGTATGTATGGATCAAATGATTATACATGTGCCTGAAGATGTGCAAGAAGGCGATACTGTGACACTTATAGATAACTCAAGTGATTCCCCACAATCAGTGGAAGCTTTAGCACAAAAGCAACACACGATTAGTTATGAAGTACTATGCAATTTAGGTCGACGTTTACCTAGAATCTACGAAGTTGATGACGAGATGCATGTAACTAATGAATTATTAAAATAGTATAGTCACTTGATACAAAATTTGTTATTATAAAAATAAATTAAAGTTTATAATGTTGTATTTGGTATCAATTGGAGGTTCATATTATGCTTACTTTTAATCAAAATAGAAGTCACAGTCTTGAACAATCTTTAAAAGAGGGCTATGCTCAGATGGCCGAATTAAATCTCTCCCTAGCGACAGAAGCTTTTCCATTAGAATGTGAAGCTTGTGATTGCAATGAAACGTACATTATTTCTAATTATAAGAGTGAATGATTAGAAGAGGCGATGTATATTTAGCTGATTTGTCACCAGTACAGGGTTCAGAACAAGGGGGAGTCAGACCTGTAGTTATCATTCAAAATGATACTGGCAACAAATATAGTCCTACCGTAATCGTCGCTGCGATTACGGGAAGGATTAATAAAGCGAAAATACCAACACATGTTGAAATTGAAAAAAAGAAATATAGACTTGATAAGGATTCAGTTATCCTTCTAGAGCAAATTCGTACACTAGATAAAAAGCGATTAAAAGAAAAATTAACGTACTTATCTGAAGAGAAAATGCAAGAAGTAGATGATGCCTTAGATATTAGTTTAGGATTACATGATGAAGTTAAATCCCAAAATTCTTAACTAAATTCATGTATAATCCAAATGTATTTCATATTAACTATTAAAGACAAAATTTTTAATATCAGTTGTTCAAATATTTAATTATTTGATTTCAAAGTACTTAATACATATGCATTATGAAAGAAGATAAGTACGAAAATGATTGAAAGGTCTTTAGTTGTTGACTTTAGGTAATACCTAAAGTCTTTTTTAAATAGAGAGTTTATTATTTAATATTATGTCATTAGCATTAGTAAATTTTATTAATAAATATTAAATACATATAAATAAGTCATTAGCGATCCATTTATTGAGATAAGGAGGCAGATTCGTGGAAGAATTTAAAAAGCATTATAAGCAACTTATAGATGAAAGTTTAGTTACGAAAAATAAACAACAATTTCTAATAAAATGTAATGATTTTACAGATGAAGTCATAAAAAAAGATATTCTACCTGAAGATATTGTGAATATACACAAATCATATGTAACCTCCTTGAATTTAGAGAAAGAACAAATTTTGAATACATTAGATGTTTTGCAAGAAGTAGTCAAAGGATTTGGCTATAGCTATCGAGACTACCAAAAGTTAGTTGATAAAATGCAATTCCACGATAAAGAAATTGACTTAGCTTCAAGGCTTCAACAAACCATGTTGAAAACGGATATTCCTCAATTTGATAGTATTCAAATCGGTGTGATTTCTGTCGCTGCACAGAAAGTAAGTGGCGATTATTTTAATTTAATTGACCATCGAGATGGAACGATGAGTTTTGCGGTTGCTGATGTCATAGGTAAAGGTATCCCTGCTGCACTAGCAATGAGTATGATTAAGTTCGGAATGGACTCTTATGGCCACTCTCAATTGCCAAGTGATGGTTTAAAGCGTCTCAATCGAGTTGTTGAAAAAAACGTAAATCAAAATATGTTTGTAACTATGTTTTATGGACTCTATGAAGAAATGAACCATTTATTATATTGTAGTTCTGCTGGACACGAGCCGGGATACATATATCGAGCGGAAACTGAAACGTTCGAAGAAATTGACGTTAGAGGTAGAGTACTAGGTGTAAGTCAGCACACTAGATATAATCAACAAGAAATCCCAATCTACTTAGATGATTTAGTTATAATATTTACAGATGGTGTGACAGAAGCAAGATATACGGATGGTGAATTTATCGCTAAAAAGACATTGTTAAACCTTATTCGAAAATATAAGCATATGCATCCACAAGATATAGTACAAATACTTTATGAAGCTATATTAAAAATTCAAAATCCTAACAAACGCGACGATATGACTATATTGATTATAAAACGTGTAAATTAAATATTAAATTTATTGATTATATAAATCTAACTATGGGTATACTTACTAGAGTATACATAATTGGTAGTAACAAAAGACTAAAATGGGAGTGTAAGAACTATGAACCTTAACATTGAAACGGTAACACATGATGAATATTATGAAGTTATTGTTGCTGGTGAATTAGATGTATATACTGTACCTGAATTGGAAGAAGTATTAATGCCAATGAGACAAGAAGGTACACATGATATTCACGTTAATGTAACAAACGTTAGTTATATGGATTCTACAGGATTAGGATTATTTGTAGGAACATTAAAAGCATTGAACCAAAATGATAAAGAGTTATATATCTTAGGCGTATCAGATAGAATCGGAAGATTATTTGATATTACTGGTCTTAAAGACTTAATGCATGTCAATGAAGGAACGGAGGTAGAATAACTTGCCAATTAAAAATGATTATATCGAGATGAAATTGCCTGCCTCTGCCGAATATGTAAGTCTAATTCGCTTAACGTTATCAGGGGTATTTTCAAGAGCAGGCGCATCTTATGACGATATCGAAGATTCTAAAATTGCA
Organism: Staphylococcus sp. GDX8P54P; assembly: GCF_017893165.1. Taxonomy (NCBI): domain Bacteria; kingdom Bacillati; phylum Bacillota; class Bacilli; order Caryophanales; family Staphylococcaceae; genus Staphylococcus; species Staphylococcus sp. GDX8P54P. The sequence goes on from NZ_JAESMM010000058.1 coordinate 24,671, forward strand.
GTAAGTGAAGCCGTTACTAACGCAGTTAAACATGCTTATAAAAATAAAGATACAAATGGTATGATTAATTTATGTTTTGAGTTATTTGATGATAAAATAAAAATTATTATCTCAGATCAAGGCGAAAGTTTTGATTATGAGACAACGAAATCACAATTAGGACCTTACGATGAGAATGAAAATATCGATTTCTTACGTGAAGGCGGACTTGGTTTATTCTTAATTGAATCCTTAATGGATGAAGTGAAAGTCTTTAAAGAATCTGGTGTAACAATCAGTATGATTAAGTATATAAAAAAAGAGCAGGTGCCAAATAATGACGAAAGAGTCGAAATCAGTTAATGATGTATCACCTGAACAAATTAACCAATGGATTAAGGAACATCAAGATAACGCTAATACAGAAGCTCAAGACAGATTAGTCAATCATTACCGTAAACTAATTGAATCGTTGGCTTATAAGTATTCAAAAGGGCAATCACATCACGAAGATTTAGTTCAAGTTGGTATGGTTGGTTTAATAGGTGCTATTAACAGATTTGACCTGTCTTTTGATCGCAAATTTGAAGCATTCTTAGTACCGACCGTTATTGGTGAGATTAAGAGATATTTAAGAGATAAAACTTGGAGTGTTCATGTTCCAAGAAGAATAAAAGAAATCGGTCCACGTATAAAAAAAGTAAGCGATGAATTAACGAATGAATTAGAACGTTCCCCATCAATAGCAGAAATTGCTGATCGTTTGGAAGTTTCTGAAGAAGAAGTACTTGAAGCTATGGAAATGGGACAAAGTTATAATGCGCTTAGCGTGGATCACTCGATTGAAGCAGATAAAGATGGTTCAACAGTGACTTTATTAGATATAATGGGTCAAAGAGATGACAATTATGACTTAACAGAAAAACGTATGATTCTGGAACGTATTTTGCCTATTCTTTCAGATAGAGAAAGAGAAATCATTCAATGCACATTTATTGAAGGGCTAAGCCAGAAAGAAACTGGTGAACGCATTGGTTTAAGTCAAATGCATGTGTCTCGATTGCAAAGAACTGCAATCAAGAAATTACAGCAAGCTGCTAAACAGTAAAATAGTAATAGAAACTGAGGTATCGTCATGCCTCAGTTTTTTTATATTGATATGAATAAATAAAAATAGGTACAAAGTTGACTTAATAAATTAACATGAAAAATATGATAAAATTGAGTAGAAAATATGAAAAAGTGTGGTCATAAAATGAATAAAAATTTAATTGATGAAATAACAACAAAATATCAATTTTCTGAAAAACAAGTGAAATCATTATTAAGTTTATTAGAAGACAACAATACGGTTCCCTTTATTGCAAGATATCGTAAAGAAGCAACTGGAGGATTGGATGAAGTTCAAATCAAACAGATTTCAGATGAATACCAATACGTTGCAAATTTACAAAAAAGAAAAGAAGAAGTTATACATAATATTGAACAACAAGGCTTATTAACAAATGAGTTGAGAGAAGATATACTTAAACAAACTAAATTGCAACGTGTCGAAGATCTATATAGACCTTTTAAACAAAAGAAGAAAACACGAGCGACAGAAGCTAAAAGAAAAGGTTTAGAAAGCTTAGCTAAATGGATCTATGATGGACAGCAAGGTGACTTAAAACAAAAGGCAGAAAGTTTCATTACTGATGAGGTAACAAATATTGATGAGGCGATTCAAGGTGCATTAGATATCATTGCTGAACATGTTTCAGATAATCCTAAATATCGTAGTCGCATATTAAAAGAGCTTTATAGACAGGGAAGTATTGTGACAACTAAGAAGAAGAAAGCAGAAGATGAAAAAGAAATATTTGCAATGTATTATGACTATGTAGAACCTATTAGGCATGTAGCAAATCATAGAGTACTTGCTATGAATCGTGGTGAAAAAGAAAAAATTCTATCAATCAAAATAGAATTTGATACAAAACAAGTAGCTAGTTCAATTGAGAAAAGTGAAATTAAACATCAAAATCCGCATAGAGATTATATTAAGCTAGCTATTGAGGATAGTCTGAAACGATTAATTATGCCTTCAATCGAAAGAGAAATTCGAGCCGATTTAACTAGTAAAGCTGAACAACATGCCATTGAAGTCTTTAGTGAAAACTTAAAACATTTGTTATTACAACCACCTATGAAGGGTAAGCAAATTTTAGGTGTTGACCCAGCATTTAGAACAGGTTGCAAGTTAGCAGTAATTAATCCATTCGGCACTTTTATTGATAAGAGTGTGATTTATCCACACCCACCTAAATCTAAGATAGAAGCATCAGAAAAAGAAATAGTCAGAATGATTAAAGAAAATCATGTTGAACTCATTGCTATTGGTAATGGTACAGCGAGTCGTGAGACTGAACAATTTGTTGCAAATGTTATTAAAAAGTATAACTTAGAAATTAAATTTATTATTGTCAATGAAGCGGGTGCTTCTGTTTATTCAGCATCTGAAATTGCTAGATCAGAGTTTCCTGATTTTCAAGTTGAAGAACGTAGTGCAGTATCCATCGGTAGACGTGTTCAAGACCCTTTAAGTGAATTAGTTAAAATAGATCCTAAATCTATTGGAGTTGGACAATATCAACACGATGTAAATCAAAAAGAACTTGAAAGCGCACTAACATTTGTAGTTGAAACTGCTGTTAACCAAGTGGGCGTTGATGTAAATACGGCTTCTAAATCATTATTACAATATGTATCTGGATTATCTGGTACGATTGCTCAAAACATCATTGATTACCGTGAAGAGAATGGAGCCATTAAGCACAATAAAGAAATTAGTAAAGTGAAACGTTTAGGTGCAAAAACATTTGAACAAAGTATCGGATTCTTGCGTATTGTAGATGGTACTGAACCATTAGATAATACTTCTATTCACCCTGAAAGTTATGACGTAACGTATAAATTATTGGGTATTTTAGATTTAAGTATTAAAGATTTAGGTACTGATAAACTTAAAACAGAGCTATCAAAAGTAAATGTGGATCAAGTAGCTAATCAATTAAATGTCGGAGTACCTACACTTGAAGATATAATTAAATCATTAATGGCACCTAATCGAGATCCTAGAGATGAATTCGAAACGCCAATCTTGAAGTCAGATGTATTATCTATTGAAGATTTAAAAGTAGGTATGAAATTAAGTGGCACCGTAAGAAATGTAGTTGATTTCGGAGCATTCGTTGATATAGGTGTGAAACAAGATGGCTTGGTCCATGTATCGAAACTATCTAAAAAATTCGTCAAAAATCCAATGGACATCGTAAGTGTGGGAGACATAGTGGATGTGTGGATACTAGATATAGATCAAACTAAAGGCAAGGTGTCTTTAACCATGATTGATTCCCATGAATAATAATGAATTACAAATTGTAGTAGAACGTATTTCAAGTCAGTTTTTTAATAGACCGTTTTGTCATAAAGCTTTATTTAATAACAAGCTACGCACCACTGGTGGTCGCTATATGTTAAAATCACATAATATCGAAATTAATCCCAAGCAATATCAATATTATGGGGAGAAAGCATTAATTGATATCATTAAACATGAATTGTGCCATTATCATTTACACATACTCGGAAAAGGGTATCAACATAAAAATACAGATTTTAAAGTGTTAAGTAAGCAAGTAGGTGCACCAAGATTTTGTACGCCTATTCAAACGTATGAAGAACGTGCTAATTACGTATATCAATGTAAATCATGTGGTTGCCAATATCTCAGAATTAAAAAAGTCGATGTGAAAAAGATGAGATGCGGGAAGTGCAAGGGGAAGTTATCACTAATAAAACGCGTTAATTGAAATAACTAAGCAAATACGTATTGGTAGTGGGACAGAATTCTTTTTAGATACGTCGTATCCCCAACCTGCTTAGCTTGTAAAATCACTTTCGTGATTTTTTGTGTTGGGGCCCCGCCCACCTCCGCAAGGGTGACTAGAACTGAGAAAAGCTTGATTTAAGCGCCTTCTCAGTTCAGTCAGCTACTGCGAAACTGCAAAATAGCATAATTATATTATTTATGTCCCAGTCTTAAATTTTTTATCATTTATACGTTGACATTAATCAAATAAACATGTATAGTATATATCGTTGCTTTAATAAATGTATCAAACATTAATTGTTTGTAAAACTTGTTTAAAAATATGTTAAAAAGTTATTGACATTTCATTACAAAACATTTACAATAATTATTGTTCTCGATAATTAATAGTAATTATTGCGTTTTGCCAGCGGTCGTGGCGGAATGGCAGACGCGCTAGGTTGAGGGCCTAGTGGGAGAAATCCCGTGGAGGTTCAAGTCCTCTCGGCCGCACCAAATAAACATTCTAATTAAATATGCGGGTGTAGTTTAATGGCAAAACCTCAGCCTTCCAAGCTGATGTTGTGGGTTCGATTCCCATCACCCGCTCCATTTTAATGAACATTGAAAACTGAA
>NZ_JAESMM010000006.1:0-87048 GCF_017893165.1 Staphylococcus sp. GDX8P54P
CCATACTGTGCTGTTGATGTACTGTCTGCGTCATACACTTGCGCTTCTATAATATTATGCATCCACTTATAATTGTCTATCATGTTTCTCACTTCATCACGTGTGTACAAATGATTACCTCCATTACTTATATTGTTCTATTCTTGCTTTAATAGCTTTCATTAATTCTTCTTGTGTTAGCTCTTTATTCTGTAAGGCTTCATAGACTCTCTGGTCTATTGTATTCTCTGTCATAATATGATGTATGATTGTTGTATGTTTTTGGCCTTGTCTATAAAGTCTAGCATTTGCTTGTTGGTATAATTCTAACGACCAAGTTAAACCAAACCATACAATGATATGACCACCTTGTTGTAAGTTCAATCCATGCCCTGCACTTGCAGGATGTGCAAGTAATATCTTCACTTTCCCACTATTCCATTTATCCTTATAGCCTTCAGTATCTAAAGTGATGGCTTCTTTAAACCGTTCTAGTATTCTATCCTTATCATGCTTAAAGTTATAGAAGACTAATATAGGTTGGCCTTGTGCTTCTTCAATAATCTCTTCTAACTTATCTAGCTTTCTATCATGGATATGTCTCACGTCTTCATCATCTGTGTATACTGCACCATTAGATAATTGAAGTAATTTCTGACTAAGTGAAGCTCCACTTTGTGCTACGATAGTTCCATCTGTTTCATCTTCTAAGATGTAGTACTTCTCAAGCTCGTCATATAGCTTACGTTCTTTATTAGATAAAGTAACAACTTGTTTCGTATCAATCCGTTCAGGCATATCTAAGTAATCACTCGCTTTCATACTTAAGGCGATATCTTCTATCTGTTTATAAATTAAATCTTCTGATCCTTCTCTGAGTTCCCAGTTGTAAACATGATCGCTTACTTGATGTGTCGCTTTAAAATACTTTTCTCGATATCGACTGAATGCCGTTTCTAGTCTTTCGCCTCTATCGATCAAATAAACTTGTGCCCATAAATCAAGTAAGCTATTTGGACTTGGTGTTCCTGTTAATCCAACAAACCTTTTAACTAACGGTAGTTTCTTCTTTATTGCTTTAAATCTTTGACTAGATGGATTCTTAAATGTTGATAGCTCATCAATCACAACCATATCAAATGGCCATTCCTTTTTATATTGATCACATAACCATTTCGTATTTTCTTTATTAGTTATATAGATGTCTGCATCTTTATTAAGTGCTGCTAATCTTTGCTTAGGTGTTCCCAGTATTTTAGATACACGCAAATGCTTTAAATGGTCCCACTTGCTAATCTCATCTGCCCAAGTATCTTTAGCAACATTCAAAGGTGCAATGACTAACATCTTTTCAGTATCTAACAATTGTAATTCACTAAACGCTGTTAAGGTTGATACCGTCTTGCCTAAACCCATATCAAGAAAAAGTCCATACTTTTCATTTTCGATTACTTTGTCAATTGCGTGCTTTTGATAGCTATGAGGTTGGAAGGTAATTGCCAATTTAACCACCTATCCTTTTTATAAATTCATTCACTTGTTCTTTAGTCCATAACGTAAAAACTTGATGATCTCTATTAGTTAATTGCTTATGCATGTATTGCTGCAAGGGATCAACTCGTCCATTCGGTTGTTTCATTTCAACGTAATACGTTTTGCCTTTAGGCATAATGACTATCCTATCAGGCACACCTCTTGTTCCAGGCGACACCCACTTAAGACATAAGCCATTTAACTTTTTAACTTCTCTGACTAAATAACTTTCGATTTTCGATTCTCTCATTTTCTCACCTGCATAATGAATACATAATTTATATAGGTGTTGCATTTGTTGCATTTAAAAAGTGTTTTCTATACTTATAAGCTGTTAGGGAGATACTATACTGCTACTTACTCCCTAACATTAATTATTAATCTATTTAGTAGATTTAATGCAACAGTTGCAACAATTAAGGCTCGTCCTTACTGCCTCAATAGTTTGAGGTGTTGCATCTAAGTGTTGCATCTTGTTGCATCTAGGTTCGTTGCTGCAACACTTTAGGTGGAGTTTTACTCGTAAGGTGTTGCAGCAGTTTTATAAATGCAACACCTTAAATACTTAGATGCAACACCATTAAACCTTATATTTATACACATATTCTTATATTAAATCATCAACATCTTCATCCCTAACATATGCTGTTTGTATACCATACTCTTTACCAAATCTAATCTTTCCTGTTTTATTACCTTCATATACTTGCCAATTACCTAACTGTCTTAAGGTGTTTGAAATCTTCTTAACTTCTAACATTTGTCGGCTATCACCTTTATCTTTTCCAAAGCATTCAACAAATATTTCTAAAGCACACACTTTGTCTCTTTGAACTAATTCGCTGCTCTGCTCACTAATCGACTCATCACCAAACTTATAAAAGTCTCTACGCTCACTAATACTCATGCTATTCCAGTTTTTAGGAATAGGTGTATTAAGAAACTCTTCTATAATACCTACATAAGGTGATTCTTCGGTATGCTTACTTTGAATTGAACGCATCTCTTCTTCAAGTTCAGGATCAAGATATAGTTCTTCGCCTTTATCATAATAATGTTTAGCTTCTGCCCAGATTTGGTCGATTTCATCTTTAGTGAGTTTCGACCATTTCACTTCTACTTTTTCAGGATTAACAGTCATAGGCCAAAAACGTCGACCACCAGTTTCATCTCTTAAGAAATCAACTTTATTCGTTGTACCAATGAAAATACATTGACGTGGAAAGTCTTCTATATAATGGCCATATGCTACACGGAATCGGTCTATTTGTTTTGAGATGAAGTGTTTAATTGCTTCAACTTCTGCTTTACGAGTTGCTGCAAGTTCGGCTATTTCCATTACCCACACGCCTTGCAGTGCTTCATAAGCTTCCTTGCCTGTCACAGAAACTAAACTGTCTGAGAACCAAGCACCGCCAAGCTTTTTAAGTATTGCCGATTTACCAACACCTTGTGGTCCGTAAAGCGTAAGCATATAGTCGAATTTACATCCAGGTTCCATGACTCTTGCGACACCTGCAGTTAAAGCTTTACGTGTTGTCGTGCGATTCACTTCTGTGTCTTCAACGCCTAAATACTTAATAAATAGACGTTCAAGTCTAGGCTCACCGTCCCATGTTAGTCCATTAAGGTAATTTCTAACTGGATGATAAGCGTTTTGTATTGCAACACTGATGATTGCATCTTTTGTCTTACCTGAATGATGTATTTCATACACTTTTTCAATGTAACTACGTAATGCACTATCATCTCCGTCTTGCCATTGTCTATGTCGACTTTCTTTGTTCCACGGTGTTTTGCCTAAGCATTCAATCTGTTTCGTAAATTCATTAAATGCGATTTTACCTTTTAAGTTAGGATCATTACGTAAGATAATCTCGATATTAGGAATACTTGCTTTGAAGTTACCTTTTGATGTGATTTCTAATGTTTCATCCCATTCATCATTAGCAGTTTCAATAACGTCAAAGTCATCCATAGCATTAGACATTTTGTCCGTGATAAGCTGCTTTTTAACCTGTTCATCATTTTGTGCTTTCGTCTGCATAGCTTTATAACTAGGTAAGCGGTTGATTGGCGTATCGGCTTTCATGTCTTCATCTTGAGCACCGTACAAGTGAATACGTATTAAGTCGAAACTGTTAACAAGTTGACCACTGATTGGGTCTGTGTTGTGATGAGAATAAGCGAATTTGCCGTCCTCATATAAAACTAAACCGCCTGCAGTTGACCCTTCATGATACGTGTATCGGTCTGTGCTATGTTGGTCGTAAAGTTCAGGTATAAAGGTTTCAATCGCTTCTTCAATAGTATAGGCTCTACAAAATGCACCAACGATACCTGGTTTCTCTTCTGGGTTACCTTGCTTGTCTGCTAAATGTTTGGTCTTGCTTTGCTCTCGATTAGATGTTGGCCATTCTAATGTGTCAGTCCAATCAACATAATCATTTAAAATCTCATCAGGATCTAATAGTGGTAAATCTTCATAAGTGAAAAAGAACTCAGCATCATTACTTGTTGATGGCCAATACATTAAACGGTGTGGTTGATAGGTTGTATCATCAAAGTATTCCATTCCAACCATATCTGCGACTTTACGACCAACCGCTTCATACTCATCTGCGTTGACGTTACGTTTAAGTGGAATGACTAAGCGTAATCTTGGGCTAATTTCTCTGTGCTTATGTGTTGAATAGACACAATAAGCAAAATCATAGAACATAGAAAGTATGTCGGTCATATCTTGTGCTGCAAAGTCCAAGTCAAGCGTTAACATTGAGCGGTTCATCACTTGACCGGCTTTACGTTTGCCTTCTTTTAGGTAACCACCAACAAAGCCACCAACGTCTTTAACATCTGCTTGTTCAGATTTAGACATTTTGTTGTAGTCGGCTAAGTCTTCTTTTGTTCTAACCGTTTGAGCAAGCTTTTGCATGAAGTCGGACCAAGCCATGTTGTGATTGTTCCAATGCTTTGATAAACGACTTGCTGCATAAGCATAAGACACATCACGGTCATATTTGAGTTGTTTGATTTGTGTGACTTTGTCCTGCATAATAAGCTCCTTTCTTATAGCTTTTCACGTAGTGCATTTCTAAGCATGTCGTTAATAGTTTCTAGCGTTTCGATTTCTTTCTTTTGTTCGTGTTGTACCATGATTGATATTAGGTATAGTAGCGCTAATAGAATTGTTAATATTGGCCACATTAGTTATCCTCCTTTTCACTTGAGTTGAATGCATCTTCAAATGCTTTAGCAATGTCATTCCTTTCCTCGTTAAATCCTATAGCTAAATTTTCAATTGCGAACACTAAGATAGTACGCCACTGTTCAGAGGTTAAGTTGGTATGTCTATTATTAATTCGAGTTAAATAATTTATTAAGTCGTTAGGATTATCATACGTTACACCATCAATGGTAATTCCTAAACCAGATATACAATTAGAATCTATTCTCATTATCTTCTCACCCCATTTAAATATATTTATCTTTAAGTTTTAATAATTCATTATAATTAGCTTTAAGTTTTGCTTCTGATACTTCAGCGTCAGTTGAATACTCATCTATGATTACTTCGGAACTGTGATAGTATTCTTTTAGTAAATAATCAACCAAACTTTCTTTACTGTTTATACGTTTAATATCTTCATTTATATTTGGATTTTTAATTTCTTTTTCCCTTGCTGCTTGTACTTCTTGTTCAGCTTTCTCCATTTCTATTTCTAAGCTTTTATAAAAATCGTCATAAGGTTTATAGTAAATTTCCCAATCACCATTATTGTTCGAATACTTTTCTTCAAATAACTTTCTGTTTTCAGGTTCATCTAAAACTACGACCCATTTTTCTTTTTGTTTAGCAAACACTGTAGGTTCTTTTATTCTTTCGAACACTACTCGCTCACCTCAGCTTTAATTCTGTTAATATCGTATTGATCACTCTCACTAGCAAAGTCTTTAGGTGCAGTATCAATATCGTCTTCGGATTGTAAATAGATAATAAGTTCGTTAGTTAGGTATTTACTAAGTTCATACATTCCGATGATGAACCATATTTTTAGTATGCGTTTAAGCATTCCGTTCACTCCTTGCCAAGTATTCTTTTAATCTCTGCTACTATATCCTTCTTAGTATCCTGTACTTCCAAACCCGTCTGTCCCTCTCTCTGACACATAACTAAACTCCTCTACTTCTTTTAACTCTGGCGTCCAAATAGGTACGATAACGAGTTGTGCGAGTTTGTCGCCTTTGTTGATTTTGTAAGTACCAAGTCTATATGTCTCTTTTCCGTTTGTTTCAATATAGTTATTCTCTAAGTCTTTATACTTAGCCTGACGTAAATTAGGTATTCTCGGTAAATCATCATTCTTAATATTAATCCCCATATTACCCTGAAACCCTGCGTCTATCTTGCCAGTTTCAATCACTAAATGCGTTTTACTACTTACACCACTTCTTGATGTTAATAAACCGACATAACCTTCTGGAATGTTTACGGCTATATCTGTTTTGATCACTGCTTTTTCTTGTGGCTCGAGTATCATTGTTTCTGCTGCAAAGATGTCGAAACCAGCATCTAATCGGTCACGTGTTGGCATTGTTGCGTTTTCTGATAATAACTTGATTTCTAATTGATTAGTCATTTTTCATTCTCCCTTTTTCAACATCTAACATAGTTTGTCTTAACATTAATCCAGTACGTCTTATTCTTTCGTTTGGTATTTTCGGGTTGTAGGCATGCCAGTTTGGTTCCAAATCTCTACGTTTTTCAAGCAGTCTTGTGTATTCTTTGCTTAACGCTATTAAAGTGTCTAATTGGTTAGTCATTTATTGTTCCTCCTGTTTATCAAGTAATATAATTTCAGCGTTAGTGCAAAATCTAATGTACATATCATCTTGTTCATGTACATAGCCTTCAACTTCTAAATGTTTAATAGCTTTGTTTTTGTCAGTAAAATAGAATTCTGCTACCCAAGAACTATCTCCATCAATGTAATTTCGATGTGTATATAAAATGATATAAATATTACTCATCACTACCACGCTCCAAATTATTTATGCAATATCCCATTTTCATGAAAATTTCATCACTTGGTAAATCGTTCTTTTGATTGTAAATCTTAACCATCTCATCAAACGCCTCTGCCTTCCTTTTAACTTCTGCCATATCATTGATGAGTTCATCACGTTGCTTTCGTAAACTGTCACGTTCATCTCTGAATTTCCACCAGTCACTACGTGGATAGCTTTCATCCGAATCTAAATTATTGTTTCTAATGAATTCCAACACTTGTTCTTTAGTTACTTCTGCCATTTACTCGTCCTCCAATAACTCTGGGTGCTGGTATTTATTACCTAATATTTCAAACATACAATTAACATCCGTCATATACATTTGAGGTATGATTCCTAGATATGTGTCTTTAGGTATTTTTATATCGAACATTCCTAGGTTATAAACTACAACACCAATATATGTTTTATCTTTCATGATTTTAGGTTCCTCATCTTTTATTAATACTTTGACAATATCTCCCTCATAAATCTCCACACCATTTTTATCTTTAAGTCCAGTTGACAATACAATATTTTCTTTATTAGTTATCAATACAACCATATGGTCGTGAACTTTAACTTCATTATTATAATCATTAAAAATAAAAACCCATCTATCATTGTCAATTTTTAAATAGCGGTCTCCATTTTTAACATAGGCTCTAAATTTAGGTATCATCTCAAACACTCCCTGTTCCTTTTTATGTCACACTCACTAACTTTTCCTGCTACCTTAACCACAAAGCCGTTGACACCTAGCTTGCGTAATTCATGTTGTATCTGTGTAGGTGTCTTGCCTTATGTAGTATAGCGATAGCGTTGGTTGATTGTGTTGGATAATATCATTCCACTAGCCACGCTGGGACACCTTCCGTCTGTTTAATATCTGGATATTTATGTTCTACAAATTTCACATTCAACTCTTTCTCAATATCTTCTGTATAAGGTAATCGATTTAAACTACTGAAACCTAAATGATCGTTTCTATCATTCTGTATAAACCATGCGCCATATGCTTCTCTAGTTAATACATCACATTGAACGACAAGCCCGTTCATGCCACGAATAAGCATGTTGAATAATAAGAATGGAATAGTTCGGTCACTTAACTCCTCTGCTGTGTAGAAGTACATTCTAGGCTCATAATCAAACGGTGAGTATTTCATCCTATCCTTATTCCATTTCTCAATCACAATGCCACCTGTTCCTGCTGCTGGCTCGTAGTAGTCTCCTTTACTGTCTGCTACCATTTCCACAAGTAGCTTACTAATAGATTGTGGTGTGAAATCTTGTTTATGTTTCTTACGATTAGCATGTTCATCTTGAAAGTATTCATGGAACCAGTCGTAGTTGACATCTTTATTAAACGCTTCGAGAAACTTCATAAATATCTTGTTACGTTCTTCTATATCTCCATACAGAATATCCATAATGCGTTGCGGTGCTTTGTAGCTATCGTTTATTTTTAATATGTTATTAATAATCATGCATTCACCAAATCCTTACATATCTCATCAAACGTTTGAATACCTCTACCATCAGTGATATCCATAATTACGCCATACACATATTGATTAATACTGAACTCTGCTCGGTCCTGTTCTTCTGAAATATGTCCTGTACCTTGTCTGATGTCAGTACATTGGACGTAAATCTTAATATCTTTCTCGCTTGCTCTTTTAAGGTGCTGTGCGTACCCCATTTCGCAAATTGTCCCTTGTGCATGTGGTAAGTAGTCAAATATCATTACATCGCTTGTTTCCATACCTAATGTGTCATTAAACACAATACGTTCTGCTAACTTATCTTGCTTAGCATTTGCTTTATCATTGATGTCCTTATCGTCATGTGGTGCGTACACTTTAAAACCTAATCGTTGTAACTCTTGTTTTTCCCACTCACGACGCATCTGTTGCCCAATACTTAGCATGTCGCCACCTAAATAGATCATTGTTAGCCCTCCCACTTTTCAAATGCACGATTTAAATACCAACGCGCTTTATCTAAATCTTCTTTACCGTTCTTATGATTAGCACGACTGATATATTTGATTGCATTACCAATCGCAAATGCTAATTCTGGTTTGTAGTCTTTCGTTACTTGCTCAATATAATCAATGACTTCGATATCTCCGTAAGTATAATGTTTCGGTTTATTTACTACATCTTGTTCTTCCTGCATATCCACCTTACGTGTGAATGGCACATTCACTCTCATAAAGTCGTCATTGTCGGTAAGTGTGAATTTATAGCCACCTTGATTTTCCACTTCTGCTTTCCATACCGTTTTTAACAGTATTTCTTTTGCATACACACGATTGACTATGGCCGTTTGCATAGCAGTAATACCTTTAAATGGTGCTTGGAACTGAACAATATTATCTACTTTCAAATCAATTATCCTTACATTTTCCATTCCGCTACCCCCTCTGCGCGTTGCCGTATTGATCCGTTTTGACTTTAACCATAAGATTATTCTGTACTAGATTTTTAAAGTATTTAGTGTTTACTCTGTGCTTAGCAACTTCACGCTCTGCACGTTTAGCCCTAGCAATACGTTCTTCTCTACGTTTACGTTTCAATGCTCTTTCATGTCTAATTTCAGCCTGCTGTATCTCATACAACTGCTTAGCTGTTAGTTGCTTTTCATTTCTTTCGTACGTCTGCACCATATTGATATACTCCTTTGCCATGTATTAACTCTGGTCCACGTAGGCCTTCTGCATAACGTTTCCTAACTGTGCTATCTGATACATCAAAATATTTGTATACATCACATAATCTGTAACGTTTACCGTTTAAATTCACTTTCGGCATTTCTTTTTTAACTTCTATAACGGCAGTAGCTCCAGGTTGGTATTTAAAAATATGTTTTAACTCGACATCTTGCCCGTCTTCAGTTTTAATATCGAAATTGCCATAATCTTCCATCGCTTCAACTAAATCAGTAATTAATTCAACTGCTGTTGTTGCCATATCAATCACTCCTAATCTTTCATATAGAACGGGCTTGTAAATCCATCACTATTAAGGTTTAAACCTTTAGCCCATTCCACTGGTTTGCTCATTAATTTTTCTATTTTTTCAAGTCCATTAGATCCTACTGGTACTTCAACGATAATCTCATCATGTACATGACCTACGATTTGAAAGCCTGCATGTTCTATTCGATACATTGAGATAGCTAATAAATCTCTTGCCGTTGCTTGTACAATGTTCTCCACAAGTTTCCCACCGTATGTTGATAACTTTGTCCATTTGCGATTTAGGTCTAATCCCATGAAGTTAACAACTGGTGCGCCCCAATCGTTCTCACCTAGTCGCGCTTTCGGATAAGCTAATGCTCTGCCACTTGGTAGCTCTATCATTAAAAAGCCTTTATTCATATAGAACGTTAAGCCGTGCGTCTTATGGCGTTGGCGGGTTTCTACCGTTTTAATTGCAGCATCTTGGCACGCTTTCCAAAAGTTAACAATGTTAGGGTTAGCTTTACGCCAACTATCAACCAAGCCTTGTAACTCACTCTCATCAATGCCCATATCCAGTGCGCCCATAGCTTTTAAAGCACCAGGCCCACCTTGATAACCTAATGCAAGTTCTGACACTTTACCTTTTTGTCTGAGCGGGTCGCTTTTTTTAATTGATTCAACAGGGACGCCAAACATTTGAGATGCAGACGCTTCATAAATCTTGCCGTGTGTGTTAAACACATCTAAGCGCCATTGTTCTTTGGCATACCAAGCAATAACTCGAGCCTCGATGGCTGAGAAGTCACTAACTGCTAACTCATGACCGTTTTCTGCGGTAAACGTTGTTCTAACTAACTGACTTAATAAGTCTTGTGGGTGTACATCTAATAGCAGTTCTAAGTCATCAAACTTTTGTTCTTTGATAAGTTCTCTAGCTATATCAAGTTCTGTATCAGAGATGTAGTGCTTGGTTAAGTTTTGCAGTTGTACGCCCCGGCCTGCCCATCTGCCAGTGCCTGCACCATAGAACTGGAATAAGCCACGTACTCTTTCATCACGACACATCATGTCATGCATTTTGTTGTATTTTTTAACGCTTGTTTTAGCCATTTGTAGCCTAATCTCTAGCATTTGTTTTGCTTTGCCTGTGGCTTTCTTTAGATACTCTTGAACGGTTTTCTTTTGTAAGTTTGGAATGTCTAAGCCTTGTTCATTATTGAGCCATTCAAGTAATTGACTTGGACTGTTTGGATTGTCTAATCCAGTTATCTGCGTTGCTTGTTTAAGTAATTCATCTTTACTTAACTTATCTAGCTCATTAGCACCTTCCATTAAAGTCTTTGATAACTTAATGCCTCTATCATTAATACGTTGATCTAAAGACCAGTATTTTTGTTCTGTCTCAGTTACTTCAAAATCACTTATCTTTTTAGCAATATTCATTTCTACTTCAACATCTCGAATACAGTAATCAATAAATTGTTGCCACTTTTCAGGATCATGTTCAGGTAAGTTACGAGTACGACCGCCATTCACTTTTGTTGGTTTACATGGAATTGAGAAATATCGAATTAAATTCTTGCCTGTTTTATCTTTTTGTTCCTGTAAATGGAGAACGGATCCAACCTTATCAAGTGATGCAGGTAAACCAATGCGTGTTGCGTTAACCATAGTGCATATCCATTCTTCAGGTGGCATAGGTTCATTAAAATGTTTTGCTAAACACGTTCTTTCGAAATTTGCGTTAAAGGCATATTTTTTTACGTTAGAGTCAAACAAAGCAATTTTGAATGTTTCAAAGTCTGCATGATAGGGTTCGTTATCAACTTTCTTCATATCAATAGCACTAACAGGTCCACCATCAATTGAGTAAGCAATGATTAAAATTTCAAAGTCTTCCGCTTCTGTATATTTATAGGCACCACACTTTGAGATGTCGTTACTACTATAGGACTCGATATCAATGTTCATGTACTCCATGTGCGTTCACCTCTTAAGTTTTAAAATTAAAGCGGGGAAAACCCCGCTAGTGTGCTAAATTAAATCGTCTTCATCTGTGTCTAATTCGTCGAAGTCATCTTCTGCAGCACTTGCACCGCCTAAAGGTTCTCCTTTTTCAACCAATTGAATGTTATTAAGCCCTACTGCAATTCCTTTATTACCATTGGTATTAAAAGGATATAAGTTTAGTGATGCTCTAATGTAATCTCCACTTACAACCGTACTAGCGTCTGTAAGTCGGATTTTATTTTGGTCAACAATACCAGGTGCGCTTTTGCTTGATGCGTTTAAAAAGTATGCATCTTGATAGTTAGGATCATCTTCACGTTCAATGTCTCCATCTCTTAAAGGGGTTTTTAAGTTTCCGGGTACCTTACCGCCAAACTTAGACGCTTTACCATTTTCAATTGCTTCATCAACTGCTTTTTCAATTGCATTGATTGTGCTTGTTTCTGACTTTGGAATGATTAAACTTACTGAGTATTTAGCGTCTTGCCCTTCTTGCATACTATGAGGTTCAAAGATATGTGCGTATGATGCTCTCACTTTACCTGTAATCACTTTTGTTCCATTTTGTTTTGCTTTCATAATTAAGATTCTCCTTTTGTTTTATATTTGGTCAAAATCATCTTCGGCACTTTGCTTAATTGCTGGTCGTCTATCAGACGCTTTGGCAAGTGTGAGCTTACCTTGTGGCTTAACAATGTAGTCACTGGCTAAAGTGTTAAATGATTTTTTACCGACTAATTTTTCTAATTTCGTTAGGCTAAGTAACTTTGTTTCTGTAACGTTTTCAGGCTTATAGCCCTCTTTAATTAATAAATCTTTAATTGCTTTTTCATCTGTCATCTTACGTTGTGAACGGCCTTCAACGAGTTTCCAACCGTCATATGATTTATCGTGCTCAGACATCTGCTCAAGCGCATAGCTTTCAACTTCATCTGCCCATTTCTTAATATCAGGTAGCTTATAAAGCAGCTCGGCTATTTCATCATCACTTAATAAGTGAGCCGGTTTATTTGGTACATCTTGCATGTATCGAGCACGTTCTCTACATGAATGTTTAATCTTACAGAACCTGCAATGCTCACCTGCTTTAAATTCACCCTCACCATTAAAAGCAAGTTCTGCTCTAGGCCTTACATACTCTAAGCCCCAATCAACGAGTGTATTGATTTGAAGTTCTTCAGTTGAAAAGTTGTCGAGTCTAGGTTGAATAATCGTCATTTTTACTGTGTGGATGTCATATAGCATGCTTAAAAGTTCATAAGCACCTAAGCCGTAAAGTCTAAGTTGTGGGTTATCGATTGCTGATACTTCAACACCTTTACCATATTTCAAGTCAATGATTTCTAGCACACCGCCTGAATAGATGATGACGTCACCTGTGCCGAACGATTCAGGAACGTATCGACCTAAATCCAATCTTGTTTCGAACATGGTAATGACATCACTATCTCTTGCTAAAGCTTCGTTGTATTTTTCTTCAACTTGATCAACATATTCTTCAACATATTCTCGTAATTCTTCTGAATAATATTGATTGTGTTGATAGTTGTTGAAAGCTTTATTAAACTCAAAGTCTGTTAAATCTTCATATTGATGTTTGAAATACAACTCACTTAATTCATGTGCAAAGGTTCCTTCTTCTGCAAAGACTGAAGTCTTATCACCTATACCTTCACTTGCTTTAATACTAGGTGGGCAGTTAAGCCATTGTTTAGCACCGCTTGCACTCAATTTGGCATGAGCACGATTTGTGTGGTCTAACTTCATGCGCTTAATCTCGCTTTCATGAAATCAACTATCTCAGGGAAATCTTTTTCGGCAACAGTTGATAGCTTGTTAGCGCCTAATTCTGATAGCTTTTCTTTAAATGCAGCTTTATCTGATTGGTCGCCTGATTTCAGGAATTCTTTTCCGAGATTTAGAACGTAATCTTTTGAGAATGATGCGTCATTTTCTTGTTCAGGTTCTTCTTTAGGTGTTTCTTCCTTTTGTGGTTTTTCTGATGGTGCTTCTTTAACTACGTTTTGCACTGTACTTGTATCTACAGTTGACATTTCTACTCGAATTGCACTTAAGTTTTTATTTAGTAGTTTTATTTCTTTTAGTAATTCTTCTAATACGCCCATTGCGCATACCTCCTAAAAAATGTAATATTAGGGTATATATGAATTTGAAACCCTTTAATTTGACTAATGCGTTCTGCCAAACGTGTTAGTCTTTTTTTACGTAGTAACAAGTGTCAAAAAACAAATATGTTAGCATTGATGTTAATAGCGCATATGCAGCTGCATTAGTGATAAACACATTTAATGCGATTAATAATAGAAAGAACACTGCAATAAACATAAAGCCTGTTAGTACAAACGTTTTATCGTCATTCGTCATTTCTTCACCCCTTTCCATGTATTTCTTCGAAATGTTCGTCGATGAATTTACTCATCTTTCTAGCGTTAAACCTCCAACGGTTCAAACTTTCATCTGGATAATGTGCGATGCCTTGCTTTTTAAGTAATTTTTCAAACTTCGGATTGAACAACAATCTATCTTTGATAGTGTCGTCAGATGACATTTTCAATTTGCGTTTCAATTCTTTTAAGTCCCAAACTGGATCTAGTGAGTAACTTAATAACTCATCGTATTCATCTTTAGAGACCAGTACGTGTGTATCTGGTATTGGGACGGTTACGTTTAAAGTTTGCGTCATGTCTTACACCTCCTTATTAAGTTGTTTGCACTTCTCGTTTCATTTTTGAGACGTTTTGATTAAAAAAATAATCATCCATACTAATATCTAAAACGTCACAAATAGCACTAGCTTCATCAATCGTGAAATTACTTTTATTTTTATTGATCTTCTGGCTAAATCTTGTAGGCGTCATTCCAATCATATACGCTACTTCCTTGTGCGTATATTTACTTTCATCAATAAAGTTTCTGAGTTTTTGATAGCGCTTAGTATTCATTTTTTTCTCACCTCTTTCGTCTCATTTATGAGATTACACTAAGAACTATACACGCTTATAATTTCAGTGTCAACAAATAAATTTCATTTTTGAGAAATAAATTTGTAAAATGCGTTGCATTTTTGAGAACAAACTTATATAATAAGTTTGTAAATTACAAATCAAGGAGAAAAAACAATGACAAAATTTTCGGATAACCTTTCTAACCTTAGAAAAGCTAATAATTACTCTCTAAAAGAATTAAGTGACAGATTAAATTCAAAGTACAACGTTAAGTTCTCTAAAGCATCAATTGATAGATGGGAAAAGGGAACAACAAGTCCTTCTATGGAACACGCTAGTGCCTTATCTGATTTCTTTGGAGTGTCTTTAGACGAATTAAGTGGCCGTGAGGAATTAGTGGTTGAAGAAAAACCCAATCATTTAGCAGCACATCTTGATGGTGATTTAACTGACGGAGAATGGCAAGAAATTCTAGATTACGCTGAATACATAAGAAGTAAAAGAAAATAAAGGGTGTTTTATGTGGGGAAATATGAGGATATGTTAATTGAACACGACTATATTGAAGTCATTGAATGTGATAACTTACCTAAAAGGTTATCTGGCTTGTGGCTTGGAGATATGATTTTAATTAATCGTAACTTGCCTATTACTTCCAAACTTGAAACACTTGCAGAGGAACTTGCTCATAACGAACTTACATACGGAAATATAGTTGATCAAAGTAATTTTAATCATAAAAAATTTGAAGGTTATGCACGTAGGTTAGCCTATGAAAAGTTAGTTCCTCTCAAAGATATTGTAAAAGCATTTTTGCAAGGTATTCATAACTTATATGAACTTGCTAATTTTTTTGAAGTTACAGAAAGTTTTGTCCTACAAAGTATTGAACATTATAAACAGAAATATGGTTATTCCACTCGGTATGGTAAATACGTTATTCAGTTTGAACCGTTACGAGTGTTTGAATATAAAAATATTAGATAAAAGAGGAATTTAGAATGGGTGTTAGGAATAGTAATTTAGAAATAAGACCTACATTAAGTAATTTGCAATTTTATATTGGTCAAACTGGTAAACCTGAGCATGATCCATTATTGGATTTCTCGCTACTTTACGAACATGCAGAATTGGGTGTTAAATTTACACTGAGCGGGTTGGATAGAATTAACAACCCTTATTCTAATAACAATGAAATCTATCTAGTAATTTTGCTTTATGATAAAACTGGAGACATTGGTTTTGAGTTAAGAAACTTTTGGTCACTTTATCTTGATGAAAAAATTATGCAAAAGAAGCATGAAACTATCCAATTCACACTTTATAAGTTTGAACCTAATAGTAAAGCATATGATTTCACTAATATTTATCAAGAATTAAAGGTAATAGCACTACCAGAAGAAATCAAAGAAAATGATATTGACAAAAATATTATGCTAAATTGGATGTCTAACAAACATTTAAACGAAGTATTCGCCACTAAAATTCCTATTTACCATAGCAAGGAGTTTAATGATGACTAAAACAGAAAATAATGATACTTTGAAGCCAACACTTCACGAAGATTTTCTTAAGTTAAGATTTCCAGACGGTAAATTTCCTGTACATCTTAACCATAACAAAGACACCTCTGTGCATGGTACAATGAAAGCAAATACCAACAGTCTCGGAGGTGTACAGATGGATAATAAATATATTACTAAAGAAGTATTCGAACAGTTTGAGAAACGTATTGATGATAAATTAGATGCTTTACCGGATAGAATGGCCGATAAAATTGATGCTAAAATTAGTGGTTTAGAAGCTAAACAAACTAAGTGGTTTGTAGGTATAGCTATTAGTACTGCTATTGGTGGTTTAAGTTTAATGATTGGTGCTATTAGTTTAATTATTAATATATTTATTTAAATAAAGGGTACGTGGGAGTACCCTTATTATTTTTTTACCTTTTTTGAGGAGGGATAGCATGCAAACACGATGTTATGACGGTAAAAAATGGCAATATGAGTTTAAATACGAGGGTAAGAGATATCGAAAGAAAGGTTTTAGAACAAAGAGAGAGGCTAATTCTGCAGGGTTAGATAAGTTAAATGAATTAAAGCAAGGTATTGAATACGAACCTAATTTAACGTTATATGACTATTTCAAAACATGGTGCGAAACGTTTAAAAAATCAACAGTGACACCTAAAACATATAAGTCCTATACCTCTGCAATTGAACATATCAATAACCACCCTATTGGCAAGAAAAAGCTGAAAGATTTATCTAGGTACCACTATCAAGATTTTATTAATGAATTTTCAAAAAATCATTCTAAAGAATCTATTAGAAAGCTAAACGGCTATATTAGAACATCTTTAGACGATGCAGTATACGAGGGACTTATATCTAAGAACCCTACTTTTAAAGTGAATTATAGAGCTAGTAACCCTAATAAAAGTGAAGATAGTAAATATATCAATCTAAAAGACTATGAATTATTAAAACAGCATTTGATGACTAAAGACAATGCGTCATCACTTGTATTATTCATCATGATATGTACTGGTTGTCGCATAAGTGGTGCTTTAAATCTAAAACGAGATTATATCAATCAAGTTAAAAGCGAAATTTATATTGATGAGCATAAAACAGATTCGTCACCACGTTACGTGTCTATTAGTCAAAAAGATATGAACCATATCATTAAGTCTATTGATCAATTACCTAGAACTATCGACGGTACTGTATTTGGAGAATTAACAAACAATGCAGTTAATAAACGTTTAAAAGTATATTGTAAAAATCTAGGTATCAAAGAAATCACTTCACATGCTTTACGTCACACTCACTGTTCATATTTATTAGCCAAAGGCATTTCTATATATTACATTTCGAAAAGACTAGGACACAAAAATATATCAGTAACCACAGAAGTTTATTCACATTTACTTGAAGAAACTTACAAAGAAGAAGATGAAAAAGCAACGCAAATAATAAGCGCAATGTGATTTTTAGGGACCCATTAGGGACCCAAAACCCCATGAAACCCGTCGTTATAAGGTTTATAGTATCTCTCCCAGGACGTTATATAACTTTTGAACAAAGTCGAAAAGCCCGTTATTATAGGCTTTCGGCTTTTTTGTTTTCGAACAAAACAGAAGAAAACTGAACTATTTTGACACGTGCTTAACACTTTTATATCTGCTTTTTCTAATTTATCAAGCCTCAATATGATTTAAACCGTAAGTACTAAATTAATAATTGAAAGCAACCATGCGCTTATTGCTAAGTAAAGTGCCGAAGTGGTTCGTTTTTACTTCTCAATTTAATACCTTCATCCTACATGACTTATTTAATTTGAATTCTGTCCTATCTAAAATCAAAACACTTAGGCAACGACTTTTGCCTAAGTGTTTCTTTGCTAAATTTCGAATTCTATTGTTTCTATAATACGGTTGTCACGATTTCTAAAGTTTAAAATTGCATTCATATTTTGTTCATCAATGCGGAGTTCTGCAAACGTTTCTTCAATACTACTGCGGGATTGTGATATACTGCCTGGGTTAATAACGTGTACACCACTAAAGTGTTCATATTTTGCGACGTGAGTATGACCATAGAAAGCAAATTGACATCTAAGTGATTTAGCCTTCTCAGCTAGGTGCATGCGCGTTTGATTAACTGAATATAAATGGCCATGTGTATAAAAGGCTCTAATACCTTTAGCTTCTACAACTTCCTCATTTGGGAATTCAGGATAAAAGTCACAATTTCCTTTTACTCTTTTAAATAGACTTAACTCTGTGTCATTGTATTCGAATTCAGAGTCACCTAAATGTAGTAACATTTCAGCGTCTTTATGTGATTCATAAATATGGTATAAAATACCAGGTTCTGTATGATTGTCACTGACGATAAGCCACTTTGTCATATTGATTCACTCTCCAAATAAGCATTTAATTTCTTAATTGCATTACCTCTATGACTAATTTCACTTTTTTCTGTTGTTGTGAGTTGTGCCATGGTTTTACCTTTTTCAGGAACATAAAATACAGGATCATATCCGAAACCATGCTCACCTTGTCTCTCAGTCGTAATTACACCAGATACTGTTCCTTTGAAAGTTTGCGTCGGCTCATTAGGTGCACTCATACTAATGACACAAACAAATTGTGCCTCACGCTCTTCAATACCATTTAAATTCTTTAATAATTTATCAATATTAGCATCATCGCTCTTGTCTAGACCGGCATATCGAGCTGAATAGACACCCGGTTCCCCATTTAACGCAAATACTTCTAAACCACTGTCGTCTGCGATAACACGTTTATTTAACACTTTTGCAGCTTCTTCTGACTTTAACCGTGCATTTTCTTCAAAAGTTGTTCCAGTTTCCTCTACATCGAAATCTGCGATAAGCTCTGATATACCTATCACATTATCGTGGGGAAAGATAGATTTAAAGTCATTAATTTTACCTTTATTGTTTGTAGCGATTACGATATCTGCCATTATAATTCCTCCTCACTAAGCATCTACACTGATGCGCTCAACTTCAACATCTAATTTTAACCATTGCAAAATTATATTTTTAATATGTACGGTATCTCCAGTAGCGAAAAATCGATGCTCTGGATGGCGCGTATAACTCGCGTGTTCATTACTAAACGTTAATAAAGCACTTACTTCACGCGCTGTCTCTAGTCCAGAGGAAATAACTTTCTTCTCTCCTCCAAAGTAATCATTGATTGGTTTATATAACAATGGATAGTGTGTGCAACCTAAAATTATTGTATCTGCCTCTGTATTTCTCCACTGTTTTAACGTTTGATGAATGACAATACTTGTAATGGTAGGATCATTGTAGCGCATTTGTTCAACTAACGGGACGAAACCAGGACAAGCTACGCCATATACATGCACATTAGGGTTAATGCGTTTAATATGATGTCTGTACGCTTCAGATTTTATTGTCCCTTCTGTCCCAAGAATTAAAACTTTTTGGTTCTTAGTTGTCATAATAGCCGTTCTGGAGCCTGGCTCAATAACCCCAATAACAGGAATAGGCAACACTTGTTGCAAATATTCTAATGCAACAGCAGTCGCAGTATTACACGCTATAACTAGCATTTTGATATCAAACTGCATTAGTTTGTTAGCGAGTTGTGTAGTAAATGCTTTTACTTCATCTCCAGGTCTTGGACCATATGGACATCTTGCAATGTCTCCTAAATAATATATTGTCTCATTAGGTAATTGACGCATAATTTCTTTTGCTACAGTCAAACCACCTACGCCTGAATCTATAACACCAATTGGTTTATTCATTTTCATTCATCCTTATAACACATAGTATAGTTATTTTACCATATACATGTTGAGAGTTTGACTAATCCGATTGAGTAAACGTTTTTACACATTTAAATGACAACAAAAAAGTAAGGGGTAGGACATAATTCTTTTTGAATTCATTGCCCTACCCCTTACATATGACTCGAACTGAGAAAAGTTTGATTTACACATTTTCTCAGTTCTATCAACTACTGTAAATTCGTTAAGTTGTCACTAATTATGATTTTTGCTATCTTTAACTTTTTAAAAAGTATTAATCAACTTTATGGTCTGAACCGAAGAATGATTTAAACATATGGAATGTTGTTTCTCTATTCATAGCAGCGATTGACGTTGTCAAAGGAATACCTTTAGGACAGGCATTCACACAGTTTTGAGAATTACCACATTCTTGTAAACCACCGGCGCTCATTAACGCATCTAAACGTTCGTCTTTGGTCATTGCACCTGTTGGATGTAAGTCGAATAAACGAACTTGAGAAATTGCTTGGGCACCAACGAATTTATTTTTAGGTGTAACATTCGGACACACTTCTAAACAAACACCACAAGTCATACATTTAGACAATTCGTAAGCGGTTTGACGTTTTTTCTCAGGCATACGTGGTCCTGGTCCTAAATCATACGTACCATCAATTGGAATCCATGCTCTCATACGTTTCAAGTTATCGAACATTCTTGTACGATCTACTTGTAAATCACGTATTACAGGGAACGTACTCATTGGTTCTAAACGAATTGGTTGTTCTAAGTGATCAACGATTGCTGAACATGATTGTCTTGCACGACCATTGATAACCATAGAACAAGCACCACAAACTTCCTCTAAACAGTTCATATCCCAAGTAACAGGTGTTGTTTTTTCACCCTTATTATTTACTGGGTTACGTCTAATTTCCATGAGACATGCAATCACATTCATGTTTTCTTTATAAGGAACGTCGAATGTTTCTTCATATGGTTTAGAGTCTTGATTATCTTGTCGTTTAATAATCAATTTAATTGATTTTTGTTTTGGCTTTTGTTGTTCTGTCTCATTTGTTTTACTATCGTTTTGGCGAAGTTCTTCGGGAGTTTCTTTTACTGATTGATTGTCAGCCATTATTTTTTACCTCCTTTAGACTTACTTGTATAGTCACGTTTACGTGGTGGAATTAAACTTACATCGACTGGTTCATAAGTAAATTTAGGTGCTTCTTCTCTACCTTGATATTCAGCTAATGTTGTTTTTAACCACTCATCATCATTACGATCAGGGAATTCTGGTTTGTAATGCGCACCACGAGATTCATTACGATTGTATGCACCAATTGTAATAACACGTGCTAAAACTAACATGTTCCATAATTGACGAGTGAAGAATACAGCTTGGTTACTCCACGTTTGCGTATCTTCCATATCAATATTTTCATAACGTTTCATTAATTCAACGATTTTTTTGTCTGTTTCTAATAATTTATCATTTTCACGTACAACTGTTACGTTCGCTGTCATAACTTCACCAAGTTCACGGTGAAGTTTGTATGCATTTTCAGTACCACGCATATTTAATAATTTGTCAAAACGTTCTTGTTCTTCATCTACACGTTTTTGGTAAATGCTATCATCTAATTCAGTATATGTTGTTTCAACATTTTCTACATATTTAATCGCATTAGGTCCTGCGACAGTACCACCATAGATTGCTGATAGTAATGAGTTCGCTCCTAAGCGGTTACCACCATGTTGTGAGAAATCACATTCACCAGCAGCAAATAGACCTTTAATATTTGTCATTTGATCATAGTCTACATATAAACCACCCATTGAATAGTGAACCGCTGGGAAAATCTTCATCGGTACTTTACGTGGGTCATCACCTGTGAATTTCTCATAAATTTCAATGATACCACCAAGTTTAACGTCTAATTCATGTGGATCTTTATGAGATAAGTCAAGGTAAACCATGTTTTCGCCGTTAATACCTAATTTCTGATTAATACATACATCAAAGATTTCACGCGTTGCAATATCACGAGGAACTAAGTTACCGTAATCAGGATATTTCTCTTCTAAGAAGTACCAAGGTTTACCGTCTTTGTACGTCCAAATACGACCACCTTCACCACGTGCTGACTCACTCATTAAACGTAATTTATCGTCACCAGGAATGGCAGTTGGATGAATTTGAATAAATTCCCCGTTTGCATATTTAGCACCTTGTTGGTAGGCAATTGATGCTGCTGATCCTGTATTAATCATTGAGTTTGTTGTCTTACCAAAGATGATACCCGGACCACCTGTTGCCATGATAACTGCATCTGATCCAAATGATTTAATTTCTGAAGTGGTCATGTTTTGAGCAACAATACCTCTTGCAGCATTTTCATCATCTTTGACTATACCTAAGAATTCCCATCCTTCATATTTCGTAACGAGTCCATCTACTTCGAATGAACGTACTTGTTCATCAAGTGCATACAATAGTTGTTGACCTGTAGTAGCACCTGCAAAAGCGGTTCTGTGGTAAAGTGTACCACCGAAACGTCTAAAGTCTAAAAGACCTTCTTTCGTTCTACTAAACATTACACCCATACGGTCTAATAAATGGATAATTGATGGTGCAGCTTCAGCCATAGCTTTTACTGGTGGTTGGTTCGCTAAGAAGTCCCCACCATAGACTGTATCATCAAAGTGAATCCAAGGAGAATCCCCTTCACCTTTGGTATTTACCGCACCGTTAATACCACCTTGGGCACATACAGAGTGCGAACGTTTAACAGGTACGATTGAGAATAAATCTACATGCGCACCTTGTTCTGCAGCTTTAATTGTTGACATCAGACCGGCAAGTCCTCCACCGACAACAATAATTTTTTTCTCTGCCATAGAAAAGTCACTCCCCTAAAATATATCGATCGCTTAACGTGTTTACGTAAGCTCATATGATAAGCACCTAAATCAATTACTTATCAAAAATTTCAACGTACTATATGTGATTACTATTTATGTTTTATACAAATGCGAAAATTGCTGATACACCAATGTATCCAAGAACTAAGAATACAACTAAAGAAATCCAAGTGAAAACACGTTGAGATTGTTTAGATTGTAAGAATCCCCATGTTACAAAGAATGACCATAAACCATTAGAGAAATGGAAAATAACACATAATACACAAACGATATATACAATGACCCAAAGTGGGTTTTCAAGTGTTTTGTGCATCAATTCAAAATCAACTGCTTTACCAAAGAAGTATTTTTGAATTGTCGTTTGCCATAAATGCATGAAGATAAATATAAATGTCACAATACCTGAGAATCTTTGTAATGCGAACATCCAGTTTCTAAATAATGAGTAATGGCCGATATTTTCTTTAGCTGTAAATGCAATGTGGATACCATATAGACCATGGTATAAAATCGGAATGTAAATTAATAAAAATTCAACTGCGAGTAAAAACGGAATTGATTCCATAAAGCCAGCTGCCTTATTAAAAGCCTCTGCCCCTTGTGTTGCTTGATGGTTCACAATTAAATGAACGATTAAGAATGCACCAATTGGAATAATACCTAGTAACGAGTGTACACGTCTAAGGTAGAATTCATTTTTAGACTTTGCCAAAAGGAGTCCCCCCTGTAAAACTATTAATTTAAATCGCTTATTTCTAAGAAAGTTAATTTAATCAAGTCCATATATCACATAACGATTTACTATTTTATTTAGTACTTGTCTTATTTAAGGATCCTGACATTTCTTCATCAATAGACGTTCCAATCAGAACTATGTAAACAAGTAGGACTTAAAAAAGTAAATTGAGTTCGTTATTTTTTAATGATAAATGCAAGTATTACATTTATCATTTCTAAAAACACTTTAATGATAATGTTTCTCAATTAGAAAACGCTTCCATACTTTCTTAAAAAAATAAACTTTTTGTTAACTGTATTGTAACATTTTTTATATGTTTTTGGGCTATGAGAATAATTCTCATAGCCCTTTTTTTAATTAATTATCTGACAAAGCTTGTTGTAAGTTATGTGCAACCTTCTCAGGTAAACCTGCTTGTTTTAAGTCAGCAACACTTGCTTCCTTCATTTTCTTAATCGATCCAAACGTTCTTAATAAACGCGTCTTACGTTTACTTCCGATGCCGTCAACAGTGTCCAATACAGATTGTAAACCTGTTTTTTGGCGTGTTTGACGATGGAACGTAATTGCAAAACGGTGAACTTCATCTTGAATTCGATGTAATAAATAAAATGCTTGACTATTCTTTTTCAATGGTACAACGTCTGCTTGTGGTCCATAAAGTAATTCTGACGTTTGGTGTTTATCATTTTTTCTTAATCCAGCAACGGGAATGTCTAAGCCTAGTTCATTCTCAAGGACATCTAATACACCTGACATATGCCCTTTCCCACCATCGACGATAATTAAATCAGGCAAAGGCAATCCTTCATTCAAAACACGCGTATAACGACGACGAACGACTTCTCGCATTGACTTGTAATCATCTGGTCCATCGACCGTTTTAATTTTATACTTACGATATCCTTTTTTATCTGCTTTACCGTCAACAAAAGTAACCATGGCTGATACGGGATCTACACCTTGAATATTTGAGTTATCAAATGCTTCAATACGGATTGGTGTTTGAATGCCCATTCGTTCTCCGAGCTCTTCAATTGCTTTTATTGTACGAGATTCATCTTTTGCAATTAGCTCGAATTTATTTTCAAGTGCAACTTCGGCATTATGATTAGCCAAATCCACCATTTCTTTTTTAGCACCACGCGCCGGTTGAACAATTTTAGTATCAACTACGGATTGAATCATAGTCTTATCTAGATGTTTAGGAACATGCACTTCTTTGGGCAGAATATGTTGGTTTAAACTATAGAATTGACCTATAAATGTATAGAATTCTTCTTCTTCAGTTTGTTGTTGTAAAGGAATCATTGTCGCATCTCTTTGTATCAAATTCCCTTGTCGAATGAAGAATACTTGAATACACATCCATCCTTTAGAAACACTATAACCAAACACATCTCTGATGGTGTTATCTGACGACATAATTTTTTGTTTTTTAGTTAAATTATGAATATGTTGTATTAAATCGCGATACTCTTTCGCACGTTCAAAGTCTAATTTTTCACTCGCATCCATCATACGATCCTCTAAATTTTTGAGAATGGTTTTATCTTCTCCATTTAAAAAGTCACTTATTTCACGAGTCATTTGTGCATAGGCTTGTTGATCTACATCATAAACACATGGTCCCATACATTGTCCGATATGGTAATAAAGGCATAATTTGTCTGGCATTTTGTCACATTTTCTAAATGGATAAATGCGGTCTAATAATTTTTTCGTCTCTTGTGCTGAATAGGCATTAGGATATGGTCCAAAATATTTTCCAGTTCCTTTTTTTACGGTACGTGTAACAATTAACTTAGGGTGTTTCTCTTTAGTGATTTTTATAAAAGGATAGCTCTTATCATCTTTTAATAAAATATTATAGCGAGGTTGATACTGTTTAATTAAGTTTAGTTCCAAAAGTAGGGATTCTGTTTCACTTGAAGTGACTATAAATTCAAAATTTCGGATTTCTCCTACTAATCTTGTTGTTTTCGCATCATGTGCACCGGTAAAATAGGAACGCAATCTATTTCTTAAACGTTTCGCTTTACCAACATAAATCACTTGGTCATTCCGATCTTTCATTAAGTAACAACCCGGTTCAAAAGGAACTACACTTAATTTATCTTTTATTTTAGTTTTGTAGTCTGACAATGTATCCCCTCCTTCCTAAGAGATTAACTACATATAAAAAAGACGGAGCGATTACATTTATGTAATGCCCCAGTCTCATTAATGTTTAGATTATTCTTATAGATGTTTATCTAATACTTCAGCTAAGTTTTCTTTAGGTTGGAAACCTACTACTTTATCAACTGGTTCACCATCTTTAAATACGATTAAAGTTGGAATACTCATTACTTCAAATTTAGCTGCTGTTGATGGGTTTTCATCAACATCTAATTTTAAAATATCAGCTTTACCATCATAGTCTCCAGCTAATTCTTCTAATACAGGTGCGATCATTTTACAAGGTCCACACCAAGTTGCCCAGAAATCTACTAATTTAACGCCTGATTGAAT
Source organism: Staphylococcus sp. GDX8P54P (assembly GCF_017893165.1). NCBI lineage: Bacteria > Bacillati > Bacillota > Bacilli > Caryophanales > Staphylococcaceae > Staphylococcus > Staphylococcus sp. GDX8P54P. Next base: position 25,993 of record NZ_JAESMM010000006.1, read on the forward strand.
ATTTTCATCAAAGTTTGAATCCGTTACTTTTACGATTGCCATAAATGCCAATCCTCCTTAAATTTTGAATGATGAGCAAATTATAACAGACTTTAGTGGCACGTGCATCGCAGTTGCTCATTTACTAATAATCTGTCAATAATCATCAAATCTCATTCATCTTATTTTATTTTCACTGGCTTAATTGTACGTTATTTTCTAAAAAAATCAACAACACTGCTTAGACGTCAATGTAACTTATTTAAGTTCAGCAACTGTTACGCCAAAGCCGCCCTCACTTGGCATACCGCCACGATACGATTTCACACTTTTATGTTTCTTTAAGTGGTTTTGAACGGCTTTTTGAAGTGCCCCAGTGCCCTTACCATGAATAATATAAACTTGTTCATAATTGCTGAGAACGGCTTGATCAATATATTGATCTAATTCGCCTACTGCTTCTTCATAACGATAACCACGTAAATCTAATTCCGTTTTAATCGTTTGACGATTTTGTCTAGTGACCATTTTAGATGGTTTTTCTTTTTTCTTTTTAGTCTTTTCAAGATCTTCAATAGGTAATTTCATTTTAATGATACCCATTTGAACCACTGCTTCTTCTTCATTTACGAGTTCTAAGACTTCACCTTTTTGACCATACGATAACACTTTAACCTCGTCACCTGCATGGATTTCATCATATTTTTGTTTTTGAACATTTTGTTTTAACGATTTTGCTTCATATTGATCATCTAATTGTTTCTTCTTATCGATAAGCTCATGTTCTTTAACGTCGGCACCTTTTTGATCGCGTAATGTTCTTAATTCTTTTAAGATTGAATCCGCTTCTTTAGTCGCAGATTTGACACGTTGATTTGCTTTTTCTTTCGCTTCATCCATCAATTTCTTCTCGTAATTTTTATATTGTTCATATTGGTGTTCTAAATCATCATGCGTTGTTCTCGCTTCTTTTAACAGTCTATCTAATTCAATTCGTTGTTCATCGACACGTTTTGAATTCTTTTCAAGAGATTCAATCATTGAATTTATTTCTTGTTCGTCCGTTCCAATCATCGTCTTAGCTTTATTAATAATACCTAAGCTAAGTCCTAATTTACGAGAAATATCAAATGCATTTGAACGACCAGGTACACCCATTAATAATTTATAAGTTGGGCTTAACGTATTAACATCGAATTCAACGCTAGCGTTCATCACACCTTCACGATTATAACTATATGCTTTCAATTCTGGATAATGTGTCGTAGCCATGACTAATGAGCCAATATCGCGAACGTGGTCTAAGATACTCATCGCTAACGCCGCACCTTCACTTGGGTCAGTACCTGCACCTAATTCATCAAATAATACTAAACTATTTTTATCAGTCTCTCGCAAAATTTCAACAATATTTTTCATGTGTGAAGAGAACGTTGATAATGATTGCTCAATGGATTGTTCATCACCGATATCACAATAAACATTTTCAAAGACACTTAATTGGCTACCATCTAAAGTAGGAATGAGCAACCCTGATTGCGCCATTACGATAATTAAACCAAGTGTCTTCAATGTAACTGTTTTACCACCTGTGTTAGGCCCTGTAATAATCACTGTTTCAATATCATCAATAAATTCAATCGTATTGGCTACAACCGAATCTTTATTTAAGAGCGGATGGTAAGCATTCGGTAGGTAAACCGTTCTTTCTTTATAAAATGTAGGTTTCGTTCCCTTTATTGAACGTGCATAACGCGCTTTAGCAGTTAAAAAATCAATTTGACCCATAACAGATTCAGCAATTAGGCAACCATCTGCTTCAGCAGCAACCATACCTGTTAATTCTGTCAGGATACGCTCACGTTCAACTGCTTCGTCATTTCGTAAACGGCTAATTTGATTATTCATTTCAACAATAGATGATGGTTCAATATAAAGGGTTTGACCAGAGGCAGATTGATCATGCACAATACCTTTAAAATCTTGTCGATATTCCGCTTTGACTGGAATAACATTACGATCATTCCTTACAGTAATAATCGCATCAGATAATTTCTTCTGATTAGCCTGACTCTTAACGATACGATCTAAATTTTGACGAATGCGTTGATTCGTACTTGAAATCTTGCTACGTATCCCTTGTAATTCATAACTCGCGCTATCATACAAATCATGTGTATCGCATTTTTCATTTATTTCTTGAAATAGATCTGACAAAATTGGTAATTGGTTCATTTTGTCATTCAAAATTGGATACTTAACAACGTTCTCATCTTCTTCTAACAATTGATTATAAAATGTTTTAAACTGGTTCTGAACTTGTATCAAACGTTTAACCAAATTAAGTTCTGTTACATTAAGTACACCGCCAATCGTTGCTCGATGAATTAATGGTGAAATTTTGGCTAAACCACTTAAACTTGGTAAACGATGTTTATTATAAATTTGTGATATTTCATCTGTCTCATTCATTTGAAATTCCACTGTTTCAAAGTCTGTGGCTGGAGACATCTTAGACACTTTTTCACGTCCTAAGTCACTGATTGTCTCAGAAGCAACAAATGACTTAATTTTATCAAATTCTAAGACGTCTAATGTTTTTTGTCTCATACAATCCCTCTATTTCTTCAACTTTTTATTATTCTCAACAAAATCTTTAAATGCTTGACGAGACATCGTGTTTATTACTCGTTCTTTGTTTACAAATCCCTTTTGAGCAGTTGCTACACCATATTTCATAAAGTCTAAATGGTCTACATGATGTGCGTCTGTATTGATTGTTAATGTGACGTTAGGATATTTCCTTACTGTTTCAGCATTTAAATCCAAGCGTTTAGGATTTGCGTTAATTTCCATTATCGTATTTGTTTCTTCTGCTAATTGCATTAATTTTTCGATATTCGGTTTGTAACCGTCTCGTCGACCAATAATACGTCCTGTTGGATGTGCAATGTGTCGAACATATGGATTTCGACATGCATTTTCCAAACGTTTCATAATTTCTTCTTCTGATTGGTTAAAACTTTGATGAATGGCTGCAATGACGTAATCAAGTTGCGCTAACACTTCATCATCATAATCTAACGAACCATCAGGCAAAATATCCATTTCTGTGCCTGAATATATATCTATTTCTGAATACGCTTGATTGAGTTTTTTGATTTCTTCATTTTGTCGTAATAAACGTTCTACTTGTAAGCCATTAGCGACTTTTAAGCTTTGTGAATGGTCAGTAATCACCATAAATTGATAGCCTTTTTTGATATTTGCCTCAATCATGTCTCGGATAGAATACGCACCATCACTATATGTGGTATGCATATGAATATCTCCATTGATATCATCTAAAGTAATCATTTGACTTAAATCTTTATCAAATTCGCTGCCATCTTCTCTTAGCGCAGGTGCTATCCATTCACTACCGAAATGTTGATAAATCGCTTCTTCGCTCTCTAGCTGTAGTAATGACCCATCTTGCTGTTCAATGCCATATTCACTTACTTTTTCATTTTGCGCTTTGGCCATCTGTCTAATGCGAATATTATGATCTTTAGAACCTGTAAAATGTTGTAATGTATGGTAAAACGCAACTGGTTCGATAAGTCGGAAATCTACACCAATCGTTTCATCATCGTACGTCAACTCTAATGATACTTTGGTCTGTCCAACAGCAACATCTTTAACTTTATTAGGTATATTTAAAAGTTGTTGTTGTACTTTGTCTGGATGCTCCGTACTGATAATATAATCTAAATCCTTACTCATTTCTTTATATCGACGGAAACTACCCGCTTCGGAATATTTCTCAATATCATCTATGGTTTCCAAATAATCGATAATGATACGATTTAAACCACGCATTGTATCAATTGGGTAACGGTCTTTTTTAGCACCTAAAGCTTTAACTGCTTCAAGTATATTTTGTTCGGTTTTTTTAGCGAAACCACTCAGTTCGCTCACTTTCCCATTTTCACAAGCTGATTGTAGACTTTCTTTATCAGTAATATTCAGTTCTTTGTATAACTTAGCTATTTTTTTGCTACCTAATCCCTGAATCTTCATTAATGGTATTAAACCTTCTGGAACAAGTTGTTGCAATTCTTTCAAATAACTTGATTCACCAGTATTACGATATTCATTAATCACATCGCCTACACCTTTACCAATTCCTTTTAACTCAGTGACATCTTCTATTTCATCAAGTGGACGCTCATCAATTTCTAAACTTTGCGCCGCTTTTCTATATGCTGAAACTTTAAACGTATTGTCTCCATTTAATTCCATATAGATAGCAATTTTTTCTAATAATTGAATTACATCTTTTTTTGTCATTCCAATCACTCCATAAAAAGAAGACCAGGACATTTAACAAAGTAGCCTTGTCCTGACCTTATATCAGTTTTGTATTATAAATTTAAAATGTAAGACGAGAAAAATGGTGTATGAAATAAGATAAGTTTCCCTATGTACGCATGTTGTAAACTATGTTGTATCCACTCAATCGGATACAATGCTAGCACATATATGAATAACTGAAGAATAACGACAGCCATGACTACACTAATTAAACTACCAAAGCGTCTACTTATTTGATTTATCATTCGATACGTCACTATATTATCAAAAGTAATTATAATAAGATATAAAATCAACTTACATATTGAGGCAATGAGTAAAAATGCCATCACTTTATCAAAACGTTGCTGCAAATCATTAAAATGAAATGCATATGCCATATCATACGCAATCGTCTTTGGAAACGGTAAAAAGACAATTAATTGTTGACTTATACGTTGGTAAAATTGATGTGCTATGATAAATGACACTATCGTCGAAAATAAATGTAAACTATTTAACCATATTCCTCTTCTATACCCCATGATAAGACTATATACAATAATGATAATGATCGTTAAATCAATAATCATCTATTCTTCTCTTTGCTTTAATTGTTGTATTTCTTGTAATAATTTACGATTTTCTTCTTCTAGTTTAACCTTTTCATGCATAATGTTTACTGCAGTTAGAATTGATTTTCTAGTGGTATCCAATCCGGTTGATTTACGTCCCATTTCTCTTAATTTTTCATCTACTAAATGTGCTACATAACGAATATGCTCCGGGCTGTCCTCACCAATGATGGTATAATTCTGATCGTTAATCGTGACATTGATTCGATTTTTAAATTCTCCCATAGCAATAACTCCTGACATTATTTATTCTTAAAGCTATCAATGGTTACACGTAGATAACCACATCGTCTCGTACTTCAATTGAATGCAATTCTTACATAATTTATAAAGTAGAATATCACAACTAATTATACATTAGGATATGTTGTTTGGTAAGTAGCGATTACGGAATCGTTATAAATAATACATCTAACACACGTTATCTATTCTGAAGTGTAATCATAATATGTTATGCTTATCTATGTTTTATTATATTTTGAAAAGTGAGGTCAACTAGCGTATGGCAAACGTCGTTCATAAATTATCAGAATCTGAAATCCAAGACTTATTACAACACATTACATTTGAAACATCACAATTACCTCCAGGCATGAAGGCACGGACGAAATATAATCAAGCTGTAATTAATATATACAATTCAGGTAAAGTCATGTTTCAAGGTAAAAATGCAGAAGCTGTCGCACAACAGTTGCTTCCAGGACATTCAACCTCTTCTACCAAACCAACAACGTCTCAACAATCATCTGACCAAACATTGGCCTATAATCATTTTAATTGTATTGGTAGTGACGAAGCAGGTAGTGGCGATTATTTTGGACCTTTAACTGTATGTGCCGCTTATGTTTCAAAAGAGCATATTCAAATTTTAAAAACGCTAGGTGTGGATGATTCCAAAAAATTAAGTGATCAAAAAACAATTGAGCTGGCCGAACAATTAATCACATTTATTCCGCATTCTTTATTAACATTGGATAATCCCAAATATAACGATAGACAAGCGATAGGTTGGTCACAAGTTAAAATGAAAGCTGTACTTCACAACGAAGCTATTAAAAATGTAACGCAAAAAATAGACTGCAATGACTTAGACTACATCGTGATTGATCAATTTGCTGTACGTGGTGTTTACCAACGTTACGCATTAAGCGCACTCCCCTATCCAGATAAAACAAAATTCGAAACTAAGGGGGAATCTAAATCATTAGCAATTGCAGCTGCGAGTATTATTTCTCGATATGCTTTCGTTAAACATATGGATCATATATCACATAAAATGAAACAAGTAATTCCTAAAGGGGCCAGCAATAAAGTAGATTTGATAGCCGCGCAAATCGTTGATAAACATGGGATTGAAACACTAGATGCGATTTCTAAGAAACATTTTAAAAATCGTGATAAAGCGCAACATTTAGTGACTAAAAAGTATCAATAAACATTAAAAAGCTAGGATAAACTAATAAGATAAAGCTAATTTGAAAATGCACAGTAGCTGACTGATTTGAAAACGCGCTTAAATCATTTTTTCAAACCTAGTCAACATTCTAGCGAGGCCCCAGCAAAGAGCATTTCACTAAAAATCATACACGCAAAGTAAGATGGGAGCGGGACAATGAATTGATTTAAATTTCTGTCCCGCTCCCTTTCCTACGATTATCTAATTGTAGCGCCTTGTGCTTGTAATGCTTCTAAAATCTTATCGTGAACTTTAGATACTCGTTCATCAGTTAATGTATCTTCAGTATCTAGATAATTCAAACGAATTGCTATTGATTTTTTACCTTCTTCTAAATGTTCACCTTCATAAACATCAAATACTAATGTACTTTGTAAGATATCCTCACCATTATCATGAATGGTTTGTTTTAATTCTGAAGATGGCACTTCATGATTGACTTCTAACGCAATATCACGTGTTACGCCAGGGAATCTAGGAATTGGCGCGTAATTAATGTATCCTACTGCTACGTCCATCATTGCATCATAATTTAATTCGAACACATACGTACGTTTTAAATCATTATCTGCAGCAACTTGTGGATGCAATTCACCAATAAAGCCAATTTCTTTGCCTTCTAACGACACAATTGCTGTGCGCCCTGGGTGTAAACCTTTAATTTCTCCTGCTTTATAGCTCAATTCTAAGTTTAATTTTTCAGCTACTCGGTCTACAACACCTTTGGCGATAAAGAAATCAATTTCTTCTTTTTTACCTTGCCAAGCATTAACAACATATTCTCCCGTTAAAATACCACTTAGATATTCAATCTCATCTGGAAGTTCTCCTTCACCATTGCCAAAGAAAACACGACCAATTTCATATAATCTCACATCTTTATTTTTACGTGCGACATTATATGCAGTTGCTTCAATTAAATGCGGTAATAAACTTTGACGTAACGTTGCGTGTGCTTCACTCATCGGCATTAATAAACTGATAGTTGGACGTTCTTGTAATGCAAAGTCTTTCGCATGTTCTTTAGACACTAATGAATATGTGATGGCTTGGTTTAATCCAGCACCTTCAAGCGTTTCTTTAACTGTACGAGTTTTATGTTGACGATCTGTTAATTCTCCACTTGTAACTTCTCCGAAAATCGGTAATGATGAAGGGATTTCATCGTAACCGTAAATACGTGCAACTTCTTCAATTAAGTCTTCTTTAATTGAAATATCTTTACGACGTGACGGCACATTAACCGTTAATGTATCATCATTTTGTTGCGTATCAAATCCTAATTGTTCAAAGATTGCTTTAATTTCATCACTTGATAAATCAAAACCAATCGTTTGATTCACTTTATCAGCTGTAATATCAATTGGTGTCACAAATGAACCTAAGTCACCTGCTGATACTCTATCTTGTAGTACTTCACCAGAAGCATATTCTTGCAATAAGTAACATGCTCTGTCGACCGCTTCATCGACAAATTCCGTTGCAATACCTTTCTCGAAGCGACTAGAAGCTTCACTACGTAAATTTAAACGGCGTGAAGTATGACGAATTGAAACTGGATCGAATATTGCGCCTTCAATCACTACATTGGTCGTTTGGTCTGTTACCTCTGAGAAGTCTCCACCCATTACACCAGCTAATGCGATAGGTTCTTGCCCATTCGAAATAACGATATCAGTGTCCACTAATGTGCGTTCAGTATTATCTAATGTTGTCATTACTTCATTATCTTTAGCTTGGCGTACGATAATGTCTTGAGAACCGATATGGTCTTGGTCGAACATGTGTAATGGTTGGCCATATTCTAATAATACATAGTTTGAAATATCAACAACGTTATTAATTGGACGAATACCTGCTTTAATTAAACGTGCTTGCATCCATATTGGAGATGGTGCGATGGTTACATTCTTAACAACACGCGCACTATAATATGGCACCTTTTCAGGGTTATCAATTGTAACTGATAATTCATCTAAAGCAGAAGTTGCAATTTCATTACTTTCAGTTGACGGTTTCGTCATTTCAGTTTGATATAACGCTGCCACTTCGTAAGCTGTACCAACCATACTTAATGCATCAGCACGGTTTGGTGTTAAATCAAATTCCATTACTTGGTCATTTAAATATAACGCAGTTAAAGCATCTGTACCTGGTTCAACTTCATTAGGAAAAACAAAAATTCCATTCTCATATGCTTTAGGTACTACATTGCTTGAAATACCAATCTCTTGTAATGAACAAATCATACCTTCAGAACGTTCACCACGTAATTTAGCGCGCTTAATTTTAATGCCTCCTGGTAAGCGACCACCCACTTTCGCTACAATAACATGTTGACCGGCATCTACATTCGGTGCACCACATACGATTTGAACCGCTTCTTCTTCACCAATGTCTACTTGGCAAATGTTTAATTTATCTGCATCGGGATGTTTTTCTTTTGATTGAACATAACCAACCACTAAATTTTTAATATCTTTTGTATAATCAATAATGTCATCCACTTCAATCCCTGTACGGGTAATACGCTCAGCTAAATCTTCAACCGAAACATTTGCGTTAACGTAATCTTTTAACCATTCATTTGAAATCAACATTATGCTTCACCTCTATCTTCAACAGCTTTAAATTGCTCAAGGAATCGAACATCATTTGTATAGAAATGACGAATATCTTCAATGCCGTATTTCAACATAGCGATTCGATCAGGCCCCATACCAAATGCGAAACCAGAATATTCATTTGAATCGAAACCGGCCATTTCAAGTACATTTGGATGTACCATACCCGCACCTAAAATTTCAATCCATCCTGTATGTTTACATACGTTACAGCCTTTACCTTTACATTTGAAACATGATACATCCACTTCAACAGAAGGTTCAGTGAATGGGAAGTAGCTAGGACGTAATCGAATTTCACGGTCTGCACCAAATAATTTTTTCGCTACTAATTCTAATGTTCCTTTCAAGTCACTCATTTTGATATTTTTATCAACTACTAATCCTTCAATTTGAGTAAATTGATGACTGTGTGTCGCATCATCTGAATCACGACGGTAAACTTTACCAGGACAAATAATTTTAACTGGTCCTTGTCCATTACGTTTTTCCATTGTACGTGCTTGTACAGGAGATGTATGTGTGCGCATCAAGATTTCATCAGTGATGTAGAAACTATCTTGCATATCACGTGCTGGATGCGATTTAGGTAAATTTAATGCTTCAAAGTTATAATAATCTTGTTCTACTTCATAACCATCAACAATTTCATAACCTAATCCTAAGAATAAATCTTCAATTTCTTCTACTGTTCGTGTTAAAGGATGTTTAGAGCCAATACTGATTTGACGACTTGGCAAGGTCACATCAATGGTCTCTTCTGCTAATTGTTGATTTAGTTTTTCATTTTTTAGAAGTGTTTGTTTTTCGTCTAATTCAGTTTGAATGGTTTGACGTAATTCATTCACTTTTTGCCCATATGCTGGCTTTTCTTCATTCGGTAAATCTTTCATATTTTTCATCAAGCCACTTACTGAGCCTTTTTTACCTAAATATTTAACTTTTACATCTTGTAATTCGCGTTCATTTTGAGCTTCATTAATATCAACAAGTGCTTGTTGTTTTAAATCAGCCATAGAATCGTTTTGTGTCATTGACTTACACCTCTTATTTTATGTTCACTTTGTGTTTTACTATTTTATTCATAAAAAAAGACTTCCATCCCAATAACTGGGACGAAAGTCTTTCCGTGGTACCACCCAAATTTATGCTTACGCATACACTTGCAAACGTTGTTAACGAAGACATACTCCGACTTAAATTTCTTTAAGTAACCAAAAAGATGAAAGAAACTAATTCGTGTTGGAGTGAATTACAGTCACGTTCACTCTCCCTGTACAACACGTTCTATTAGTTAAAGTCTTTTTATCGGTTATATTTTAAATTTTTATGCATTGATTTACCAATTTACATTATTCGTTGTGTATCTCTAAGTATAGCCGATTTTAATTCTCAGGGTCAACCTTTCAAATGATAAAGTAATATACTACCTGCGATGGCTACATTCAAACTTTCCGCTTTACCATAAATCGGGATTGTTAAATTTTGTGTAGTTTCATTTAACAATGCTTTGTTAACGCCTTCGCCTTCATTACCTAGTAATAAAGCAAACGTTTCTTGAGAAGCTACTTCTTTATAAGGTTGCGCATTTTCAAGTGCCGTACCATACACAGGACCATTAAAGTCAGTTATAAACGTCTTCAAATCTGTAGTAATTACTGGGATATGGAAGACACTGCCTTGACTTGCGCGTAAAACTTTATCTTGATAAGGGTCAGCCGTACCCTTTTCCATAACAATTAAATCAATGCCTGCTGCATCAGATGTTCGAATCAAAGTCCCTAGATTCCCTGGATCTTGAATTCTATCAATTAACAATACTTGTTTGGCTTGGTTAATGTCATATTCTGGCTTTTCAATTACAGCGAAAAATCCTTGCGGTGTAATCGTACCGGATAGTGATTCAGCCACTTTCATATTAATTTCATACGTTTCTTCCGCGTAATCTATAAGTGCCTCATCTGTTCTATTTGGTTCAATCACAAATAATTGTTTAATCACGATGCCACTTTGGTATGCTTCGTCAATAAGATGAATGCCTTCAATGAGTGCATGTCCTGTTTTATCACGATCTCTTTTTTTCTTTAATTTATTCGCATTTTTTATTTTATTATTTTGAACTGACGTAATTTGTTCCATAATTATCTCCATTATTGTAGCTAGATTGTTTTGTTTACACATTTATATTAACATAATCAAATTGATTATAATGAAGCCTTTATTATAATGCGTAAATTCATTACATTTTAAAGCACATTGCATTTAACGCTTTAATTATCGATAAAAAAAGGAAGCAATGAACAAATTAAAATTGTTCATGCTTCCTTCAAATTCATACGTCGATTATTTAGAAACGACTTCTTCACCATTGTAAGAACCACAGTTTTTACATACGCGGTGAGATAATTTGTATTCGCCACAGTTTGGGCATTCAGTCATACCAGGTACTGAAATTTTGAAGTGAGTACGACGTTTGTTTTTTCTAGTTTTAGACGTTCTTCTTTTTGGTACTGCCATGATATATCCTCCTTAATATTAAACACATATCTTAAGTGTTAGGTCATTAAATCATTATACAATAATTTAAAACAACCTGCTATTACTCTTTATCGTATAATTGTTGTAATTTTTGAAGCCTAGGATCAACTTGTTGCGTTTGGGAATCATTATTGTCTTTTTCTTTTTCAAGTTCGATCATTTGATCTTCGTCAATAACTTCCCAACCATTACCTTCTGTAAGCATTTGATCGCTATTCTCAGAATATGCTCTCATCGGTTTCTCAATGATAACCAACTCTTCAGCAATGTTTCGAATGTTAATCATACCATCAGTCGCTAGATGATAATGTTCATCTTCTTCAACTTCTTCATCGGTATAACTATCATAACCTTCTAAATCAAATATTTCAGATGTACGCACGTCTAAAGGAACTTCTACAGGTACAAGCGTACGTGCACAAGGCATTGTATACGTTCCAGTTAAATGCATATCTGCAATAACTTCATTTGATTTAACAGTTAATTCACCTTCAACATTGATTTCTGATAAATCAATCAAGCCTAAGGGTTCTATTAAATGTTCAAAATTCGCCGTTTGATTAAATTCAAATGGTTTATCTTGATATTTTCTTAATTGCGTTATTGACCATTTCATATGGCTTCACCTCTAACAAACACAAAATTTATTTTAACTTTACAAGTATAAGTTGTCAAGATTTTTTCTTAACATACTTTCTTCTGTTACAATACTAATAATGAATACTGAGAGGATGAATTGCAAATGAAAAGTGTTGGACTGATTTCTGAATATAATCCATTCCATAACGGTCACTTATATCATGCCCAACAATCTAAGTTACAGTCTAATGCTGAAATCGCTATTGCAATCATGAGCGGCAATTTCGTTATGCGTGGCGAACCTGCAATCTACAACAAATTTTTACGTACTAAGATGGCTTTATCAGGTGTAGATTTAGTCGTTGAACTCCCAACCATTGCCAGCCTATCATCTAGTGATTATTTTGCAACATTTGCAATTAAAGTCGCTCACTATTTAGATATTGATACGATAGCATTTGGCAGTGAAATTGATGATCTTGCACGCCTTGAAAAGGTAGCAGCAAACATCAATGCACTTGAACAGTCATCACTTTTTCAAGATTTAATTAAGCAAGGCAATCATTATGCCAAAATTATTGATGACTTGGTTGAGGACCCCGATGTCTTACGCTCACCGAATAATATACTAGGTGTCGCATACATAAAGGCAATCAATACCATTGATCCGACGATTACTAAAATTGCTATTCAACGCCAATCTGCAACGCATCATGATCAAGACATTAAACATGACACATTTGCAAGTGGCTCAGCTATAAGACGAGCCTTAATAAATAACGATAATATTTGGAAGGATGTTGTACCATCCAATATAACTTGCCTATATGAGAAACCACACCTATTAAAGCAACAGACATTTAATTTTATTAAATATAATATTTTGAGTCGTTCTTCTACAGAATTGTCACAAATTTATACAATGTCCGAAGGCTTTGAACACCGACTTAAAGCAAATATTCAAAGTGCACCGGATTTTGACACATTGATGTCATTAGTTAAGACCAAGCGTTTCACATATACGCATATTCAACGTGTATTGATGCAATTATTGTTGAACATAAAGAAAGATGCGTTCAAAGAGGATATTGAGGGCGTACGTATTTTAGGAATGACACCTCAAGGGCAACAATATTTAAAGTATTTAAAAAAGAAATTCCCAAATCGTTCTTATGTGACAAATATAAATAAGAAGACAGCCACTTTATTTGAAAATGAAATTAAAGCGACACAAATTTATAATTTACTATCCGGTCAAATAGCTAATGATTTTAATACCCCAGTGATTATTAACAAAAGTAGTATGTAAGAGAATGTTTTAAGAAGGGATTGGGACAGAATACTTGTAAAATTCGACGTCCCACCCCAACTTTGCTTTGCTTGTAGAATTTCTTCATGAAATTCTCTTTGTTGAGGCTCCGACCCCCAACTTGCTTTGCTTGTAAAATCACTTTCGTGATTTTTTGTGTTGGGGCCCCGACCGCAAGGTTGACTAGAACTAAAAAAGCTTGATTCAAGCGCCTTATCAGTTCAGTCAGCTACTGCAAATTTGCAAAATAGCATCATTATATTATTTATGTCCTAATCTATTCTCAAGGAATTATTTCCTAGACTCTTGCAACTTATCCAAGCACTAAGTTTAAGTTTCTAATGTGATTAAGATTGCTTTAATCTTTAATATTATTTTTTAAACTTTTCTTTCAAAGCTTTCTCTACATTAGGTGGTACAAAATCTGAAATATCAGCTTTATATTGCGCCACTTCTTTTACAACGCTTGAACTTATAAAAGAGTAGTTCGTACTTGTCATCATATACATCGTCTCTACATTACTATTTAATTTCTTATTCATTGATGTTAAACGTAATTCGTACTCAAAATCACTAACTGCTCTTAATCCTCTAATGATTGTTTGAGCACCGATTTTATCACAAAAATCTACTAACAAGCCGTTATAATTATGTACTTGAACATTAGATAAGTGTTTAACAGATTCTTCTATTAATGCCATTCGCTCATCAATATTAAACGTTCCAGTTTTATTACTATTCTTTAGCACACAAATATGCAATTCATCAAAGCGCCCTGCACTACGCTCGATAATATCAATGTGTCCATATGTAATAGGATCAAAACTACCTGGAATGACTGCTTTCGTTTTAGCCATTTTGCTCTCCTTTTTCTAATAACAAAGTATCAGTAAGACCATAGTGATATTGTTTAATCACTTTGAATCCATTTGTGTTGATTTGTTCATGGTTGCTAAACTCACAAATGATGATACCATTTTCTTTTAATAAATTAAACTCTGCAATCTGCTCCAAAGCTTTATCAATTAATCCTTTATTGTATGGTGGGTCAAGGAAGATATAGTCAAATTGAATGTCTCGTTTATTTAAAGCTTTTAATGCTCGATCCGTATTGTTTTTATAAACTTCCGATTGTTCACGTAAATCTAATTGCTTTAAATTTGCTTGGATTACTTTAACAGCTTTAAAATTTTGGTCGACAAAAATGACCTTCTCCATACCACGAGATAATGCTTCGATACCTAATGCGCCACTTCCGGCGAACAGGTCTAATCCCAAACCGTGTACGTCTTGTAAACTATTAAAAATCCCTTCTTTTACTTTATCCATAGTTGGACGTGTATTACGACCTTCTAAACTTTCTAGCGCTTTACTTTTATGTTTACCAGCAATAACTCTCATCTTGACTTACACTTCCATTTCTCAAGGTTATTTATTATAATTTGTTGTAAAAAAGGAGAAAGATTATATTATGAAACAGTCATTTATTGTTTTAGGTGAAGGATTAACAGACCTATTTGAATTTAATACATTAATCGAATACAATCATCTTCGAATCAGTAAAATAGTATATTTTCATACACCACAATCTTCAAAACAACTTTCGTCAGTAGCGTTGATTATGAACCCTACTTCAGGCAATCATTTTCAAGCAATGTACATCATGCTTAATGCACTTAAATATCCATATCCTAACAGTAATAAAAAATTTGAACTCATAAATAATCAAGCAAATCAATATAATATCCCTATATTGGGCGTAGATGTACAACCACCAGAAGCGTTCCACACTTTGGACCAATATTTTAAATATTTAATTAGTGTCTTACGACTACAAAATTGGATTCCACCTATGCAGTAAAGGCGTTAGCTATGTCATTATGTAGTCAGAGAACCACTAAAATGAGACATCCGATGATTGTAATCGTCGCGATTTAGAATAATAATTTAAATAACAATTTATAACATTTCATGCTTTTCTTTCTCGTATGTTTTTTTCAAATATTTATAAGGTGATCCATCTATATTAACAACATACTTAAGTTTCATTAATTTATGAACAATTGCGTCTGCGTCGTTCTCATTAACATACAACACTACATATTTACGTTGTTTATTTGTATAAATGATATGACCATACTTTCTAATTTGACGTTCATGCTTAATATGTTTTAAATAGATAATCAAACTCACTCTAGGAATCAATTCCATACTATACACACTCCATTTATTATGCATAATAACTATACCATGTCTATTTATTTTATAAAATCCTTAAAACGATATCTTGCATACCTGTTGATTAAATATCTATTTACTTTTGCGTTAGTGCAAAGTTTGGTACGCTTAATTCAATAATTACGAGGAGGCGTTATAAATGACGAATAAAAAAAGATGGGCGCTCAATTTAAGTTTAGCGAGTGTTAGTTTTTTAGGTAGCTTATTTTTTATAAATAAAAGCAATAAAACAGAACATACGAAGGAAATACCTAAGTTCTTTAGTGGTCAAGCACCATATATCTTTGCTCATAGAGGTGGCATGGCGGTCAGACCTGAACAAACTCAATTAGCATTTGATAACGCCGTTGCATACAACTTAGATGGTTTTGAAACGGATGTTCGACTGACTAAAGATGAAAAATTAATCGTCTTCCATGATGCAACTGTAGATCGTACTACAAATGGCTCTGGCAAAGTGAGCGACCATAGTGTTGCAGAATTGAAACGCTTAGATGCTGGTTATCATTTTAAAGATATAAATGGTCTATTCCCATATCGTGGTCACAATGAAGCTAAAATTTTAACTTTTGATGAGCTGTTAAAAATGTATCCCAACATGTATATCAATGTTGATTTAAAAGACGCACCTGATAGCTATGAAGGCACCGTTGCACCTACAAAAATGTATGAAGATATCATTAATAACAACGCACAAGATCGCGTACTTGTAACTAGTTTTTATAAAGAACAAAATGATCGTTTTAGAAAGATAAGCAATGGCCAAGTAGCGATTGGTGCGAGTCAAAAAGAAGTAGCAGAAGGCTTTATTAAGTTTAACACTGGATTGGGTAACACATATCAACCTGTTGCTGATACATTTCAAATGCCTATTCAATTTAAAGGCATTCCCTTAACTTCTAAACGTTTCATTCAATGGTTAAACGTTTTAAATATTGTGCCTGGTTTTTACGGCATCAATAGTACTGACTTAATGGTTGATTTATATCGTAAAGGAGTTCACACATTAGTGACTGACCGTCCTGATTTAGGACAACAATTTAAAGCAAGCCTTCAAAGCAATAAATAAAATACTTTAAGATAATGTAAAACTGGGAGTGGGACAGAATTCTTTTTAGATTCGTCGTCCACTCCCAACTTGCTTTGCTTGTAGAATTTCTTAGTGAAATTCTCTTTGTTGGGGCCCCACCCCAACTTGCTTAGCTTGTAAAATCACTTTCGTGATTTTTTGTGTTGGGGCCCCGCCCGCAAGGATGACTAGAACTGAGAAAAGCTTGATTTAAGCGTCTTCTCGGTTCAGTCAGCTACTGCGAAATTGCAAAATAGCATATTTATATTATTTATGTCCCAGCCTCATCTTTTATTACAAACTACAATTGCATGTGCCACCCGTTGCACAACCATCATGACCAGTCTTAAAGAATGGATTTCCCGCTTCTATTTTTACATTTTGCGAAACTGACAGCGCAATCTTGCTTACTACTTCATCTATTAAATTCTGTAGTGATACTTCTTTAGATTTATAATCCATAACCACAGGCAACATTTCATAAGCTCTTTTACGTCGTCTTGTTTCTAACATGACTTTTTGATAATCGGGGTGATATTTTCCAAACCGCATTACCTCATCATAAGCAACCTTAGATTTCAAGAAGGCTTGGTACATAAGATGGGCTTCATCATCTTGATTTAATCTCTCTTGAGCTTCCCGAAAATCATGATACAGTTCTGATTGAACAATCATATCCGAAAGGCCTTCGATGTCATCAAGGATTGACATTGTTTCTTCTGTATACAATGCATAGTCTCCTTTCTAAATTAGATTATTTTTCTAAGAAAATAAGTGAATAGTAATCTTTCATGACTTCTCCACCCATTTCTTCATATTTAGTATTTAGCATTCTAGAACGGTGCATATCAGAATTCATCCAACTATGAATTAATGTTGGTACATCATCAAAATCATACCCAACATTTTGACTTGTCGTAGTAAATGAAATATTCTCATTACTTAGTTGGCTTTTTAACGCATCCTCTGTAAACTCAACATCATTAGAACCCGTTGCTTCGTATAAATTTACTGATGCAATATGAGCAATATCTGAGTTAACTTTTAACGGTTTAATGTTTTTTAACTCTCTCATCTCATTAGTAATTTCGTATAACGTCATTAATTGGTTCGGGTTTTGTTCATAAGGCAGTTTATCTTTCTGAGCATTATTAAAATTATCTCCTTTATCATCTTCTTCAGTCTCATTAGCTAAAGGATATGGTTTAAGAAATGCTAGTGTCTCTTTATCTAGAAAGCGAATGCCCATAATTTGATTAGATTGTTGATCGACATACACTTGTGCATACACATTCCCATATTTTATTAATGTTTGTGTCTTGATATCTTCATCAGACAGTTCAAAATTATAACGTTGGCCATCCACTTTAATGGAAGGGTCGGGATTAATACTTGTATTTTCAAAGATACGTGACGCACTCTCGTTAATCTTTAAAGGTGCAACATTTGCTTTATTACCTGTAGCATAAACTGACTTTATTTTATGTTCTTTAGTTGAAACGATATAATATTGCTTATCTTTTTTAAAGACATAATTCATATAATGGCCTCTAAACGGATATGTACGACTTGCTTGGCCAAATTTATCAGTTAGCGTATCTATATCTTTACCAATCCATGTACCTACCCCTTCCTTAGGTGCAGGATTTTCAGTGGTATTATGCGTCTTAGGTGTTTGATCTGAATGATTGGTTGACACGGTTTTATTTGGGTTCTCTAATACATCAAATTTAAGTCTTGGTGAGTAAAATAAATAAATAAGAAATAAAACTAAAAATATTACACCTAAAACTTTAATAACTAATTTTGCCATCTTTCACCCACCTATTTTGAATTATATCTATTGTACAAAATAACTAATTTACTAATCAAGATATCCTACTTAAGATGACTTGTGGCATACCCCGTTTTCTTTTTGTTATTAACATTCTCATATTAAAAAAAGGGAGTAGGGTAGAATTCTTTTTGAATTCATTGCCCCACTCCCGCAAGTATGTCCAGTATAAAGAAGCGCTACTTTATAGTGCTTTCTCTTACAGTATACTGCTACGATATTGCTAGGTAGTTACCATAAATTATGTTGTCTGCTTATAATGATATAAATTGATTATAGGCCTAATGTAGCTTTAATCAATGACGTTGTTTCTCCACCTGGGTAAAATACATACAGTAGTAAGTAAACCGCTACACCAGTAATCGCTGTAAAGAACCAAATAATTGATGCAATTGGTCCTGCTTTTCTATGCCAATTAAACTTATCTTTGAATGCTGTAATGATTTGAACTAACCCAAGAACGCCACCAATTGTAGCTAAATTAATGTGGAATATTAAAAATATTTTATAATACGTTCTAACTGAATCTGGTCCCCCAAAATCTGTATTACCTATAAATACCGTTCTTGATGCATAGATAATAAAGAAAGTTAATGCAAAAATTGCTGCCCATAACATTGTTTTCTTGTGCTTATCTATATCTCTATGCCAAATTTGCCACCAACCAATGGCAACAAAAATAGCACTTATCACAATACAACTTGTACTAATCGTTGGTAGAATTGGTAAATTCATATGTTTCATCCTTATTTAATTTGTATATTTTAAATCATTTTTATAAGTGAGATAACAACAACTAAAACGAAAAATACTACTAAATAATTTAGAGAGTATATAAACATTTTTGTTGCCCATTTAGTTTGATCTGTATTTCTCTTAAATGACGTTAAACCTATATAAAGCCAACCTAAATTGAGCAATGTTCCTAATACTACAAATGTTGTTCCAAGACTTGATAATAGGAATGGTAATGGAAGTAAAAATATTAACCATATAAACATACTTATTCTAGTACGTTTGAATCCTTTAACAGATGGTAACATAGGAATATTAGCTAATGCATATTCATCACTTCGTTTAATTGCTAAAGCATAAAAGTGAATTGGTTGCCAACAAAAAACAACTAAAAATAATGCAATTGCAACGAGACTTATATTTCCATCAATTGCAACCCATCCAATTAATGGTGGTACTGCACCTGGAAAACTTCCTACTACTGTATTCCAAGTTGTATGTCTTTTAGACCAAATTGAATAATAAGACACATAACCTACGATGCCGATAAGTCCTAGTACGCCTGATGGTACATTTAATAAGAATAAACAAGCTTCTCCTACTAACATCATACCAAAACTTAAAAATAATAAATTTTTATCTGAAATTCTATCATTAACTGTTGGTCTATTTTGTTTACTTGGCATTATACGATCAATGTCCTGATCATAATAATTGTTTAATGCACAAGCACCACCCATAATTAATGTTGAACCAATCAACATTAATAGAATTTGAGGTATTGACGATAGGAAGGAATGATTGGTCATCACAACTGCTAACCAAGCGCCTGCAAATGCAGGAATTAAGTTACCTTGGACCAATCCCATCTTAATAATCTGTTGTAACTCTTTAAACGATACACGGCTCGATGGTTGTGACAAAGTTTGCTCTTTGCTCATGATCCCCCTCCTTAAATTTTCCATATAATACTATGATATAGTAATTACTAAAAATTGACTAGTTTATATCAAATTTAATTGTGACACTTTAGCGACATTCTACTACACTAATTTTTTGTTAGTTCTTATTGTTGTATAATTATTTTAATAATATAATTTCAATAAAATAGACATTAATTAAGCGTAATCAATTGTATTTAGAAGATGCACTTAATTAATGATGGGGTGTATAACATTGTTTAATAAACGAAACCTTAAATGGTTATCTGTATTAGCAACTATCATAATGGCATTTGTACAACTTGGTGGTGCATTAGTTACTAAGACTGGCTCAGAAGATGGATGTGGATCATCTTGGCCTTTATGTCACGGTGCATTACTCCCTGACAATTTACCAATAGACACTATTATTGAATTAAGTCATCGCGCTGTCTCAGGTATCTCATTAATTGTTGTACTGTGGTTAGCTATTACTGCATGGAAACATATCGGCTATATTAAAGAAGTAAAACCATTAGCTATTATTAGTATCGCATTTTTACTTGTTCAAGCATTAATTGGTGCAGCAGCTGTTATTTGGCAACAAAATTCATATGTATTAGCGCTGCATTTCGGCATATCTTTGATTAGTTTCTCTTCAGTATTCGTTCTAATGCTGATCATATTTGAAGTTGATAAGAAATATGAAGCCGATGAATTATATATCAGAAAGCCTTTAAGAAGATTAACATGGATCATGACAGGCATTGTGTATGTAACCATTTATACTGGTGCGTTAGTTAGACATGCAAAGGCAAGTTTAGCTTATGGTGGTTGGCCGTTACCTTTCCATGATATTATTCCACATACTGAACAAGATTGGGTTCAATTTGCGCATCGTGGTATGGCATTTATTACATTTATATGGATTATGATTACATTTATTCACGCAGTTAAGAATTATTCTGAGAATAGAACGATACGATATGGATATACGACTGCGTTTATTCTCATCATATTGCAAGTCATTACTGGTGCATTATCTGTAATGACGAACGTAAATTTATTCATTGCCCTTTTACATGCATTATTTATCACACTATTGTTTGGTATGATTGCCTACTTCATTATGTTAATGCTACGTACCATTAGAAGTGAAAATAACAAATAACCTATCATATTAAAAAAGGAGATGTGAACCGTGTTATCACATCTCCTTTTTTTATTTATTGAATTGTTCTCTAACGTCAAAATGTCTTATTTTCAAGCAACTATTTAATTTAATCTGCTTTTTCAATCTCGATCAGTAGATCCCCTGTGGCAATTGCATCACCACTAACAACGGTTACTTGTTTGATTGTACCATTGAACGGTGCTTGAATTGTCGTTTCCATCTTCATCGCTTCTGTAATTAGTAGTGGTTGATTAACTTTTACTTCATCGCCAACCGCAACTTTTACCTCAGTAACCGAACCTGGCATTTGAGCACCGATATGACTTGGGTTTGATTTATCTGCTTTAGGTTTTAAGTTCGTATTTGTTTTAATATTTTCATCTTTAATCGAAATACGTCGCGCTTGTCCATTCATCACATAATAAATCGTTCTATAACCATTTTCATCTGGCTCACTAATCGTTTCAAGTTTAATGATCAATCGTTTACCCGTATCTATTTCGATTTCAACTGTTTCACCATTACGCATACCGAAGAAGAACGTTGGTGTATCTAATAACGATAAGTCACCATATTGTTGTTTCGTTTGAATATATTGATCAAATACTTTTGGATACAATACATAACTGATAACATCTTGTTCAGTCACTTCACCATAAGCTTTTGCTTCAAGTTCTTGTCTTATATCATCAAAATTTACAGGGGCTAAATATTCACCTGGACGTTCTGTTAATGGTTGTTGGCCCTTAAGGATGACCGCTTGGAGGTCTTTATTAAAACCATTGACCGGTTGACCGATGTCACCTTTGAAATAAGATACAACAGATTCAGGGAAATCTAACTTATGTCCTTCATTGATTACTGTTTCTTCATCCAAATCATTTTGAACCATATAAAGTGCCATATCACCTACAACTTTAGATGATGGTGTTACTTTCACAATATCTCCAAATAAGAAATTCACACGACGATACATATCTTTGACCTCGTGGAAACGTTCACCTAAGCCTAAACTTTTAGCTTGTTGACTTAAATTTGAATATTGTCCCCCAGGCATTTCATGTTGATAAATTTCAGTATTAGGAGATTTAATGTCACTTTCAAAGTCACTATAGTAAGGGCGCACAGTACTCCAATAATGACTGAGTTCTTCTAAGCCTTCAATATCTGCGCTTAAATGACGATTAAAGCCATTCAGTCCATAATAAAGTGAATTCGCACTAGGTTGACTTGTCAAACCACTCATAGATGCAACAGCTGTATCTATGATATCAACACCTGCATCTATCGCTTCTTTATAGATAAGCAGGCCATTTCCACTCGTATCATGAGTGTGTAAATGTATTGGTAAGTTTATCGCTGATTTTAATTCGCCGATAAGTTCATATGCTGCTTTAGGTTTTAATAATCCAGCCATATCTTTAATTGCTAAGATATGGAAGCCTTCACGTTCTAATTCTTTAGCTAAATTAACATAATATTCAAGTGTGAATACATTTGAACGTTCAGGATTTAAGATATCTCCTGTATAGCAAATTGCGCCTTCAGAAATTTTACCTGCCTTTTGAACCGCTTCATTTGCTACTTTCATTTGGTCGACCCAGTTTAATGAATCGAAAATTCGAAAGACATCTACGCCTGCATTTGCACTTTCTTTTACAAACTTTTCAATTACATTATCGGCATAGTTTTTATAACCGACTGCATTTGAAGCGCGTAATAACATTTGGAACAAAATATTTGGAATGGCTTTACGTAATCTTTCAAGTCGTTCCCATGGATTTTCCTTTAAAAAGTTATATGCGACATCAAATGTTGCGCCTCCCCACATTTCTAAAGAGAAACTATCTTTAAATACTTCAGCTGTTTTAGAGGCAATATTCATCATATCTTTAGTACGTACTCTTGTTGCTAAAAGCGATTGATGTGCATCACGAAATGTAGTATCAGTTACCAATACATCTTTTTGTTCACGAACCCAATTCGCAACTGCTCTCGG
This sequence comes from Staphylococcus sp. GDX8P54P, assembly GCF_017893165.1. Taxonomy (NCBI): domain Bacteria; kingdom Bacillati; phylum Bacillota; class Bacilli; order Caryophanales; family Staphylococcaceae; genus Staphylococcus; species Staphylococcus sp. GDX8P54P. Next base: position 49,417 of record NZ_JAESMM010000006.1, read on the forward strand.
TCCTTCGTTATCAAGTAACTGCTTTGTACCATTCAATGAATTAATTTTTCTGTGAGACACTTGAGGTATCGTTGTTGATTCATAATCAGGTTTAGGTCTCTTTTCAACATTTGGGAAACCATTAATTGTGACATTACCGATATATTCAAGCGTTTTAGTACCACGGTCAAGTGTAGGTGCAATATTAAATAATTCAGGCGTTTGTTCGATAAATTTAGTTGTATAATCTCCACTTCGGAATTGATCATTTCGCATCACATTAATTAGAAACGGAATATTCGTTTTCACACCACGGATACGCATCTCGCGAAGAGAACGTTCCATCTTTTCTTCAGCTTGTTTAAACGTAACCGCGTGTGTCGATAATTTAACTAGCAATGAGTCGTAATACGGAGATATCTCTGCACCTTGGAAGCCATCTCCAGCATCTAATCGTACACCAAAGCCGCCACTTGAACGGTACGCGATAATTGTACCTGAATCTGGCATAAAATCATTGGTTGGATCCTCAGTCGTAATACGACATTGAATGGCATAACCTAATGATTGAATGTCTTCTTGTTGAGGCATAGAAATACGTTCATCAAACAAATTAGCACCATCAGCAACTAGAATTTGAGTTTTAACAATATCTATACCTGTAATCATCTCAGTTATTGTATGCTCTACTTGTACACGAGGATTAACTTCGATAAAGAAGAACTCGTCCCCTGATACTAAGAATTCTACAGTACCCGCATTCACATATTTGATATTATTCATCAATTGTAGTGCCGCATCACAAATTCGTTCTTTTAAATCATGAGATAATCCTACTGAAGGAGCTACTTCTACAACTTTCTGATGACGACGTTGTACCGAACAATCACGTTCATACAAATGCACAATATTACCATATTCATCACCAATAATTTGTACTTCTATATGTTTCGGATTGTCTATGTATCTTTCAATATAAACGTCACTGTTCCCAAAAGATTTTTCCGCTTCAGATTTGGCACGGTGAAACGCATCTTCCAATTCTCTTTCTTCACGAACAATACGCATCCCTTTACCACCGCCACCACTAGTGGCTTTAATCATTAAAGGAAAACCAGCATCTTTAGCAAATGCTTTGGCCGCTTCGAAACTTTCAATTGGTCCATCAGTACCAGGAATGACTGGTAAGTTAGCTTTAATCGCAGTCGTTCTCGCTTTAACTTTATCCCCAAACATATCCAAATGTTCTAAGTGCGGACCAATAAATTTAATACCTTCTTCTTCACAACGATGTGCAAATTGTTCATTCTCACTTAAGAAGCCATAACCAGGATGAATTGCATCCACACCAGCTCGTTTCGCCACATCGATGATACGTTCAATGTTCAAATAACTCTCAGCTGGACCCAAATCTTTGCCCACTAAATAAGATTCGTCAGCTTTATATCTATGTAAAGCATTTTTATCTTCGTTCGAATAAATTGCCACGGTTTTAATATTTAATTCTGTTGCTGCCCTAAATATTCTGATTGCAATTTCGCCACGGTTTGCTACTAATAATTTTTTTATATGTTTCAAAAAAGGCACTCCCCTTTTAAAGTTTGAATATTCTAACTAATTAGATAATAAAATTTTATACTAACTCAAATAATAAAGCTATCTTTATTTATGAAATGTGAGTTATAAAAATAGTAAAGTACTTATAACGCTTGAAAATAGGTATTGCATATATACCCTTTTCTAAAACGTATGTTCAGAGTATCATCAGGAAAAATTATCATTAGTCATAACTTTATATTATCACTTTAATAGATAATACTCCACCGACATCGACGTTTTATAATATTTTTCATAAAAATGTAAAAAACCTTTACATGAACTCTAATTCTATGTTCATGTAAAGGTAACGTTTATATTATTCACTTTATCTAGTTAAACCAATTTTTTGTTTTTTAGCTTTTTGTGATCGTTTTTCGTCCATTTTGATTTGTTTGGCAACTAGCAATAATAGACCCATTGCAATACTTAAACTTAACATTGATGAACCCCCAAAACTTATGAATGGTAATGGAACACCCGTTAATGGGATAGTTGCTGAAATACCACCTAAATTGACAAACGTCTGACTTCCGATATAACTTGCAACACCTACACAAATTAATTTATAAAAATAAGATGGCGTTTTAGTAGCTAATACGAAAGCGCGATAAACGATAAAGAATAATAAGCAAATTACAAATAATCCACCTACTAAACCAAGTTCTTCACAAATGACTGCGAAAATAAAGTCAGTATGTGCCTCTGGCAAATAGCCAAGTTTCATAATGCCATTACCTAATCCGCGTCCAAATAAACCACCATTACCTATTGCCATTAATGAATTGGTCAAATGGTAACCTGTACCAGCTTCAGAACTGAATGGGTTCATTAGTGTACTAAAACGGGCTTTCAAATAGTGTGGCATCATACCACTTGCTACAAAGAGTATAGCAATACCAACGAAACTACCAGCGATAAGTAAGACGGGTCCTTTGACTATTTTCTGAACACCAATGCCAGCAAAAATAAACATAGATACAATGATTATCATGATGAGCAATGTCTGTCCAATATCACCCTGTAATAATACTAAAAATAGACATACAACTATCAACACAAGTGGCGCAGTTATAACTTTAATTTTCTCTCTTACTTGTGGTAATTTTCGACTGATCACATATGAAATATATAATATGAATGCAATTTTCAACAATTCTGATGCTTGTAAGTTCATAAATCCAAGATTTATCCAACTCTTAGAACCGTTAATATTTTTACCTACAATAAGTGTTAAAAATAGTAACACGAAGATGATTATCATGATCCACTTCTGTGTTTTCGCTTGTTGTAATATTTTAATATTCAACATAAAAGCGATAAAGAATACGACAATAAAACTCATAATAACGTATATAAGCTGTCTATTGTAGAAATACGTACCAGATACTTCAAGTCCACCTGTTAACGTCCCTTTAGTTGCCGCAACCATACTTGCACTATATACCATAATCAAACCAAAGAGACACAAAATAACGTATGTAATTAATAATGGATAATCGATGAACTTAGCAGTTCTACCTATGTACCGAAATATATTTTTTAAATTACTCATAAAAATGATCATCCAATTCTAGATTTTTAAAACTATGGTCAATACTATTACATTTAAACATAATTTCTGTCTAAACTATTATATACTTTGTGCACATTATTTAACAAATATAAACTGATTAGAGATGCATCTAATTAACCTACTATTTCAACCTTCAATTTGATAAAGCGCTTAAAACATAAAATGGGAGTGGGACCGAATTCTTTTTAAATTCGTCGTCCCACCCCCGCATCGATAGTTATTTTACATTAGTAAATGCTTCATGAAGTTTAGATAATTCTTTTTCTAAACGTAGCATTAAATTTTTGCCGTCTTCTTTATTGACTAAACCAAGTTTAACCGCAAAGTCAACTTCTTTTTGTAAACCAAACATTTGTGTGTCGAGAACTTCTTCATATAACGGGCACGAAGGTAAAGTTAAATTATCCATTTGAACTTTAATTAAATGTAAGATTCTATCAGCATCTTGATTTAATTGCTCATAAGCCACGTTACTCATTTTCGTTTGCTTCGGCATCACATACTCCCCCTATCATTAAATATCTTCATATCAAAAGTTTATCTTACTACTTTTTAAAAAGCAAGTTTATTCAGTGAATACATGAATTTAATTGTGATAAAATAATGACTAGAACGAAATTAGGGAGTGGGCAAAAAATGATTCAAATCAAAGGCTTAGTCAAGTTCCCTATCACTTTAGATAGTACAACTTGGATATTCGATGATAGAAAAGTAAAGATCGAAGATATTGAAAGCGGTGTGTTTGAAGGAACAAAACCTATTAAATTTGAAGATAATCGTGAATGGAACAGAGCCATTCTTGAAGGACAAACGAATCCTCCAACTTTAAATTCAGAAATAAAATATCGTAAACGTTCTGTATTAGAAGATTCTTTCGCTATCAATATGACACCTTTCTTCAAGAATGCAGAACCGCAAGATAATGCGACTGCAATTAAATTATTTAATGAAAATGATGCTATTGAAGTTCCAATTGACTTGTTACCTTATCTGTTCTTCCAATTTGCGAAAGACGGTAAACGAATGTATGATGATAACGCTGTAGATAGCTTTGTTTATAACCCAGATGAAAAAGATTACACGTATGAATTTAAATATGTTACGCATATAGAGGTGATCTAATTTGCGTGAAGTACAATGTATAATTTGTGATACGAAGGTTTTAATTGATGAACATACGGTTGAAGCCAAACGACTTCGCAATAACCCAATCAGAACATTTATGTGTGATGATTGTAAAAGTCGCCTAGATAGACCAAAGCAACGTCTGAATACACACCACACAGTAAATTTTAATCCAAATGATGGATTGTAATTATTTATAATTGATTAAAACTTTTATATTTCACATAATTAGCCAGCAAACGGTAGTGTTTACCTTCGTTTACTGGCTTATTTCATATCACATTATTCCACTTAATTACATTTAAAATACACAAACTAAAAAACCAGTAAATGATGCTTAGCACACATTTACTGGTTTTTGCATAAAATATTCTAAATTACAATTTAGATTTCAACGATGCTTATTCTTCTTGCATCATTTGTTTCACACGTTTAGCTTCTTTTTCACGTAATGATTTATTTAAAATTTTCTTTCTTAGACGAATACTTTGAGGCGTTACTTCAACTAATTCATCATCATTAATATATTCTAACGCTTCTTCAAGTGTAAGTATTCTTGGACGATTCATTGTTTGTGTTTGGTCTTTAGTAGCTGAACGTACGTTTGTTTGATGTTTTGCTTTAGTAATGTTTACTGTTAAATCATTTTCACGGTTATGTTCACCAACAATCATACCTTCATACACTTCCGTACCTGGTTCCATGAAGTTTACACCACGATCTTCTAAGTTGATGATCGCATATGCTGTTGCTTGACCTTGGTCCATAGAAATTAATGCACCATTACGACGACCACCAATTTGTGCTTTAACACGAGGTCTAAATTCTTCGAAAGTATGGTTAATAATACCATATCCACGTGTCATAGACATAAATTCAGTTGTATAACCAATCATACCACGTGCTGGTACCATAAAGATAAGTCGTGTTAACCCATTATCAGTTGTTGACATATCTAACATTTCACCTTTACGTGCACCTAGAGATTCAATGACTGATCCCGCATTTTCAGAAGGTACTTCACATTGAACGCGTTCAAATGGTTCACTTAGAACACCATCAATTTCACGTAAAATAACTTGAGGTTTAGATACTTGAAGTTCAAATCCTTCACGTCTCATATTCTCAATCAAGATAGATAAATGTAATTCACCACGTCCTGCAACGACCCATGTGTCTGGAGAGTCAGTTGGTGTTACTTTTAATGAAACGTCTGTTTCAAGTTGTTGATCTAAACGTTCTTGGATTTGACGTGCAGTAACATAGTCACCTTCGCGTCCAGCAAATGGTGAATTATTTACTTTGAATGTCATTTCAAGTGTTGGTTCATCAATACGTAACACAGGTAATGCTTCTTGATGATCAGTTGGTGTCACTGTTTCTCCGACGTTAATATCTTCCATTCCTGAAACCGCAATTAAATCACCCGCTTGTGCTTCTTCGATTTCTTCACGTTTCAAGCCAAAGTAACCAAAGATTTTAGTGACACGGAAATTCTTAACAGTACCATCTAATTTAATAAGCGATACGTTGTCACCTACGCGCATTTTACCTCTGAATACACGTCCGATACCAATACGTCCTACGTAGTCATTATAATCCAATAATGCGACTTGGAATTGTAACGGTTCATCATGATTGTCGATTGGTGCAGGTACATAATCAATAATTGTTTCATATAAAGACTGCATGTTTTCATCTTGTTTTTCTGAATCAAGACTAGCAGTACCATTTACAGCAGATGCATATACTACTGGGAAATCTAATTGTTCATCATTTGCTTCTAACTCGATGAATAAATCTAATACTTCATCCACTACGCCTTCAGGTCTTGCTGATGGTTTATCAATTTTATTTACAACCACAACAGGTTTTAAGTCTTGTTCTAGTGCTTTTTTAAGCACAAAACGTGTTTGAGGCATTGTACCTTCATAAGCATCGACAACAAGTACAACACCGTCTACCATTTTCATAATACGTTCTACTTCGCCACCAAAGTCAGCATGTCCAGGTGTATCTAAGATGTTTATTCTTGTACCTTTATAGTCAATCGCAGTATTTTTAGCAAGAATTGTAATACCACGTTCTCTTTCTAAATCATTAGAGTCCATTGCTCTTTCGTCAACATGTTCGTTCTCTCTGAAAATACCAGATTGTTTAAGTAATTCATCTACTAATGTAGTTTTACCATGGTCAACGTGCGCAATGATTGCAATATTACGTACATCTTCTCTTCTATTAGTCATTTTATTATTCCTTTCTCGAGTAAACTCCCACTTTTAATTACAACTTTTTTATTATATCATATTATTAGTAAAAGATAACAAAAAGGTGGGGTATGGGATGGAAAAACCTAAGTCTAAAGGTATATTTTGGTTGCTATCCATTATAGCAGTAATATTTTTAGTGCTTTTTAGTTTCAGCGTTGGTGCTGGTAGTATTCCAATGATGATTTTAACATTTATACTTTTCATTGCAACTTTTGGCGCTGGTTTCACGCTTAAAAAGAAGTACCGTGAAAATGACTGGCTTTAATATAATAAAAATGTCTCGGTAATACTATTTGGAAGATGCACATCTTTCAAAGTTGACTGACCGAGACATTTTTTATTTTTTGAAACGTTGATGCAATTCTGTTAAAACGGCGTTATTCGGATTTAAATAATCAACCAAAATTTCATTATGCGTCGTCTTATTTCCAACTAGAACAGAATTAGCACTTTCTATTGTCAGTGGTTCACCTAATAAATTACTTCCAACGCCACCAACTTCATTTAAAACAATTAAGCCACCTGCAAAATCCCAAGGTTGCAACCTTGGCGTAATATATGCAGCCAATTGTCCCTTAGCAACACTTATAATTTCTAAAGCTGCACTTCCAAATGCTCTACAACTTCTTGCTTGATTTACAATTTCTGAAAAAATTGGTCCCATTTTAGGTTTGGTAATCCAATTGGGATTAATACCTATTAAGCTTTGCTTTAAATGCGTATCATTTAATGGTTTTAATTCATGCTTATTCTCAAATGCACCCTCGCCCACTTTCGCATGATAGAGGACATCTTTCATCACGTCATAGACTAATCCAGCATATGGCTTACCATCACGATAAATACCTATTGATATCGCAAAGCCTTCTTGCTGGTGAACAAAATTGAGCGTTCCGTCAATTGGATCGACAACCCATACTACACCTTTGACGTCTTCCATATTATGACCATGTCCTTCTTCACCAATTACACGATGATCAGGATAATTTCTTAGTATGGCATCATAAATATAATTCTCAGTTGCTTTATCCACATTCGTAACTAGATCATTCGGGTTTGACTTCGTTTCAATACTCAGTTCTTCTTTCATCATAAATCTTACTTTATTACCCGCTTCTAATATCAAACCTTGAGCAAATTCGTATAGTGACATATCATCATCTCCTGTTGTTTCCTATTATACAGAATTTTAGTCAATATAATCTACACATCTTTGTATACCTTATTATAATGAGTTTAAACGCAAATAATCTCAATTCAGCATTTGGATAGATTCAGTCAATCTGTGCTACAATAACGGTAAATTATTTTCTGAAAAGGAGCAACGCTAATGACACAATATACATTTAAACCTAAAGATTTCAAAGCGTTTGAAGTTGAAGGCTTAGATGCTCGAATGGAAGCATTAAATGAGTACGTACGTCCACAACTTCATCAATTAGGGGATTATTTTAGTGAATATTTCACCTCTCAAACTGGAGAAACCTTTTATGCTCATGTTGCAAAACATGCACGTAGAATTGTAAACCCACCTGTAGATACGTGGGTTGCTTTTGCTCCTAATAAACGTGGATATAAGATGCTACCTCATTTCCAAATTGGTTTATTTAAAGACCATTTATTTTTAATGTTTGGCGTTATGCATGAAGGTAAAGATAAAGCTGAACGTGTGAAAGTATTTGATAAACACTTTGATACGCTTAAACATTTACCTGAAGATTATCAAGTAAGTTTAGATCATATGAAACCTGAAAAATCTTACATTAAAGATTTAAGTGATGATGAATTACACCAAGCGATTGATCGTGTGAAACATGTTAAAAAGGGAGAATTTTTTGTTGCACGTACACTCTCCCCTAATGATGCTGAATTAAAATCGGATAAGGCATTTTTAGCTTTCGTTAAAGAAACATTTGATGAATTTTTAAAATTCTACGAATAACCTCAAAGTTTAACGCTATTTTAATTGTTGTCATTATGATATAAGCGTATGTAATAAGTGAGCTACGTAGCACAGACGCAGTAGCTGACTGAATTGAGAAGACGCTTAAATAATTGCTCTTCTCAACATTCGTCATCCGTACTGGCAGAAACTAAAAAAACATTTTATGAAGCAATTTAATAATCCAAATAACTTTGGAGTGGGAATACGAATGTGATAAGCGTTCTAACCCACTCCCTTAATTTTTTACTTCGAATTTATTAGGTTGACCTAAAAATAAAGTTGGATTATTATAAAACATATAGTTTGAAGGAGTTTTATCATGGGTATAAAAGACAACAATGAACAACGTAGTTTAGATGAAATTAATAGCACAATCGAATTTAATGGTACACAACGTACGAGTCAAAAGTTTTTAGCATTTCTTGGTCCAGGCTTACTTGTAGCAGTAGGCTATATGGATCCAGGAAATTGGATTACATCAATGCAAGGTGGCGCACAATTTGGTTATACCTTATTATTTATCATTTTGATTTCAAGTTTATCAGCAATGTTATTACAAAGTATGACTGTTCGCTTAGGTATTGCAACTGATAAAGATTTGGCACAAATGACACGTCATTATTTAAATAAACCGACTGCAATTATATTTTGGATTATCGCTGAGCTTGCAATCATTGCGACTGATATTGCCGAAGTAATTGGAAGTGCTATCGCTTTAGATTTACTTTTCGATATACCTTTAATCATCGGCGCATTGATTACAGTTTTGGATGTATTTTTGTTACTTTTTATAATGAAGTTTGGCTTTCGTAAGATTGAAGCAATCGTCGGTACATTAATTTTTACTGTACTTATGATTTTTGTATTTGAAGTCTTCATCTCATCACCGAATACAATTGAAATACTTAATGGCTTTATTCCTCATCATCAAATTATTACTAATCATAATATTCTGTATATTGCATTAGGTATTATTGGCGCTACGATTATGCCTCATAATTTATATTTGCATTCATCAATCGTGCAATCCCGAAAGTATAATCGTCACAGCCTTACTGATAAAGCCCAAGCGATTAAATATGCAACGATTGATTCTAATATACAATTAAGTATCGCATTTATTGTGAACTGTTTATTACTCGTTCTTGGCGCTGCCCTATTTTATGGTGTCAATTCGAATAATTTAGGTGGCTTTTATGATTTATATCACGCATTAAGAACGCAACCTGTCTTAGGTGTTGTGATGGGGAGTATTATGAGCACTTTATTCGCAGTAGCATTGTTAGCTTCTGGTCAAAATTCAACTATTACAGGTACACTTGCAGGTCAAATAGTGATGGAAGGTTTCTTAAAATTATCCATTCCAAATTGGATGAGACGACTAATCACAAGAAGTTTAGCCGTCATACCTGTTTTAGTATGTCTTATTATTTTTCGGGGTAACGAATCTAAAATGGAGCAATTGCTCGTATTTTCTCAAGTCTTCTTAAGTATTGCATTACCCTTCTCATTAATACCGTTACAATTAGCCACTAGTAATCAAACATTAATGGGACCATTTCAAAATAAAAAATGGGTAAATATATGTGCTTGGAGTTTAATCATTATACTAAGCTTCCTAAATATTTATCTGATTATAGAAACATTTAAAGAATTATAAAATTAAACGGCAAAATGAAGAAGGGAGTGGAACAGAATTCTTTTTAAATTCGTTGTCCACTCCCAGATTGCTTTGCTTGTAGAATTTCTTTATGAAATTCTCTTTGCTGGGGCCCCGAACCCCAACTTGCTTAGCTTGTAAAATCACTTTCGTGATTTTTTGTGTTGGGGTCCCGCCCACCTCCGCAAGGGTGACTAGAACTGAGAAAAGCTTGAATTAAGCGTCTTCTCAGTTCAGTCAGCTACTGCGAATTTGCCAAATAGCTTCATTATATTATTTTTGTCCCAACCTCAATTTAGCTAGGCATTATTTCCTTTGCACATCTATTTTCACTCTATATTTTAATAAATATAGGGATCATCTTTCTTACGATCATTATAAGCCCTTTCAGATTGCCAATCATCCATTGATGGCTTGACTGATTTTGGCTTTTTGTTAGGTTGATTTGGATCTTTTTTAACAAATAGCATTATTGCTACAACAATCCATAGCACGCCTGCAATTAAACTCATATTGAATATACCTACTAACGCTGCAACAATAAGTAGCGAACCAGCTAATATAGGTCGTCCTTTAATGATAGACATTCCAATAATGCCTAAAAGTGTTGAGAAAATAAGTGTTCCCATAGAAAAAGTCATTGCAAAGTTTATCATTTCAGGCGTAACCTTCACATCCTGATTACCAAATTGTTTTAACATTTGCTGGTATTGTTCCGTATTACTATTTTGTCTTACCGTAAAATATGATATTAATGACATAATCAAATACATCATACTTAAACCACAAGCAATCCAGCCAAGAATTAATTCTACCTTTCGATTCACACACTACACCTCCAATATTGAAGTATTTAATTAAATCATACTAAAATTATAATTTATTTGCGACTAACTTAATAATTTATACATAGATATATATATAAAACGGTTAAGCCATAAATGACTTAACCGTTTTAAGGAGATATTAATCTTTATTATCTTCGTTGTTATTTGATTCTTTATCTGATTCAATATCATCTTTATTCAATATTTGTTTACGTTCTTCATAATTCATACGTCGTTGACTAACTGCACTTGGTTGATTTTTGCGACGCTCTTTCATACGTTGATTATAAGCTTTACGTTTTTCTTTTTTCTTGGCTTTAAGTTCAGCCTTTTCTCTTTTACGTTGCGCTTTTTCTTCTTTTTTATCAATTTTCGGCTCTGAATCAACCACATTTTCAGCAAAATCATTTGAATCTTGATCAATGTTGTTATCGTACTGAGATTGTTTATTCGATTTCTGATTGTATTTAGCCTGTCTTGAAAGTACGCCAGTTGCTTCATTCTCATTAGCATCTGTGTGGTACTCATCAGTGAGTGCACGTTTTGGATATTGATTATATTTATCTTCCTCAGTGTCAGTTGCTAAATCTTGCTCAGCATCATTACGATGTGTTGTGTCATCAAAGTTGTTATCTCGATAATTATTATCGATATCATCATTGTAATATGGTTTTTTACGACGTGTACGACGGTCTGATTTTTTAGTTTTATGTGGTGGTTCCACATCGTCTTGTTCATAATCGTCATACTGGTTATGATTATCGTAACCATAGTCGTCATTAATATTTCTATTTGATCCATAATAACGATCATCATAATCATTATATTCATCTCTAGGATAGTAATGCGGTTCATAGCCTTGTGATGGACCGTACATAGGTACTGTTTCAACCTTACTCTTCCGTGCAAACATCATGATTGCAATGATAAAGAAGAAAATAGGAATAATTAATGTTACGAATAATAATACCAATGGCAATGTAATAATTGAGGCAATTAAGAATAAGAATCCAGAAAGTATTCTCATATTCATAGATATTAACGCTAAAAATGAAATAAGCAAACATACTATGAAATAAACAATAATTGCCCATACACCATTTTGTAACCAAATCACAAATTGTGTGGTATTTAAACTATTATTTGTTAAAATCTGCTGAATTAGTTCATTATTATTCATTGAGTTTTCAAGATTTTGAATTGATGTATCATTACTAAATGACACGAGTGCAATAAACATTGTAATAACCGTCAATATAAGTAAGAAAATCCAACTAAACCAACCTAAAAGTTTTTCAGTCAGACGACTCACAGGCCGTTTGATTTGCGTGTAACGTTCTCCTGACATGTATTACAACTCCTTATATAACTTATCAAATAATTATATCTAATTCATTATAAAATAACTACTATTTATAGTCTATTTTAAAGACATTTTAAAGTTTAAGAAACTTTCGTTATATTCTCCTAATGTTTTAGGTCCTAAATCTTTATAAACTTCTAATCGCGCTTGCTCTTTTTGCGTTGGATAGAAACGATGATCATCTCTTACTTCTTTAGGTAATAACTGACGTGCAGCTTTATTTGGTGTAGCGTATCCTACCCACTCTGTATTCTGTTTGTTATTTTTAGCTTCAAGAAGGAAATTCATAAATTTATAAGCACCTTCTTTGTTTTGCGCTGTCTTAGGAATAACCATGTTATCAAACCATAGATTAGATCCCTCTTTCGGAATCACATAATTATATTTGTCACTATTTTGCACTAGTGGAGCTGCAACACCACTCCAAACGACTGCGATATTTCCTTCATTTTGTTCAAGCATCATTGTAACCTCGTCTCCAACAACACCACGAACTTGAGGTGCCAGATGGTGTAAATCCTTCTCCGCTTCTTTTAAATGATTGGGATTAGTATCATTTAAACTATAGCCTAATTTATTTAAAGCTAATCCCATAATTTCACGTGCACCATCCACTAATAGAACATCATTTTTATATTTGGGTTGGTATAAAGTACGCCAGCTACTAAAGTCTTCATTTGGATAGGCTTGCTTATTATATAAAATACCCACTGTTCCAAAGAAATAAGGTAGTGAATATTTATTATTTCTATCGTATGACATATTCATATAATTAGGATCTAAATTTTTAATATTGGGAACCTTACTATGGTCAAGTGGTTCTAGTAAATTTTCACGTTTCAATTTTTGAACCGTATATTCACTTGGAAAAGCCACATCATAATGCGTTCCACCATTTCGAATTTTAGCTTCCATCGCTTCATTCGAATCAAACGTTTCATATACAACTTGAATGCCCGTTTCTTTCTCAAATTGTTTAATTAAATCTGGGTCAATATATTCGCCCCAATTATATACATAAATCTTTTCACCAGTACTCGTATTATCCTGCGATTTAAACCAGTGACTAATACCTAAGCAAATTAAACCGACAACAATGGCACCCAATATAAGTTGTAAAAATTGCTTCACTGTTGTACACCTCGCTTAGCTAAATGTCGTTTTTTCACTGAACGTTGTATTGCATAATAGCCAACAATTCCTAATACGATAGCAGCGAATAAAATCGTTGAAATGGCATTAATTTCCATACTAATTCCTTTACGTGACATAGCATAGACTTCGACAGACAGTACACTAAATCCGTTACCCGTCACGAAGAAACTTACTGTAAAATCATCTAATGAATACGTTAAAGCCATAAAAAAACCACCAATAATGGAAGGCATTAAGTTTGGAATCAATACACGTCCAAGTATTTGTGATTCTGATGCGCCTAAATCGCGTGCAGCATTCAATATATTGTTATTCATTTCATAAAGTTGTGGTAACACTACGATAACAACAATTGGAATACAGAATGCAATATGAGATGCAAGCACCGTTCCAAAGCCTAAACCTAACCCAGTTATATGTCCAACTGCTGTAAACATAATTAAAAATGAAGCACCTATCACTACATCTGAGGAAACCATTAGTACATTATTAAGTGTTAACAAAGTTACTTTGAATTTTTTATTTCTTAAGTAATATAACGAAATAGCACCAAAGGTTCCTATAATAGTTGAAATCGCTGCCGCTAATAGTGCAACTGCTATTGTATTAAAAATAACAGACATTAAACGGTCATTTTGAAACAGACTTTGATAATGCTCTAGAGTGAAATGTTCAAAATGAATCATATTTCCCGCTGAATTAAATGAATAAAACATAAGGAAAAATATCGGAACATATAATATCACTAATAGGATGCCAATATATAATTTTCCATACCACTTCATTTAATTCACCTTCTTTCGTCCGTTGATTTTGATTTAGTAATAATTAAAATAAACGCCATAAATACAATTAAGAAAATAGCAATTGTAGAACCCATACCATAATTTTGAATCACTAGAAATTGTTCTTCAATTGATGTACCAATATTAATTACTTTATTACCCGCAATCAATCGTGTAATCATGAATAATGATAATGCTGGGATAAAGGTTACTTGAATGCCTGTCATGACACCTTCTTTAGTCAAAGGTACGATTACTTTTCTAAAAGTTGTAAAAGGACTAGCTCCCAAATCACTTGAAGCTTGTAACAAATTATTAGGAATTGCTTTCATACTATTAAATATCGGTAGAATCATAAATGGTATATAAATATAACTTGCTACTAATAAAAATGCGCCTGGCGTAAATAAAAGATTAGCTGCCGGTAAATGAATAAAATTAAGAAATTTATTAATCAAACCTTCATGACTTAATATGCCAATAAACGCATATGTTTTTAGTAAAAGATTTATCCACGTAGGAATAATTAAAATGAGCAACCACATATTTTGATTTTTTGATGCACGGATAAAGTAAGCAGCGGGATAACTAATTAACAAAGTAATTATTGTAATAAGCGCTGCATAAAAAATTGAATCCCACATCATCTTTAAATATTTCAATGATAATATTTGTTCATAATTGGTAAAACTAAAATGACCATTTAGATCGGTAAATGAGAAATATACGAGTAGAATAACTGGTATGATAATGAATAATAGCATCCATAATAAATATGGAATGATGAGCACTTTATTAATATTACGCATTGTCTAACGCCTCGTAACTTTCAATACGTTTATCAAACTCTTCTTCTGTTTCACCAGGAACCATAATATGAATTGCTTCCGGGTCAAAATAAAGGCCAACTTCGCTTCCGACTTCAGCTTTTTTAGTTGTTTGTATTACCCACTCATACCCTTTTCGATCAATGCAACAAATTTCATAATGTACGCCTCTGAATAACATTGAGTCTACAGTGGCTTTAAATAACCCTTTGTCCGATGCTATTAATGAAATATCCTCAGGTCTGATGACAACTTCTACCTTCTTCCCAGAGGGTATTCCCGCGTCTACACATTCAAAGTCTTGACCATAGATATTCACTACAAAATCCTCTACCATTTTACCTTCAACGATATTAGATTCACCTATAAAATCGGCAACAAAACGGTTGACCGGCTCATCATAAATATCTGTTGGTGTACCAAATTGTTGGATTTTACCATCTTTCATAACAAAGATATAATCACTTAAAGCCAACGCCTCTTCTTGATCGTGCGTTACAAATATGAATGTTATTCCTAGGCGCTTTTGTAGTTCACGTAATTCATATTGCATCTCTGTTCTTAATTTTAAATCTAAAGCGGATAATGATTCATCCAATAATAATATTTCAGGTTCATTGACAATGGCTCTTGCAATTGCCACACGTTGCTTCTGACCGCCACTCATTTCATTGATGTTACGTTGTTCATATCCTGATAACTTCACAAGTCTTAATGCATCTTTTACTTTTTTATCGATATCTTTTTTAGAATATTTTTTTAACTTTAATCCAAAAGCTATATTATCGTAAACATTTAAATGTGGAAATAAAGCATAATCTTGGAAAACAGTATTTACCTTTCTCTTATTCGCAGGCAAATCACCTATCGATTTATTTAAATAGATAATATCTCCATCATCTGGTTGTTCAAATCCAGCTATAAGCTTCAATATCGTTGTTTTCCCGCAACCTGAAGGACCTAGTAATGTGTAGAAATGACCTGATTCTATCTCTAAATCCATTTTGTTCAATATTGTTACATCGTCAAAACCTTTTGTCACACCTTTAAATGATAACAATGGCTCCATTACTATTCTCCTCCCTTATAAATATGATGCTGTCGCAACAATCAAAATTTCTATTTCTTCTGATGTTTCATTATGTAATTGATGAATTTCATCAGCCCTAAAGTATAAAACATCCTCTTCATTAGCCTGGTATCGTGACTTTCCTAAAGTCAGCGTTACACATCCTTTTAAACAATATATAAATGTGTCTGATTCAGATGGATCAAAATGTTTATAGGATGCACCTGGTTTCAATGATAATATGAGCGGTTCCATTTCAAATTCATTTGATTTCATTACTAACCAATTAAGAACATATCCTCTATCATATTCATCATAAACTGTGCGCTCATCTCTCGTGTAAAGCACTTTTTCTTTTGATTTTTCTTTAAAAAAATCACTTGGAGATGTACCTAACACCTCTAAAATATTTAAAAAGGTTTCCATGCTAGGAGAAGCATGCTGACTTTCAATTTGAGAGATATATCCCTTGGACAAATCTGTACGTTCTGCTAACTCTTCTTGTGTTAAATTCTTTATACGTCTTAAATTACGTAATTTATTGCCAATTTGCATTGTTAATCACCTTAAAAAAAGCTATACCTTGTTTACTAATATTAAACATTTTGTTTAATGCTTAATAAAAGTATCAAAATATAGCTTTGACTTCAATAGTTTTTTGAAATTAAATATAAATTAATCTAATAGACTTTATAAGTTTTGATAGTTCACATAGAACATCGCTAAGTTAATTAGCGCTAAACGACGTTTGATCAGGATTATTTTTCACTTCTTGTATGACTTTGTAGCTGTTATAACTACTCTTTTCTTCAAATTCTTTAAATAATTGCTTTTCCTCTGCTTTACCAGGAACGATTTCTTTAAAACGTTTATAATGCTGCATTAAGTCTTGACCATTGACCGTTTTTTCATAATAGCTTTCAATTTTATTGAAAAAGGCAATCACATCGACCATTTCTTCGTTAGTCCAATCTAAATCTAGCGGATATTGATACTCCATCTAAACCCTCCTTTTTATTATTTTAGCCGTTATTAATCTTATACCCATTACAGCTAGAAAATATTAAAAAAAGGGATGAAACCAAGTTCAAATATGAACTTGAGTTGCACCCCTGTTGACTGTTAAATAACTATAATACAGTTATTCAATTTATGAAATTAATCTATTCGACTAATCATTAATTATTACATAGTGTGGATTGGTAATCCAATTGCTTTTTCAGCAGCTTCCATAGACATTTCACCTAATGTTGGGTGAGCGTGTACAGTTAATGCGATATCTTCAGCATTCATACCAGCTTCAATAGCTAAACCTAATTCAGAGATAATGTCTGAAGCGCCATTACCAGCAATTTGTGCACCGATAACAGTACCGTCTTCTTTTAATGTGATAAGTTTAACGAAACCAGTAGTATCATCTAATGATAATGCACGGCCATTACCAGCATAAGGGAATTTAGAAGCTTTATAGTCTAAACCTTCTTCTTTAGCTTGTGCTTCAGTGTAACCAACTTGAGCTAATTCTGGCTCAGTGAAACATACAGCTGGCATACCGATGTAGTCTACTTCTGATGCTTGGCCAGAAATAGCTTCAGCAGCTACTTTAGCTTCATAACTTGCTTTATGAGCAAGTGGTAAACCAGGAACGATATCACCAATTGCATAAATATTGTCGATAGAAGTACGGCTTTGTTTGTCTACTTCTAATAATCCACGATCAGCGAATTTAAGGCCTAATTCTTCTAAACCTAATTCGTCTGTATTTGGACGACGACCAACAGTTACTAATACATAATCAGCTTCGATAGTTTTTTCTTCACCTTTAGCTTCATAAGTAACTTTAACGCCATTTTCAGTTTCTTCAGCATTTTTAGCCATTGCTTCAGTAATGATTTCAACGCCTTTAGCTTTCATGCCTTTTTTAACTGGTTGAACCATTTGTTTTTCGAATCCGCCAAGAATTTCTTTAGCGCCTTCTAAAATCGTAACGTCTGAACCGAAGTTAGCAAATGCAGTACCAAGTTCTGAACCAATGTAACCACCGCCGACAACGACTAATTTACCTGGAACTTCTTGTAAGTTTAAAGCACCTGTTGAATCGATAACACGTTTACCGAATTCAAAGTTAGGAATTTCGATTGGTCTAGAACCTGTTGCGATAATAGCGTGTTTGAAGTTATAAGTTTGAGCACTTTTTTCGTCCATAACACGTAAGCTATTATTATCAACGAAATATGCTTCACCTTTAACGATTTCAACTTTATTACCTTTTAATAAGCCTTCAACACCACCAGTTAATTTGTTAACAACTGATTTTTTGAATTCTTGAACTTTGTCAAATTTAAGTGATACGCTTTCAGCGATAACACCTAAGTTTTCAGAGTGTTGTGCTTCTACAAAGCGGTGTGAAGCGTGTAATAATGCTTTAGAAGGAATACAACCAACGTTTAAGCATACACCACCTAAGTTACCTTTCTCAACGATAGTAACTTTTTGTCCTAATTGTGCTGCACGAATTGCTGCAACGTATCCACCAGGACCTGCTCCGATTACAATAGTATCTGTTTCAATTGGGAAATCTCCAACTACCATGTTTTACCCCTCCATTAATAATAATTCTGGATTATTTAATAAGCGTTTAATGTGATTCATAGCGTTTTGTCCAGTTGCACCATCAATTTGTCTGTGGTCAAAGCTTAATGATAAAGCTAATACTGGAGCTGCTACGATTTCACCGTCTTTAACGATAGGTTTTTGAGCAATACGGCCAATACCTAAGATAGCTACTTCTGGGTGGTTGATAACTGGAGTGAACCATTGTCCACCAGCTGAACCGATATTACTGATTGTGCATGTAGCACCTTTCATTTCGTCAGATGTTAATTTACCATCACGCGCTTTAACAGCTAATTCGTTGATTTCATCTGAAATTTGGAAGATTGATTTACGGTCTGCATTTTTAACTACAGGTACTAATAAACCTCTTTCAGTGTCAGCAGCAATACCAATGTTCCAATAGTGTTTGTGTACGATTTCGCCAGCTTCTTCGTTGAATGAAGTGTTAAGTGCTGGGTATTTTTTAAGTGCAGAAACTAATGCTTTAACAACATATGGTAAGAAAGTTAATTTAATACCTTGTTCAGCTGCAACTTCTTTGAATTTTTTACGGTGATCCCATAAATCTTGAACATCAATTTCATCCATTAATGTTACGTGAGGAGCAGTGTGTTTAGAGTTAACCATTGCTTTCGCAATGGCTCTACGCATTGCTGGGATTTTTTCTGTAGTTTCAGGGAAGTCACCTTCAGGTACAGATTGTGTTTGAACTGCAGAAGTATCTTCTGATGTTGAAGCAGCTGCACTTTCGTTTGAAGCTGTTGCTGCTTGCGCACCGCCACCATTTAAGTGGTTGTCAATATCTTCTTTAGTAATACGACCATTTTTACCTGAACCAGCTACTGCTTTGATGTTAACGCCTTTTTCACGAGCATATTTACGAACAGATGGCATAGCTTTGATTTGTCTATTTTCATCTACTTCTTCATCTTGTGAAGCTGATGCTGCTGGTGCTTCTTCTGTTTTAGCTTCTTCTTGAGCTGGTGCTTCTTCTGTTGAAGCATCGTCATCATGACCACCTTTAAATTGCATATCTTCTGCATCAGGTGCGTCGATTTTAACAATAACATCACCTACTACTGCTACAGTACCTTCGTCAACTACAACTTCTTCAACAGTACCGCTAACAGGAGATGGGATTTCAACTACAGATTTGTCATTTTGAACCTCTGCTAATACATCATCTTCTTCAATTGTATCTCCGGCTTTAACAAACCATTTTACAATTTCACCTTCGTGGATACCTTCACCAATGTCGGGTAATCTAAATTCAAATGCCACGTTCTTGTCCTCCTAGATTTCTTATTCATCATTTAATAAATTTATAACATAGAGCAAGGACAGAATAATTTGAACACCTACATCAAATTACTTTGCCCTACGTCTCTAGTTTACACTTACTTATTCACACATAGAGTAAAAAGTAAACATGTTACTTACTTACTTCCTATAAGTCTGATTGCTAGCTAATTGTTAAGCTAAAAATATTAGAATTCTAATGTAGCTTTAGCTTGTTCAACGATGTCGTTTTTGTTTGGTAACCAAACATTTTCAGCTTGAGTAAATGGATATACTGTATCAGCAGCAGCTACACGAGCGATTGGTGCTTCTAATGAAAGAATAGCACGTTCAGCTAATTCAGCAGCTACTGTAGCACCAACACCAGCTTGACGTTGTGCTTCTTGAACTACTACAGCACGACCAGTTTTTTCAACTGAAGCAACTAAAGTATCGATGTCGATAGGTTGTACAGTACGTAAGTCAATAACTTCTACTGAGTAACCTTCTTTTTCTAATTCTTCAGCAGCTTTTTCAGATTCTTGAACCATTGCACCGTAAGCGATTAATGTGATGTCGTTACCTTCTTTTCTCACATTAGCTTTACCGATGTCAATTGTATATTCTTCTTCTGGAACTTCTTCACGGAATGAACGGTATAATTTCATGTGCTCTAAATATACAACTGGATCATTTGATCTGATTGATGATAGTAATAAACCTTTAGCATCATATGGGCCTGAAGGAATAACTACTTTAATACCTGGTGATTGAGCTAAAATACCTTCTAAGTTATCAGCGTGTAATTCAGGTGTATGAACACCACCACCGAATGGTGCACGGATTGTAACAGGTGCTACTTTAGAACCACCTGAACGGAAACGTGTACGAGCAATTTGACCAGCAACTTCGTCAAATACTTCAAATACGAAACCAAGGAATTGGATTTCCATTACTGGACGGAAACCTTCTACAGTTAAACCAAGAGCTAAACCACCGATACCAGATTCAGCTAATGGCGTATCGAATACACGATCTTCACCGAATTCTTTTTGTAAACCTTCAGTTACACGGAATACACCACCGTTAACACCAACGTCTTCACCGAAAACTACTACGTTTTCGTCATTTTGCAATTCAGTTTTAAGCGCATTGTTAATCGCTTGAACCATTGTCATTTGTGCCATGGCTTATTTCGACTCCTTCTCTTTGTAAATTTCATATTGTTCAGCTAAGTTTTGAGGCATATCTTCGTACATGATATCCATTAAGTCAATAACTGTTTGTTTTGGAGTATTGTCAGCCTCTTTGATAGCTTTCTTGATGTCGTCTTTAGCACGTTCAATAACTTCATTTTCTTTATCTTCGTTCCATAATCCTTTGTTTTCTAAGAATTTTCTGAAACGAACTAATGGGTCTTTTTTCTTCCAATCTTCATCTTCATCTGAAGTTCTGTAACGAGTTGGGTCATCTCCAGCCATTGTATGAGGACCATAACGATAAGTCATAGTTTCAATTAATGTTGGACCTTCACCATTAATAGCACGATCACGAGCTTCTTTAGTAGCTTGGTATACAGCTAATGCATCCATACCATCAACTTGGATACCAGGGATACCTACTGCAATAGCTTTTTGAGCTAATGAAGTTGCTGCTGTTTGTTTACTACGTGGAGTAGAAATAGCATAGTTGTTATTTTGGATAACAAAAATTGCTGGTGCTTTGTAAGCTGAAGCAAAGTTGATACCTTCATAGAAGTCACCTTGTGATGAACCACCGTCACCAGTGTAAGTGATCGCTACTGCTTTTTTACCACGTTTTTTAATACCGAATGCTACACCAGCAGTTTGAATGTATTGTGCACCGATAATGATTTGTGGACTGAATGCATTAACGCCTTCAGGGAATTGATTTCCTTTGAAGTGTCCTCTTGAGAATAAGAAAGCTTCAGTTAATGGTAAACCATGCCAAATGATTTGTGGCACGTCACGGTAACCTGGTAAGATGAAGTCTTCTTTTTCTAAAGCGTATTGTGAAGCTAATTGTGAAGCTTCTTGTCCAGCTGTTGGCGCATAGAAACCTAAACGACCTTGTCTATTTAATGAAATAGAACGTTGGTCAAGAATACGTGTCCACACCATTCTTTCCATTAATTCTACTAGTTGTTCATCAGTTAAATCAGGTACTAAGTCTTCATTTACGACATTACCATCAACATCCAAAATTTGAACCATTTCAAATTTCGACTGAGTATCATTTAATACTTTTACTGCATCGAATTGGGCTTGTAACTTAGGAGCCATTCAATTCACCATACCTTTCCCATATAATAGAAATTCATTTTATCCTCTCATAGTGTACCACAATTTATTTGTACTGTTAAATATTTTAATAAAGTTCTGTATTACTAAAAAAGATACAGTTTTTCCAACTGTATCATTATCGATATTCAATCTGTATCAATACGAAAAGTACTACAGATTATCAACATCTTGTTTTTCTTTATTTACTGTGTTCATAGCTTTTGAATATTCTTTAAATTTGTCTTGGAAATTCTTCTGTGCTTTATTTAATGCATCATTCTTTTCATCTACTTGAGATTGCGTTATACCATCCTGTTTGATAAGTTCGAATAAATCTTTTTCTTTATCTAAAACATTCTTATAGGCATCCGCATATTTGTCATGGACTTTATATTTGTTTTTAACTGCATCATCTAATTGTTTAAGTTCTTTTTTCTTGTCATCACTTTTAATTTCTTTGATGTGTGACTCGCCTTTATTAAATTGTTTCTTAGAATCATCTAATGCTGCTATTTCTTTATCAAATGTATCTTCTCTTTGTTTAATATTATCAAGAATATCATCAGCAGCTTTCTTACGTGTTTCCTCGTTATCACTATTCGCTTTTTTATATAAATCTTGTTTCTTTTCTTCAAGAGAATTTAATTTCTTGCTAATACTATTAATCGGTTGTTCTTTATCAAACGCTTTTTGAACATTTTCATTGTATGCTTTCACTTCTTTTTTATCTGTTGTACAGCCTGCTAATAAAACTGTCGACGCTGCTACTACTGCAACTGTTTTACGTAGTTTCATTGAGTGTAAACCTCCTCGTAGTCATTCGACTGTTATCATATAGAATTATGCTTTATAAATCAAATGAAATAAGATAATGTACTTATGATTCGTTTTTCTGTTATATTTTATTATAAGGAAGGTGTATGACATGTTAACTATGAAAGATATTATCAGAGATGGTCATCCTACGTTACGTGCTAAAGCGGAAGACGTAAATTTACCGTTATCTGATGAAGATAGAAATACATTAAAAGAAATGCGTCAATTTTTAATTAACAGTCAAGATGATGACATTGCTAAAAAATATGGTTTACGTTCAGGCGTTGGTCTAGCTGCTCCTCAAATCAATGTTTCTAAAAGAATGATTGCTGTTTACTTACCTGATGATGGAAACGGTAAATCATATGACTATATGCTGGTTAATCCTAAAATCATGAGCCACAGTGTTCAACACGCCTATCTACCTACTGGTGAAGGTTGTTTGAGTGTGGATGAAAATATTCCCGGATTAGTTCATAGACATTATAGAGTAACTATTAAAGCATTAGACATTGACGGTAATGAAGTTAAATTGAGATTAAAAGGTTATCCTGCAATTATTTTCCAACATGAAATCGATCATTTAAACGGTATTATGTTCTATGATTATATTGATCAAGACAATCCATTAACACCATTACCAGACTCAGTTGAGGTTTAACTTTAATCAAATTTATTTTACTCAAGCTACTTTCAAATATGGAAGTAGTTTGAGTTTTTTATTTATCGACGGCGTGAACAATAATTTAATTCTTACTTATTTAATAATATTTAGACTTTATATCTAGTAATTGAAGTGTTTAACAGATATAAACTGCTTTATTTATTTATATACATAATGTAAAATAAACAGTAACTGAAATCATAGTGTAATGCTAATTTTCAAATAATGAACGACATTTATATTTGCCTTAATACACGCTTGAAAGTCAGAAACATATCATATTGTGCTTAATCACATAACTATTAGGTCGATATTTATAACATGACGCTAATATCAACACGTAGACAAATCAATATCTGCAAATAATTGTAAATTGATAAAGTACTACTATTAACCTACGCAATATGACTGGACGTATCAAGTTGATTGAGGTTTCAGATTAATAAAATCAATTAAGATGTTTAAATTTAGGAGGAACTATCCAATATGACAGTATTTAAAGTATTTTTCCAACATAACAAAGACGAAGTAATCGTTCGTGAAAACACAAATACAATTTATGTTGAAGGTGAAACAGAGGAACAAGTAAGACGTTATTTAAAAGACCGCAATTATAATATCGAATTCATTACTAAATTAGAGGGCGCACATTTAGAATATGAAAAAGAACATTCTGATCATTTCAACGTGGAGAATGCTCAATAATGAAGCAATTACATTCTAACGAAGTAGGTGTATATGCTTTAGGTGGCTTAGGTGAAGTCGGTAAAAACACTTACGCCATCGAATATAAAAACGAAATCGTCATCATAGATGCTGGAATTAAATTCCCTGATGATAATTTACTAGGAATTGACTACGTCATTCCTGATTACACTTACCTCGAACAAAATCAAGATAAAATTGTCGGTCTATTCATAACGCACGGACATGAAGACCATATAGGTGGTGTGCCCTACCTATTAAAGCAAATTAATGTACCTATTTATGGCGGTCCATTAGCTTTAGGACTAATACGTAATAAGCTAGATGAACACAACTTGTTACGTAATGCGTCATTAAATGAGATTACAGAAGATAGTGTCATTAAATCGAAACACTTTGAAATATCATTTTATCTAACAACACATAGTATTCCTGAAGCTTACGGTGTAATTATCGACACACCTGAAGGCAAAATTGTTCACACTGGTGACTTTAAATTTGATTTCACGCCTGTAGGTGAACCAGCGAATATTGCTAAAATGGCAGAATTAGGTAAAGAAGGTGTACTATGTCTTCTATCTGACTCAACTAATGCCTTAGTTCCTGATTTCACACTAAGTGAGCGAGAAGTCGGACAGAACGTTGATAAGATTTTCCGTAATTGTAAGGGACGTATTATATTTGCTACCTTTGCATCTAATATTTACCGTGTACAACAAGCGGTTGAAGCTGCAATTAAATACAATCGTAAAATTGTAACATTTGGTCGTTCTATGGAAAATAATATCAAAATTGGTATGGAGCTTGGTTACATTAAAGCACCGCCAGAAACTTTTGTGGAGCCAAATAAAATTAACAATATTCCTAAACATGAATTACTTATTTTATGTACAGGTTCTCAAGGTGAACCGATGGCTGCTTTATCTCGTATCGCAAATGGAACGCATAAACAAATTAAAATTATTCCAGATGATACTGTAGTCTTCAGTTCTTCACCTATTCCAGGTAATACTAAGAGTATCAACCGCACTATTAATGCTTTATATAAAGCTGGTGCTGATGTAATTCATAGCAAAATATCTAATATCCATACATCAGGTCACGGTTCACAAGGCGATCAGCAATTAATGCTTCGCTTAATTCAACCGAAATACTTCTTACCTATTCACGGTGAATATCGCATGCTTAAAGCACATGGTCAGACTGGTGTTGACTGTGGTGTTAAAGAAGAAAATGTCTTTATCTTTGATATCGGTGACGTGCTTGCATTAACACATGACTCAGCACGTAAAGCGGGTCGTATACCTTCTGGAAATGTGTTAGTTGATGGTAGTGGTATTGGTGATATTGGTAATGTCGTTATCCGCGATCGTAAATTATTATCTGAAGAAGGCTTAGTCATAGTCGTCGTTAGTATCGATTTCAGTACTAATAAATTGCTTTCTGGTCCAGACATCATTTCTCGTGGTTTCGTATATATGCGAGAATCTGGACAATTAATTTACGATGCGCAACGTAAAATTAAAACTGATGTTATTTCAAAACTAAATGCTAATCCAAATATTCAATGGCATCAAATTAAATCGTCAATCATTGAGACACTACAACCTTATTTATATGATAAAACAGCACGTCGTCCAATGATTTTACCTGTAATTATGAAAGTGAACGAAGATTAATAAATGGTTTCCGTATGACGTAATAGCGTCCGGGACATAAAGTTCCAGGATAAGTAAATTAAGACAATTTCTATTGAAATAATATAGAAATTGTCTTTTTTTATAATTTTTTGATTATTTTTAGCTCATTGAGTTGTTACTTTCTTTATATTATGTGCATTAGCACAATTCCTTGTTCTCTTTTGGATTTATTTATCTCTTGTACAGACATTCGAGTGAAACTCAAAATCGCCTTCATAAATCTAAAAGTAAGCGCCACATCAATTTTCCTTTGACTGTAGGTGGTTTTCGTTTTAGATTCTAAAAGTATTCAATTAATTTGGGCTTTAAAACATTCACAATTATAATTCTTCATTCATTTTTTATTTGTTTTTGAATTGAAGTTCATACAGTTGTCCATTTTTCATACAATCTTCTTTCATTTTCATCAATGTGACATCATGGTCTATTTTAGAATAACTATTATTATCCTTTGGTAGAGTTACTTGAGTCATATTATATTTTTTAGTATTTCAATATAAAATTACATATAAATATAAAGTATTGTGTCAAGACGCTTGTGTTGATTATTAATGAACATAAGTGCTAACGCACTTATGTAAGACATTCTAAAGATGAATGACGAATAACGCTGTGTGCGGGGCCCTAGCAAAGGGATTTTCAACATGAAAATCTACAAGCAAAGCACGTTGGGCAAGCGAGCCAAAAATACGAAGTATTGTAAATAAAGAAGCCAGTAAATGAATTTATAAAAAACTCATTTACTGGCATTTTTGCTAGGTATGATGTCCCAACCTCTTCCTGATTACGATGACTATGATGATCCTTTGTCTTGATTAAAATTCGCTGGTAATGTCTTAACAAATGTAAATAACACAATCGTTTGAATGATTACCATAATGACTAATCCAATTCGAATATATAAGTTTGAAATCATAAAAATAGAAAAACCAACTACTATATATAAACTTATAAGTATTCTTATTTTTTCTTTCATCGTATAACCTTTATACTTTTTAAGATTCTCAACATAATCTTTATAAATTTGAGTGCTTTCAAGCCATACTTTGAACTTTTTGGAACTATTCGTAAAACATATAACCGCTAAAATTAAAAAAGGTGTTGTCGGTAATAATGGTAACACTGCACCTATAAAAGCTATTACAGTAAAAAATATACCTAATGCTATTAATACATATCTCATTTACTTGTATCATCACTCCATATCCCATTATTAAAACTAGATATTTTTTACTTACGTTCCCTCTAGTTATTATAAAAACATCACAAGTATTAAAGTTACGAAATCGTCAATCCATCTCATGTCTATGATTCGAAGTCCTTTAATAATTGTGATGCAAACTTTATCTTACAATTTTCTTTTCAAAACGATTTAAATCATTATCATGACCTATCATAATCAATATATCTCCAAATTCGATGTTCATCGAAGGGTCTGGGGATACAACAATTTCTTTACCACGTTTAATCGCAATAATATTGATCCCAAATTGCGCACGAATATCTAAATCAATAATTGATTGTCCTGTCATTTTTTCACTTGCTTTTAATTCAACTAGTGAGTGTTCATCTGCTAATTCAAGGTAGTCTAAAACACTAGCGCTTGCTACATTATGCGCAATTCGACGTCCCATATCTCTCTCAGGATGGACAACTGTATCTGCACCAATTTTATTTAATATTTTAGCATGATAATCATTTTGAGCTTTTGCTGTAACTTTTTTAACACCTAATTCTTTAAGTATAAGCGTCGTTAATGTACTAGATTGTATATTTTCACCAATTGCTACGATAACATGATCAAAGTTACGAATACCTAAACTTTTCATCACAGCTTCATCTGTCGTATCTGCTACGACTGCGTGCGTTGCAATGTCACTATATTCATTAACACGCGCCTCGTCTCTATCAATTGCCATAACATCCATATCTAACGCATTTAACTCTCTTACTATACTTCCACCAAAACGACCTAACCCAATAACAACATATTCTTTCTCCATTGAACGGCTACCCCTATCTCTTAAAAATAAGGCAAAGGCTGAGATGAATGACATCATGTAAATTATACTTCATAAAGTTAATATACATTGATGTTCATTATCTCAGCCCCCTTCTATTATTATAGTTATTTTTTACCTTCTACATATTCTTTATCGAATACAAATAATCTCAATAATAATATTAACGATGGAACTAATAAAAGTAAACCTAAAATAAATACAATCACAAGTGCTAATCCCATTGAATCATTAACACCTGAATCACTTACCTTAATAAATGGATATAATAAATAAGGTAATTTACTTATGCCATATCCATAAAATGCAAATGCCATTTGGAGTATCACCATTATAAATGCTAGACCATGATATTTCTTAATGAAGTTCAAAATACCCGCTACAATGAAACAAATGAAGCTTAGTGCAAACATCCACCAGTAATGTTGTACTGCATTATTGAAATGATCTGCATTTTGAATTCTCAACGATAAGAAAACAAATAGTGAAATAATAATCATAGGAGGTCCCCAGAAAATAAACCATTGTCTCATATATTTATATGCCACTTCATCTTTAGCTTTCGATGCATAGTATGTTAAAAATCCTGAAGATATATACAATACACTAATGATTGCTAAAAAGACGACTGACCAAGCAAATGGACTAAGTAGTAATTGGAACCAATCTAAATCAAAATGTGAACCACGTTCATTGATATAGCCACCTTCAGATATTGTTAATACCGTTGCTAATGATGCTGGAATTAACAAACCTGTTAAACCATACATAACTATCCATGGCAATTTAGTGTCTTGACCATAATGTTCAAATGCGTAGAAACTTCCTCGAATAGAAATCAGAATAAGCGCAATAGAACCAGGTACTAGCAACACAGTACCAAAATATAATGCTGAATCAGGGAAAAATCCTACAAATCCAACAAAGAAGAACACGAAGAATACATTTGTAACTTCCCATACTGGATTTAAGTATCGTTCAACTAAGTGGTTAATCTTTTTCTCTTCTCCAGTTAATTTAGTGTGTAAAGTAAAGAAACCCGCACCAAAGTCAATTGAAGCAACAATGATATATAAAAATAAGAACGTCCAAAGTACGGTAATACCTATTGTAGTGTAATCCATTAAGCATGACCTCCTTTTTCGATGACTTTATCTACATCATCTTGGGCAGGTTTATCTTTGAACATACGAATGAGTACATATGCTGATGTAAAGAGTAATACTAAGTAGAGTAATCCAAATAGTATAGTAACTAATGTTATTCCTCCTGCTTGCGTAGCAGCTTCACTCACACGCATATATCCTCTAACTATCCATGGTTGACGCCCAACCTCAGTTAAAAACCATCCAAATTCGATAGCTAACATAGAAGCTGGCCCAGTAAGAAGAATCGCGTATAACATACCTTTATGCGTAACGAATTTACGTAGTTTCTTAATGATTAAAGTTAAAATAAAAGCACCTGAAATAACAAAGCATAATACACCCATAGTTACCATTAAATCAAAGAAGTAATGGACAATTAATGGAGGTAATTCATCTTTCGGAAAATCATTGAGTCCTTCTACTTTAGTGTTTACATTATTATCCGCTAAGAAACTCAGCATGCCTGGTATTTTGATAGCACCTTCAACTTCTTGAGTCTTCTCGTTTAATACACCGAAGAATACTAAATCCGCTTTCGATTGCGTATCAAAGTGCCACTCGTAAGCCGCTAATTTCTCAGGTTGCGCTTGGTGTAAGAATTTAGCTGATAAGTCTCCCGCTAACATTGACAATAATGTTGATAAGAATCCAACAATCATAGTCATTTTTAAAGCTTTTTTATGATATTCTGCATCTTTATTATATTTATTTTTCAATAGTTTAAATGCTGCAATAGATGCTAGAACAAATGCCATTGTCATACCTGCAGTAGCTACTACATGGAACGCTCTTACTAGGAATGAAGGATTGAACATTGCTTCAAGTGGTTGTACATTAACCATTTTGCCGTCCTTCATTTCAAATCCTGCTGGTGTATTCATGAATGAGTTCACTGATGTAATAAAGAACGCAGAGAATGAACCTCCGATAATAACTGGGATGCTAATAATGAAGTGTGTCCATTTATTTTTGAA
Source organism: Staphylococcus sp. GDX8P54P (assembly GCF_017893165.1). Classification (NCBI taxonomy): domain Bacteria; kingdom Bacillati; phylum Bacillota; class Bacilli; order Caryophanales; family Staphylococcaceae; genus Staphylococcus; species Staphylococcus sp. GDX8P54P. Next base: position 79,819 of record NZ_JAESMM010000006.1, read on the forward strand.
ACGATCCCATGTATATAAATAAATACTTAAGAATATCGCTTCAAAGAAGAAAGCAAATGTCTCCATAAATAGTGGTAAAGCAATGACATGCCCACCCATTTTCATAAATGTTGGCCAAATTAATGATAATTGTAAACCGATAATTGTACCTGTTACAACACCGACAGCAACAGTAATGGTATAACCTTTCGACCAACGCTTGGCTAATGCTATATATTTAGGATCCTTGTTTTTGATTCCTAAAAATTCTGCAATTGCGAACATAAGTGGCATACCAACACCTATCGTCGCAAAGATGATATGTACTGCTAACGTCATACCAGTTAGGAAACGACTAATTTCAACGGAATCCATAATTTCATCACCTTTTCTATATCTATTTTTAAAAAGCAATTAATATAAATTATATAATGTTCTATTTTCTAACTAAATCCTTTTGCTTAAATTTAAGGAAGATTTTTTTGATGAAATTCACATAATTTTCACAGTTTGCATTTCTTTCGAAAATTATATATAGTAATTTTCATGATAATAACTCGATAGGAGTGAGCTCGATTGCCAAACATCGTTATTTTTACTCAAAATGATTGTCCCCCTTGTACATTTGTAAAAAATTATCTTACTGAACACAAGGTCGGTTATATTGAAAAGAACATTGCGAATCAACAATATCGCGCTGAAATGATGGATTATGATGCATTCGCTACACCATTTATTCTCTTAGATGGCGAACCAATGTATCAAGTGGATTTAGATAAGATTAATGCTGCATGTCATATTGGTTCATAACATAATCATATTAACGATACAAGCCTAGCACTAAATGAAATGATTTAGTTGCTAGGTTCTTTATTGCAAAAAAACACCTTAACGTCAGTTAAGGTGTTTAATCTATATAATATTATTTAGAAATATGATTAACTAAATCTTTTACTTCTTCTTGAGTAGCACAATTAATTGCACGGTTAGCTAATTCAGACATTTCATTTTTACTTAAACCATTGATTTGTCTTCTAGCTTTTAAAATAGATGTCGCACTCATTGAGAACTCATCTAATCCTAAACCTAGTAATAATGGAATCGCTGTTTCATCTCCAGCCATTTCACCACACATACCAGTCCATTTACCTTCTTTATGAGAAGCTTCAATAACTTGCTTAACTAAGCGTAAAATAGCTGGGTTGTATGGTTGATATAAGTAAGAAACGCGTTCTGACATACGGTCAGCTGCCATAGTATATTGAATTAAATCATTTGTACCAATACTGAAGAAATCAACTTCTTTAGCAAAGATATCAGCTAATGCAGCTGTAGATGGAATCTCAACCATGATGCCTAATTCAATGTCATCAGAGATATCATGACCATCATTTTTAAGATTTTCTTTTTCTTCTAAAAGAATCGCTTTCGCATCACGGAATTCATTGATTGTAGCGACCATTGGGAACATAATGTTTAATTTACCATATACTGAAGCACGTAATAATGCACGTAATTGCGTTCTAAAAATATCTTGTTGGTCTAAGCATAAACGGATTGCTCTGTAACCTAAGAATGGATTCATTTCTTTAGGTAAGTTTAAATATGGTAGTTCTTTATCGCCACCAATATCTAACGTACGAACTACAACACGTTTATCTTTCATTGTTTCAAGCACTTTTTTATAGGCTTCAAATTGCTCATCTTCTGTTGGCATTTGATCTCTACCCATATAAAGGAATTCAGTTCTGTATAATCCGATTCCTTCAGCACCATTTTCCATTACACCATATAAGTCATCAGGTGTACCGATATTTGCAGCTAATTCTGCATGTTCTCCGTCGATGGTTACTGTTTCAGCATCACGTAATTTTTGTAATTCTTTTTTATCTTCAAAGAAACGTTCACGTTTGTTTTGATAAGCAATTAACTCATCTTCTGTTGGATCAACAATAACGTCACCAGTGATACCATCAACGATAACCATATCGCCTTGCTTCACTTCTTTAGTAATTGATTTCGTACCTACAACTGCAGCAATTTCTAATGAGCGACTCATAATTGCTGAATGGCTTGTACGACCACCAATATTTGTAACGAAACCTTGAACAAATTCTTTATTTAATTGTGCTGTATCTGAAGGTGTTAAGTCATTTCCAACGATAACAACACTTTCATCAATCATACTTGGGTTTGGTAATTCAACACCTAAAAGATGTGCTAACACACGTTTTGACACGTCTCTAATATCTGCAGCACGCTCTCTCATGTATTCATTATCCATAGATTCGAAGATTGTAATAAATTGTGAAGTAACTTCATCAAGGGCTTCTGGAGCACTTACTTTTTCATTCGCAATTTTATCTTCGATTGGTTGAATTAACTCAGGATCATCAAGTACTAATAAATGCGCATCAAAAATTGCAGCTTTATCAGGACCTAATTGCTTTTCAGCATTATTTCTGATTTTAGTTAATTCAATTTTAGAAGCTTCTAACGCATTTCTGAATTTTCGAATTTCAGCATCAGTATCTGTAACTTTTTCATTAGTGAATGATAAATCAGGTTCTACTAATAAATAAGCTTTAGCAATTGCGACACCATCTGATGCCGCAATACCATTAATTAATTTTGACATAATTATTCAGTTAAACCTTCTTTAGATAAGACATCACTGATTGCTTGAATTGCGTCTGCTTCATCGCTTCCATCAGCGTAGATAGTGATTTCAGCATCTTTACCTACACCTAAACTCATAACACCCATGATTGATTTTAAGTTAACTTTTTTACCGTTATATTCTAATTGAATATCTGAATCAAATTTTGATGCAGTTTGAACTAACATAGTTGCAGGGCGTGCATGAATACCTGTTTCATCGATAATTACATAAGATTTTTGTTCCATAATCTATTTCTCCTTCGCAAAGTTAGAATATTCAAATTTGTCATAATCTAACATAATTTTATACCATAACACTACCAAAATATATTACTAAATTCAATTCTAATAGGATTGAAAAACTATTATAATTGGTTTTTATAGAAATAAACAAGTGTTTCAAATTGTAAAAAGTCGATTTTAACCTTCAATATTTTTACTTACTTATCATATGCATAACAACACAAATTAAAATCACTGTCACAACTTTGGTTTAAATTATAATTTATGACAAATTCGTATGATAACTATTTAGCCTTTATCATTAAGCTTACTCCAATTATACTACAACATTTTCATTTTAAATAATATCATGAAGCACTTTTTCACATTTTTCGATATGTTCGCGCCCAAGTTTATTCATGAAGTAGTAACTGATTGATGCTGAAACAGCTTGTCCAACAACAGGGAACCATTTCGTTTGTTTCGCTGCAGCTCGTTTTGCCATGTCTCTAATAACCACTTTTAACACAGCACTTGATACTTTTTTACCAATAAATGAACTACCTTGAATTGCAGCTGCTGCTAAAATTCGTTCTTTCACATCATCCCCAAGCGTATTCACTTGTTTGTGATCTAGACCATAAATTTTATTAACATCTTCAATAATGTCTCGCATTAATTTAATATCTACGCCAAAGTCTAGTCCAGGAATTGGCACAATACTCATGCTTGATGATAATAATGATTTTTTCTTCACAATTGTTTCCGCTTTTGCTCTGCGTTCAGCTAATTCTTCTTTAGTAGTCGGTAAGTTACTTTTTTCTTTAATTTCTTCAATATTTAAAACTTTGTTTCCAACTTTATTTGTAACGCCACTTGTAAATTTATTCATAATGCCCATTTAAAGACACACCTTTCTTAAATCATTCATTAAACATGTATACCCATTTTTAATGATTTAATGCTTGATATTAATAAATACAGCTTTTAAGTATTTTGACGGCTTATAGTGTGGGTGCGTTTTAAAATCCTTAGGCAACCCCATAACTTCCTCAATATCATATGCTACATCTGCTTCATTAAGTGTAGTTTTAATAACATTTTTAAAGGCTTTCAATGAAAAAGCACTTGAATTTGTACATAATAATAGAGACCCATTTGGAGCAAGTATATTTAATGCACCATTAATTAAATCATCGTAATTCTTTTGTACTGAAAATGTCTTCTTCTTATTACGAGCAAAACTCGGTGGATCAATCACAATCGTATCGTATACTTTGCCGTGTCGCGCAGCATAATTGTAAAAATCAAATGTATCCATTACATAAATATACTGGCTCTTAGGATCAATACCATTTAAACCAAAGTTTTCTTCCGTTAAACTACGTGAACGATTGGCTAAATCCACACTTGTTGTTGTAGTCGCATTTTTAGCAGCTACAACCGAAAATGCACCAGTATAACTAAATAAATTAAGTATATGCTTATCTTTTGCAAAGTGGTCTCGTAATTTCTTTCTGACTTCTTTTTGATCTAGGAAAATGCCTGTCATCAAGCCATCATCTAAATCTACATTATAAAATGTGAAATTTTCCTCTATAACTATTGGAAATTCAGGCGTTTCTCCTAATACATGTCCACCTGTATATTCAGAATCTTTAAAACGCATTTTTTCAAAAATTGACTTAAATGGAAATACTTTCTGAATCGCTTCAATGACATTATAGCGGAATTTATATATTCCTTTTGAGTACCATTGAATCAATAAATGGCCATCGTAGTTGTCAATCGTTAATCCACCAACGCCATCGCCTTCTGCATTGAATAATCTAAACGCATTAGTACCTTCGATATGATAATAATAGTCACGTTCTTGTAATGCAATTTCAAATCTTTTTTCGAAAAAAGATGTATTAATTGTTTCATTTTGATCGTAGCTTAATATCCAACCTAGCCCCTTATGTTGGCGTCCAACATATGCGGTTGCAATGTACTGTTCTTGACCATTCATAATGTAAAATAAGTCGCCTTCTTTTAAATGATCATTGTTATAAATATCCGCTTCATCTACTAGCGGATAGTAATTCAAATACTTTGTTTCTTTACCTTTATTTAATGTGGCTATTTTCATTTTCAAACGCTCCTATTTAGATTGTTTTAAGTTTGAATTTTATACAATACTCTCGTTATCATTCAACACTAGTTTAACAAATATAAAATTATCATTACACAAAACAACATTAAACAAAAAAGGCGGAACGTGAAGTCTATTTCGTCACCATAGATTTCACGTTACCACCTTATCAAAATTAAACGCATTAAGGTCTTTCTCTCAATTGTAACGTAAATGCGATAATAACCGCTATCAACATTAAGATTAACGTTGGAGTTATAAAGATTGATAATAATAATCCATGAATCATAATGTTTACAAATTCAGTTAACAATTTAAAGAATAGAATACTAACCATAAAGAGTTGTAAATAATAATATTTACCTCTTAAGAAATGTGTAAATGTCGTTGCAATATAAGTGATAATAACTAGCATTAATAATAATAAAGTTACCCATTCAACAACATATTGTGTTTGAGATAGTTCCCATTCACCTGATACAAATAAAGCATTTCTGTTATTAAATTCAATAAATGTAAATAGGAATAAAATGAAACCACAGAATATTTCTACATACGCTGGTTTAATCCATTTCGGCCGTCTCATCCAATTAGGAATATCATCTTCTTCAATATTAAATACATTTTTGAATTTATTCTTAAATTTATCACGTTTTGATCTGATTTTTTCTAAATCGACACTTCTTCTCGTCTTACGTGCATATTCTGATGTTTTATCTTGAAGCTGTTTAAAATGAACTTTAGACTGATTCGAAACATTTCCTTTACTTGTTCTTGATAATTCTGGTTCTTCTTCTCCCAATTCTTCTTTAGTCAATGGTAAGGATCTTCTTAAGAATAAGAAATTCCAAATTGAAGCTTGCGCTAATAACCACATTACTAAGAAAAATGTATTTACACTTAAAATATCTATTGGTGCAATTTCATTGGCATCAATTTTGCCGTATAAAGAAATTTGAGTAATTAAATAACTTATTCCATAAGAAAAGATAATCCATAAGTAATGATTTTTTCTATTAGCAACATTAAGTTCATCTTTATATACAATGTAGCCTGTGTGAATAATAAAAGGAATAATAAAAATAATTGCCCAAAAACTATATACTTGAGTCATTAAAGTAATTGAAATGAGGAAGTATAAAATCCCAATAATTAAAAAGAAAATTGAGATGTCGTAATCATATTTCGTAGTTCTATATAATGCATAACCAATAAGCATTACAAGAATACCAAACAGAATAATTATGACTGCACTAATAATAGGAAAGTTGCCTATGAACCTACTCATCACTCTAATAATTTCACTGAAGAATGCATTAAGGAAATCCCATAAATTATGAATTTTTAATTCAACTTTATCTTTATCCTTTAATTGATTAATTAAAGGTAAATTTATAAGTATTATGAGACCCGTGAAGAGTGAAACGATACCGACAATATAACTAAAAATAATCTCGGTGTGTTTCTTAAGAAAAGACATACTGTTCACCTCAAAATTCATTATATAGTAAGATGTTAATCTTGTCTTTATTAAACAATAAAATACATCTTGAGACCTATATAAGTTTATCCTAGTTTTATATGGGTAAACTTAAATTGTAAACATTAATCTAACAAGGAGTGTTCATTATGACAAACGAAGATGCTAAAAAAGCAAAAGAAGTAGAAGAAAAATTAAAAGAACAAAAAGAAGAAAAAACTGATGACATCGAACAAACTAAAAAAGATGTTCAAGACACTTTAGATTAATTACTAAAGCAATTATTTATAAAGGCTACAGTTTCACTCATTCATTTGCGTAGCTAACCGAACTGAGATGGCGCTCTATTTCATGCGTTTCTCAGTTCTTTTCATTTTTAAAAGTATTTAAGGCCATCAACTCATAATGTTTCGAGTCCGGGACATAAATAATATAATGAAGCTATTTTTGCAAATTCGCAGTAGCTGACTGAACTGAGAAGGCGTTTAATTCAAGCTTTTATCAGTTCTAGTCACCCTTGCGGGCGGGGCCCCAACAAAGAGAATTTCATAAAGAAATTCTACAAGCAAAGCAAGTTGGGGTCGGGGCCCCAACAAAGAGAATTTCATAAAGAAATTCTACAAGCAAAGCAAGTTGGGAGTGGACGACGAATTTAAAAGAATTCTGTCCCACTCCCTATCATTTCAAATTAAAACTGTTTTAATAAATTAGCCATTTCAATCGCACTCACTGCCGCTTCGGCACCTTTATTTCC
>NZ_JAESMM010000059.1:0-553 GCF_017893165.1 Staphylococcus sp. GDX8P54P
ATTATTGCTTTTATCTTTGTACTGTTAGCTCGCAATTCCGAAGCTGTGCATACGAAACAAGTAATTAAAGGTGCACCATGGAATATTGTCCTATTTTCAATTGGTATGTATTTAGTCGTATTCGGCTTGAAAAACGTAGGCATCACCACAATTTTAGCTGATGCATTATCCAATATTTCAAGTTATGGACTATTCAGTAGTGTTATGGGCATGGGCTTTATATCTGCTTTGTTATCATCAATTATGAATAATATGCCTACAGTTTTAATAGATGCAATTGCTATCGGACAATCGAATGTAGTTGGAACAATTAAAGAAGGTATGGTTTATGCGAATGTCATAGGTTCTGATTTAGGACCTAAAATAACACCGATTGGTTCTTTAGCAACATTATTGTGGCTACATGTCTTAACACAAAAAGGTGTGAAAATTTCGTGGGGAACATACTTTAAAACTGGAATTATCATTACTATTCCGGTCCTATTTGTAACACTCTTAGGTTTATACCTTACACTAATCATATTTTAAGAAAAGAGGCTTTAATTATGGATAA
>NZ_JAESMM010000060.1:0-26953 GCF_017893165.1 Staphylococcus sp. GDX8P54P
AGGCGCTTAAATCAAGCTTTTCTCAGTTCTAGTCATCCTTGCGGGCGGGGCCCCAACAAAGAGAATTTCACTAAGAAATTCTACAAGCAAAGCAAGTTGGGAGTCGGGGCCCCAGCAAAGAGAATTTCATCAAGAAATTCTACAAACAAAGCAAGCTGGGAGTGGACGACGAATTCAAAAGAATTCTGTCCCGCTCCCTTTTTTAGAAAATAACTACAATACTATTAACTTAAATAGATAGCGCCAAGTGCACCTGAAAAGGCGCCGTTTTCAATATAAAATGGTTTGAAACCACGTAGTACCGTATAATCTTCAATCACCTCGCGCAAAAGAGGATTGTTGTTAAAAGAAGACCCGATATATACAACATTTTCAGTTTTATTTTCACGAGCAACAGTGATTGCCATAGTCGTTATAACTTCTCCAACAATACCAACGACTGATGCTAATTTGTTGGCTGGTGAAAAATCTACGTCTAGATTATGTAAGACATTTCCGAAATTAGCTGCTGTTAATTCACCAGGAATGGGAGGTTCAGTATCTTTATATATATGTTTAACCTTAAGGTCTATCGTATCTCTATCACCAGATTGTGCTAAATTAGTCAGTGCTTCGTAATCTGTAATTTGAGACAATAAATAACCCAGTCCTTGAATCATGCCACCGCCAGTACCTACACCGCCAACACGGTGCTGTTGTTGACCATCAAAAAAGTGTAATGACGTGCCTGTACCGACATTAGCGAAAATATATTCGTTAATATGGTGACCTTGTTCTTTTAGTAGCATACCTAAACCTTTAGATGATGCATCAAATTCAACAAATATTTTAGCTTCTGTATTTAAATTTTCAGCGATTACACCTGCATTACCACCCGTAAGACTGATGGATTCGAACGTATTTGCATTCAACCATGCAATGACTTCCGATATATTTGTAGTAAGTTCGGTTTCATATGAACGTCCTTGTTGTGATTCTTGGACGATTTTAATTAACGTACCACCGGCATCGATACCGACTTTCATTCTAGTTCACCTCGTGATTTTATATGTCATATTTATAGTAAAGCAAATTTGCTGAATTTCAATAGATTAATTTTAAAAAGGTGAAAATTTAAAATAATTGTATCTAACTTAAGTGGATTTTATTTTGATAAGTGTAAAAAAACAATTATAATATAAGTTGATAAATTATTAGAGGCATAGGGGTTAGTGGTTATGACTATAAAGAAACAATTTGAAAATATAACAATTCAAGAGTTTGAAGAAAAATATAGACAAGATGTAGTTAACTTTGAATTAAGCGAGCGACAACAAATATATTCATCTTTACCGAAAACAGTATTAGACGATGCACTTACAGATGAGAATAGAGTAGCTAACATTGCTATTAATGAAGATGGAGATGTTGTTGGTTTCTTTGTATTACATCAATATTATCAACATGAAGGATACGATACGCCAGAGAATGTCGTTTACGTAAGATCATTATCAATCAATGAGCAATTTCAAGGAAATGGTTATGGAACGACAATGATGATGTACTTACCTCAATATGTACAGATGTTGTTTCCTGATTTTAATCATTTGTATCTAGTTGTTGATGCAGAGAATAAGGGGGCATGGAATGTATATGAACGTGCTGGTTTCATGCATACGGCCACGAAAGAAGAGGGGCCAATTGGTAAAGAACGTTTATACTACTTAGATTTAGATTCTAAACATGTTTCTTCATTGCGATTAATTGAAAACGAAACGTCAAGTATTGCGACATATAATATCGTTGATTTACTTAAAGATAACCAAAAAGTTGGCTTTATTGCACTTGAACAAATGAATAATCGAATTAATATTGTTGCCATTGAAGTTTATAAAGATCAACGTAAAGAAGGCATTGCAGAAAGTGCATTAAGACAAATTCCAACATATGTACGTAAGCATTTTAAACAAGCTAAAACGATTGTTATTACATTATTTGGTGAAAATAATGAATTAAAACCATTGTGTATGAATAGTGGTTTTGTGGAGATTGATCAATCAGATGATTTAGTTATTTTCGAGAAATATATCAATTACTAAGTGAATCGTAATTGCGAAATCGTGTATTGTCATTTATAATTTATTTTTGTTACTATTAATTAATGAAATCCAACGATATAATTAAAAATTCTTCGAAAGGAAGATTAGCTATAATGAAAATCCAAGATTATACTAAAGAAATGGTTGATGAAAAGTCATTTATTGATATGGCTTATACGTTATTAAATGATAAAGGTGCAACAATGAATTTGTACGATATCATTGATGAATTCAAAAAATTAGGTGACTATGAATTTGAAGAAATTGAAAATCGTGTAGTTCAATTCTATACAGATTTAAATACTGACGGACGTTTCTTAAACGTTGGCGAAAATCAATGGGGATTACGTGATTGGTATTCTGTAGATGATATCGAAGAAAAAATTGCTCCAACGATTCAAAAATTCGATATTCTTGATGATGAAGATGAAGAAGATAAGAATCTTAAGTTATTGGGTGACGATGAAATGGATGACGATGATGATATTCCAGCCCAAACAGATGATCAAGAAACATTAGATGATCCTGAAGACGAACAAGTTGAAGATGAAATTAGTGAATCAGATTTAGTAATTGAAGATGACGAAGAGGATGAACTCGACGAAGAAGACGAGGAAGAATTCGAAGACTAAGAAGATTTTAAAACTAAATGCTAGTTTTGATTGACTTTTACTTAAAAGATGATAGAATTTTATTCGGGCTCCTTTAATTAGGACACGTGTATAAATGATATACGCTCCCCTTACAGATATGTGAGAGGGAGCGATTTTTTTATTTTTTCAAAAGTGATTATTTAAAATGAACAAATAGGTAAGGAAGCATCCCTTTATAAATTAGGAGGTCAGGAAATGACAAAATTTATTTTTGTAACGGGCGGAGTAGTATCATCATTAGGAAAAGGTATCACAGCCGCTTCTCTAGGAAGATTATTAAAAGATAGAGGCTTAAAAGTCACAATTCAAAAATTCGATCCATATTTAAACGTTGATCCAGGAACGATGAGTCCATATCAACATGGAGAAGTATTTGTTACAGATGATGGTGCTGAAACTGACTTAGATTTAGGACATTATGAGCGTTTTATCGATATTAATTTAAATAAATATTCAAACGTTACTGCTGGGAAAGTTTATTCTCATGTACTTAAAAAAGAACGTCGTGGTGATTATTTAGGTGGAACTGTTCAAGTTATTCCACACATTACTAATGAAATTAAAGAACGTTTATTACTTGCAGGGGAAAGCACCAATGCTGATGTAGTTATCACTGAAATTGGTGGTACAACTGGTGACATTGAATCGTTACCATTTATCGAAGCAATTAGACAAATTAGAAGCGATTTAGGTCGTGAAAATGTGATGTATGTACATTGTACGTTACTTCCATACATCAAAGCTGCCGGTGAAATGAAAACGAAACCAACGCAACACAGTGTTAAAGAATTACGTGGTTTAGGTATTCAACCAGATTTAATTGTAGTACGTACTGAATATGAAATGACTCAAGATTTAAAAGATAAAATTGCGTTATTCTGTGACATTAATAAAGAAAGTGTTATCGAATGTAGAGATGCATCATCATTATATGAAATTCCATTACAATTAAGCGCACAAGATATGGACGATATTGTTATTAAACGATTAGATTTATATGCTAAATACGATACTCAGTTAGACGAATGGCAATATTTATTGGACACTGTAAATTCGCTAGATGGTACAATTACGATTGGTTTAGTTGGTAAATACGTAAGCTTACAAGATGCGTACTTATCAGTAGTGGAATCATTGAAGCATGCTGGCTATCCATTGAAAAAAGATGTCGTTGTTAAATGGATCGATTCAGGAGAAGTTAATGACGATAACGTTGAAGACTACTTAAAAGATGTAGATGGTATTCTAGTGCCAGGTGGTTTTGGTTTTAGAGCAAGTGAAGGTAAAATTGCAGCCATTAAATATGCGCGTGAAAACAATGTGCCATACTTTGGTATTTGTTTGGGTATGCAATTGGCAACTGTTGAATTTGCACGTAATGTACTTGGCTTAGAAGGTGCACATTCAGCTGAACTTGATCCTAGCACACCTTACCCAATCATTGATTTACTACCTGAACAGAAAGATATTGAAGATTTAGGTGGTACGTTACGCTTAGGATTATACCCATGCAAAATTAAAGAAGGTACATTAGCGCATCAAATTTATGATGCAATCAACATTGAAGAGAGACACCGTCATCGATATGAATTTAATAACGAATTCAGAGAACAATTAGAAGCGAATGGTATGGTATTCTCTGGAACTAGTCCGGATGGACGTTTAGTTGAAATGGTTGAAATTACTGAGAATGATTTCTACATTGCTTGTCAATTCCATCCTGAATTCTTATCAAGACCTAATAGACCTCAACCAATATTTAAAGCGTTTGTTGAAGCAGCGAACAACTATCAAAATAAATAATATATTAAAACAACCCTTACATTGCTGTATTAGCATATAAGGGTTGTTTTTTATTTAATATTAAGTTATTACTTTTACAATTCTAAATCTCGTGTCATTTCAACCATTTGAGTGTAAATTTCATAGTAAATATAATTAAATGCCATTGTATGTGGTTGAACCACTTTATCATAATCTTCTGTGTAGACGATAGGTCGTGGAGTAGCGAGGTTAATAAAATGAATAAACTGTTCTGGTATTTCAACATCTTTTGGGCGGTTACAAATCAAGACAACATCAATATCTTTATCGACGAATGTTTGTACATCTTGAGCGACTTCTTCGGTATAAAATGGTGAAAAGAGTAACACTCGGTCTGTAGAGTCAATGTCGTCAACCGTTGTTAATGTTGATAATGGTTTACTAGAGTGAAGATGTTCTTCACTTTCAAGAATAAAGGGTTCGAAAAATTTTAAATCACCATAACCGCGTATATATACATACCCCTCACCACCGATTGCTTGTATTAGACATTGAGCGGCCATTTGAATGTCTAATGCTTGATCTTCTAAACGATTGAATATACCTGTTAATTGTGTATGTAATATTTTAGACATGTAAATCCTCCATTTCATTTTGTATTTTAAATAAACGCAAACGTAAGTGCAATAAAACTGGTTATGATAGGTAATCTAAATGATGTAATGCATGTCAGATAAGATTATTTTAAAATGAGCATACATTCACATGCAATTCAAAATAATATCTGATATAATGATTTTAAAAATTGTGCAGTTGCACACAAGGAGGAACTTTCATGCCATTAGTTTCAATGAAAGAAATGTTAATCGACGCGAAAGAAAATGGTTATGCAGTTGGTCAATACAACTTAAATAACCTTGAATTTACACAAGCAATTTTAGAAGCTTCTCAAGAAGAGAATGCACCAGTTATCTTAGGTGTTTCAGAAGGTGCTGCACGTTACATGAGCGGTTTCTATACAGTAGTTAAAATGGTTGAAGGTTTAATTCATGACTTAAACATTACTGTACCAGTAGCTATCCACTTAGACCATGGTTCAAGTTTTGAAAAATGTAAAGAAGCAATTGATGCTGGATTCACTTCAGTAATGATTGATGCTTCTCATAGCCCATTTGAAGAAAATATTGAAATCACATCTAAAGTAGTAGAATATGCACATCAACATGGTGTATCAGTAGAAGCTGAATTAGGAACTGTTGGTGGACAAGAAGATGACGTTGTTGGTGGCATCATCTATGCTGACCCTAAAGAATGTCAAGAATTAGTTGAAAGAACAGGTATTGATACGTTAGCACCAGCATTAGGTTCAGTTCACGGACCTTACAAAGGTGAACCTAAATTAGGATTTAAAGAAATGGAAGAAATCGGTGCATCAACTGGTTTACCATTAGTACTACATGGTGGTACTGGTATCCCAACGAAAGACATTCAAAAAGCCATTCCTTACGGTACTGCTAAAATTAATGTAAACACTGAAAACCAAATTGCTTCAGCTAAAGCAGTAAGAGAAGTATTAAATAATGATCAAGACGTATATGATCCACGTAAATACTTAGGACCAGCTCGTGAAGCAATTAAAGAAACGGTTAAAGGTAAAATTAGAGAATTTGGTACATCTAACCGCGCTAAATAAGTTTTAAAATAATTGAAGATGTTATTTAAAAGAGTGAAACGTTTCATCGTTTCACTCTTTTTCTTTTATAATATAAGTAATCACATTTAATTATTTTTCAAAAATGATTTATAATATTTGTATATATAATACTTGAGATGGTTTTATAAAGTTTGAATCAATAATTTTTACTATTGCAATTATCTTTAATTCATAATAATTTATGTTTTACAAATAAAGAATGTATATTTTATAATGCTACTAATGTATTATTTTAAATAAATGAGAAACAAAGGAGATAAACTTATGACTCAAGAGGTAATAAAAATTCGCGGTGGTCAAACACTAAAGGGAGAAGTTACGATAAGCGGTGCCAAAAATAGCGCAGTAGCTATCATCCCAGCAACATTATTAGCTCAAGGCCAAGTGAAATTAGATGGCTTACCACAAATTTCCGATGTAGAAACACTAGTTAGTTTATTGGAAGATTTAAACATTAAGGCTCAATTAAATGGTAAAACGCTAGAAGTTGATACTTCTGAAATTCAAAATGCACCACTGCCTAACAATAAGGTTGAATCTCTTCGAGCATCTTATTATATGATGGGAGCGATGTTGGGTCGCTTTAAAAAATGCGTTATCGGCTTACCTGGTGGTTGTCCATTAGGACCACGTCCGATTGATCAACATATTAAAGGTTTCAAAGCATTAGGAGCAGAAATCGATGAATCCAATGACACGTCAATGAAGATTGAAGCTAAAGAATTACATGGTGCTAACATCTTCTTAGATATGGTCAGTGTAGGTGCAACGATTAATATTATGTTAGCTGCTGTACATGCGAAAGGTCAGACAGTTATTGAGAATGCTGCCAAAGAACCTGAAGTTGTAGATGTAGCTAATTTCTTAAATAGTCTTGGTGCAAATATTAAAGGTGCAGGTACAAGTACGCTAAAAATTAATGGTGTTAAAGACTTGCATGGTTCCGAATATCAAATTATTCCTGACCGTATTGAAGCGGGTACATATATGTGTATCGCAGCTGCAGTTGGAGAAGAAATAACGATTAATAATATCGTTCCTAAACACGTTGAAGCTTTAACGGTTAAGTTAAAAGAACTAGGCGTAGATATTGAAATCGATGGAGATGCTGAAAAAGCTATCATTAAACGTAAACCAATGTACAAAAATGTAGACATAAAAACTTTAGTATATCCTGGTTTTGCAACAGATTTACAGCAGCCAATAACGCCATTATTATTTATGGCAGATGGTCCTTCGTTTGTTACAGAAACGATATATCCAGCGCGTTTTAGACATGTCGATGAGTTAAAGCATATGGGTGCCAATATCGATGCAGATATGCAAACAGGAACAGCGACAATTAAACCTTCAACATTAAATGGTGCTGACGTATATGCGAGTGATTTACGTGCTGGTGCATGCCTAATTATTGCTGGTCTATTAGCTGAAGGTATAACTACAATTTATAATGTTAGACATATTTATAGAGGTTATACTGATATCGTTACACATTTGAAAACGCTAGGCGCAGATATTTGGACGGAAGAAGTTTAATCACTACGATAAATTTAAGAAACAAGTCTAAGTCTTAATATAATGTCTTTTTGATTTGATATTTAGCTGTGAATGATTCAGATGCCTTCGTTTGATGATTTCAATTGATCTATGATTGATAGTTTTAGACATTGTATTAGGGCTTGTTTTTCTGGTATAATAATTATATTAGATACTAATATGTTGTAGACTTATAACCATTACTGAAACCAATGTAATGTATTTATAAGTGATTTTTAGTACCTACAATCTAAAGATGTTTTGAATAGAGGTGAAGACATTGGAAATCTGTCCATATCTTGAAGAAACCTTTAAAATTGTTGGTAGAAGTTGGAACGGTTTAATCATTAATTATCTATCACGATGCACTGATTATACTGCGCACTTTTCCGATATGAAAAGGGATTTGAAGACCATTACACCACGTGCATTAAGTATTAAATTAACTGACTTAGGTGAATGGGGATTAGTAGAAAAGAAAGTAGTTTCAACTAGTCCAGTTTCAATCATTTATGAATTGACTGATAAAGGTAAAGCTTTAGCTGAAGCTTTGAAACCTATAGAAGCGTGGGCTCGTGAACACGTTACACTTGAAGAAGAAGTTAAATCTAAATAATAGAGTTAAGCGTTTTGTACTATACACTAAATGAATCTAACAGTTGAGGTTAGTCATTTTAACTATAGGTGCAAAACGCTTTTATTTTTCTGTACTGACATGGTATGTTTAATTCTCGATAAAAAAAGGTACACACATGATATAACGATTCTTAAGGAGTGAAGCATTGATGAGAAATTATACGCAACAATATATCAATGGCGAATGGGTTGATAGCGATAGTAATGAAACAATTGAAGTCATTAATCCAGCAACAGAAGAAGTCATTGGTAAGGTAGCTAAAGGTAATGCTAACGACGTTGACAAAGCAGTAGAAGCTGCAAATAACGTATATTTAGAATTTCGTCATAGCTCAGTAAAAGAAAGAAAAGAACTATTAGATAAAATTGTAGAAGAATATAAAAATAGAAAACAAGACATTATAGAAGCTATTACAGATGAACTTGGTGCACCACTCACATTATCTGAAAATGTGCATTATCAAATGGGATTAGATCATTTCCAAGAAGCTAGTAGAGCGCTAGATTCATTTGAATTTGATGAAAGACGTGGCGATGCATTAGTAACTAAAGAAGCGATAGGTGTTTCAGGATTAGTGACACCATGGAACTTCCCAACTAATCAAACGTCATTGAAATTAGCCGCTGCATTTGCAGCAGGAAGTCCTGTAGTTCTAAAACCTTCTGAAGAAACACCATTTGCAGCCGTTATTTTAGCTGAAATTTTTGATAAAGTAGGCGTGCCTAAAGGTGTATTCAATCTAGTAAACGGTGATGGTGAAGGTGTCGGTAATCCTCTAAGTGAACATCCTAAAGTCAGAATGATGTCATTTACTGGTTCAGGTCGTACAGGCTCTAAAATTATGGAAAAGGCTTCTAAAGATTTCAAGAAAGTATCACTTGAATTAGGTGGTAAATCACCATATATCGTTTTAGATGATGTTGATGTTAAGGAAGCTGCAAAAGCGACAACAGGCAAAGTCGTTAATAATACAGGTCAAGTTTGTACTGCTGGTACACGTATTTTGATACCAGAAAGTAAAAAAGAAGATTTCTTAACCGCATTAAAAGAAGAATTTAGTAAAGTTAAAGTTGGCGATCCACGTGAAGAAGGCACTCAAGTCGGTCCAATTATTAGTAAAAAACAATTTGATACAGTTCAATCCTATATTGATAAAGGGATTGAAGAAGGTGCCGAATTATTCTATGGTGGTCCTGGTAAACCAGAAGGATTAAATAAAGGTTACTTTGCAAGACCAACCATTTTCATTAATGTTGATAACGATATGACCATTGCGCAAGAAGAAATCTTTGGTCCAGTTGCCTCTGTTATCACTTATAATGACTTAGATGAAGCAATTAAAATTGCAAATGATACAAAATATGGATTAGCAGGTTACGTAATTGGTAAAGATAAAGAAACACTTCAAAAAGTAGCACGCTCAATTGAAGCTGGACGAATTGAAATCAATGAGGCTGGCAATCAACCTGATTTACCGTTTGGTGGTTACAAACAATCTGGTATCGGCCGTGAGTGGGGCGATTACGGAATTGAAGAATTCTTAGAAGTGAAATCAATTGCCGGCTATTTCAGTTAATTTTAAAAATTAATTAATTTGTCATTTATAACAGTTCATGGGATATTTTTAGTTCCATGAGCTGTTTTATTTTTGGAAATTTAATAAAATCGTTTTGTATTTAAATTGAAAATTTGCTATATTAATTCTAGTATTCAAGACTTTAAAAAGTAATATATGAAATATCCAAAATAGATTTTGTGATTTATCGAAGTGAATCTATATGGAATTATTTCTTTTCAAGTCAAATTTAAGTCTTTATAAATATATAAGAAATGGGTGCAATTTATGCCTGAAAAAGTACGTACATCTCCGCAATATGAGTCGTTTCATGAATTGTATAAAAACTACACAACGAAAGAATTAACTCAGAAAGCCAAATCGTTAAAACTTACAAATTATAGTAAGTTAAACAAGAGTGAATTAGTATTAGCTATTATGGAAGCCCAAATGGAAAAAGATGGGAACTACTACATGGAAGGTGTCTTGGATGATATCCAACCTGATGGCTATGGATTTTTAAGAACAGTCAATTATTCAAAAGGTGAAAAGGACATTTATATATCTGCAAGTCAAATTCGCCGTTTCGAAATCAAACGTGGTGACAAAGTAACTGGTAAAGTGCGTAAACCCAAAGATAATGAAAAATATTACGGTTTATTACAAGTAGACTTTGTTAATGACGAAAATGCTGAAGTTGTAAAAAAACGCCCTCACTTTCAAGCTTTAACACCTCTTTATCCTGAGGAAAGAATCGTTTTAGAAACAGAACCCCAAAATTATTCAACACGTATTATGGATTTAGTTACACCGATTGGTTTAGGTCAACGTGGACTTATCGTTGCGCCACCAAAAGCTGGTAAAACATCATTATTAAAAGAAATTGCTAATGCGATTTGCAAAAATAAACCTGATGCGAAACTGTTTGTTTTATTAGTAGGGGAACGACCAGAAGAAGTCACTGATATAGAACGCTCTGTAGAATCTGCTGAAGTAGTACATTCAACTTTTGATGAGCCACCTCAACACCACGTAAAAGTAGCTGAATTATTATTAGAACGTGCTAAACGTTTAGTTGAGATTGGTCAAGATGTGATTATTTTAATGGACTCAATTACTCGATTGGCAAGAGCATATAACCTTGTTATACCGCCAAGTGGACGAACACTATCAGGTGGACTTGATCCCGCTTCATTACACAAGCCTAAAGCATTTTTTGGTGCTGCACGTAATATTGAAGCAGGTGGGAGCTTAACGATATTAGCTACTGCATTAGTAGAAACTGGTTCACGTATGGATGATATGATTTATGAAGAGTTCAAAGGAACAGGAAATATGGAACTCCATCTTGATCGTAAATTGTCTGAACGTCGAATTTTCCCAGCAATTGATATTGGAAGAAGTTCTACACGTAAAGAAGAATTATTAATTAGTAAATCTGAACTAGATTCATTATGGCAATTAAGAAACATGTTTACGGATTCTACAGATTTCACTGAAAGGTTCATTAGAAAACTTAAACGCTCTAAAAGTAATAAAGAATTTTTCGAGCAATTACAAAAGGCTGCAGAAGAAAGTACAAAAACAGGTAAACCAATTATTTAATGAATATCTGTTTGAGGGTTGCGTTTTAATCTAATAACTATTATAATTACCAAGTATTGGGTAAAAAACTCACAAATAACTCTGTTCCAGATGGTTCAGGGCAAAGGAGCTGAAAATAATGAGACAAGGAATCCATCCTGATTATCACAAAGTTATCTTTTTAGATACAACAACAAACTTTAAATTTTTAAGTGGTTCAACTAAAACATCTTCAGAAACAATGGAATGGGAAGATGGCAATGAATACCCAGTTATTCGTTTAGATGTATCTTCAGATTCACATCCATTCTACACAGGACGTCAAAAATTCGCTGCTGCGGATGGTCGTGTGGAACGTTTCAACAAAAAGTTTGGTCTCAAATCAAACAACAACTAATTATAAGTTTAAACTGTCTGCCTAGTCTATTTTATATAGAATCGCGTAGGCAGTTTTTTTAAATTTAAGTAGTCTTTAAAGAGATAGTTATAATACATAGAAATATGATATAATTAAGCGATTATGTTTTTGTAAAAGGTGGAACTTATAATGTATGAAACTTACCATTCCGGTTGGATTGAATGCATTACTGGAAGTATGTTTAGCGGTAAGTCAGAAGAACTTATTCGTAGATTAAGAAGAGGCATATACGCTAAACAAAAAGTAGTAGTGTTTAAACCAGCGATTGATGATCGTTATCACAAAGAAAAAGTTGTTTCTCATGACGGAAATGAATTAGAAGCAATTAATATTTCGACATCTAGAGATATATTGTTGCATGATTTATCTCAAGTTGATGTCATTGGCATTGATGAAATTCAATTTTTTGATAAAGAAATTGTAAATATAGTTGAGAAGCTTGCAGAAAATGGTCATCGAGTTGTGGTAGCAGGCTTAGATATGGATTTTAGAGGAGAACCATTTGAACCGATGCCTCAAATTATGGCGGTAAGTGAACAGGTTACTAAACTGCAAGCTGTTTGCGCAGTATGCGGTTCATCATCGAGTAGAACACAACGCTTAATCAATGGACAACCAGCTAAAGTTGATGATCCTATCATTTTAGTAGGCGCAAATGAAAGTTACGAACCGAGATGTCGAGCACATCATATAGTAGCACCAAGTACAAGTGACGAGGAGGAAATGTAGTGTTTGATCAATTAGATATCGTTGAAGAAAGATATGAACAACTCAATGAGATGTTAAGTGACCCTGAAATCGTAAATGATCCAGACAAGTTACGCAAATATTCAAAAGAACAAGCTGATTTACAAAAAACAGTTGATGTATATAGAGACTATAAAAGTAAAAAAGAAGAAATAGCTGAAATTGATGACATGTTAAACGAAACAGATGATAAAGAAGAAATCGAAATGTTAAAAGAGGAAAGCGCTAGCTTGAAAAGTGTGATTCCTGATTTAGAAGAACAGCTTAAATTCTTACTAATACCAAAAGACCCTAACGATGAAAAAGACGTTATCGTTGAAATTAGAGCAGCTGCAGGTGGAGATGAAGCAGCCATCTTTGCGGGAGATTTACTAAGAATGTATAGTAAATATGCAGAATCTCAAAACTTTAAAACGGAAATAGTTGAAGCGGCTGAAAGTGACCATGGTGGTTACAAAGAAATTAGTTTCTCAGTTTCTGGGAACGGTGCATACAGTAAATTAAAATTTGAAAATGGCGCACATCGAGTTCAACGTGTACCAGAAACAGAATCAGGTGGCCGAATTCATACGTCAACAGCAACAGTTGCTGTACTGCCTGAAGTAGAAGATGTTGAAATTGAAATTCGCAATGAAGATTTGAAAATAGACACATATCGTTCAAGTGGTGCAGGTGGTCAGCACGTCAATACTACTGACTCAGCTGTACGTATTACACACTTACCAACGGGTGTGATTGCGACATCTTCTGAAAAATCACAAATTCAAAACCGTGAAAAAGCTCTGAAAGTATTAAAAGCACGTCTATATGATATGAAATTACAAGAAGAACAACAAAAATATGCGGCACAACGTAAATCAGCAGTAGGAACTGGTGATAGATCTGAACGTGTTAGAACATATAACTATCCGCAAAGTCGTGTGACAGACCATAGAATAGGTTTAACATTACAAAAGTTAGACCAAATTATGGAAGGTAAGTTAGATGAAATTATTGATGCTTTAACTTTATCTGAACAAACTGAGAAATTGAAAGAACTTAACAATGGTGAACTTTAAAGAAAAATTAGATAGTGCTATCAAACAAGCTGTAGAAAAAGGGTACGAACAATCAAGAGCGGAATGGTTAATGCTTGATTTATTTGGGTGGTCAAGAACGGATTATTTAATTCATATGTATGATGATATGTCAAAAGCAGAAGAAATTAAGTTTTCGCTGGCGACTGAACGAATGCTTTTAGGAGAACCAATCCAATATATTGTTGGATTTCAATCTTTTTATGGCTACCAATTTCAAGTCAATGAACATTGTTTAATTCCACGACCTGAAACCGAGGAAGTAATGTTGCATTTTCTTGAGCATTGTAACTCAAGCGCATCGATTGCTGATGTTGGAACGGGTAGTGGTGTATTGGCTGTTACATTAAAAAAGCTAAATAATGACTTTACTGTTTATGCAACAGATATCGTTCAAGAAACTATAGATATCGCTGCTGATAATGCGCATAATCATGAGGTGGATATCCATTTCTTGAAAGGCAATGCCTTGAAACCGTTTATCCAACATAATATTAAATTGGATGGTATTATTTCCAATCCACCATATATTGATGTTGATGAGATGGATACAATGGCACCTACAGTTGTTAAATACGAGCCCCATAAAGCATTATTCGCAGAAAATAAAGGCTATGCTATTTATGAATCAATCCTTAATGACTTACCTCAAGTGCTCAATGATGATGCTTATGTGACCTTTGAAATTGGCTATAATCAAGGTGAGAAATTAAGAAGTATCATTTTAGAAAAATATCCTAATTTGGATGTTAAAGTTATCAAAGATATAAATGGAAATGATAGAATCGTATCATTTAAATGGTGAAACTCAAAGGGAACGGGATAGATATTAAAATGAATTCGTATTCCCGCCCCAGCTTACTTTGATTATGGAATTTCTTGATGAAATTCTTTTTGCTGGGTCCCACCGGTAAGGATGACTAGGTTTGAAATGGCTTAATTTAAGCGCGTTTTCAAATCAGTTAGCCACTGCCAAAAATGATATTGTAGGCTGAGACAGTTTGATTTGTCTCAGCTTCTTTTCCTATATATGAATAAAAATGATGGAGGAGTGAGCTTGATGAAAACGAATTTATGGGATATGCGTCAATATCAAAATGCGCCATTAGATTATCCGGAATTAGACAAAATAAAGCAGATATATCAAGATGGTGGTTTAATTGCAATTCCGACAGAAACAGTATATGGGTTGGGTGCAGATGCCCGAAACCAACAAGCCGTTTCAAATATATATCAAGCCAAGGGTCGTCCTTCCGACAATCCACTAATTGTACATATTCACGACATCTCTCAAATTGATGATTTTGTGTCACACTTACCAAGTGAGGCAAAATGCTTGATGGATGAATTTTGGCCAGGTCCGATTTCATTTATTTTACCTTTAAAGCCTGGGTATCTCTGTGACAAAGTGACAGGTGGTTTGCAATCCATCGCTGTACGTATGCCAAGTCATCCCATTGGCCGTGCAATTCTCCAATATACGGATATGCCGATTGCTGCGCCAAGTGCTAATGTCAGTGGTAGACCTTCACCTACGACGTTTCAACATGTTTATTCCGATTTAAATGGGAAGATAGATGGAATCGTTAATGGAGATCAAAGTGAAGAAGGTCTAGAAAGTACTGTACTCGATTGCACACAGTTCCCATTTAGAATAGCCAGACCAGGAGCAATTACACAATCAATGATTAATGAAGTCTTGCCTGGAAGTGTTGAACATTATCATTATGATACGACAAGCAAACCGATAGCCCCTGGTATGAAATATAAGCACTATGCTCCTGAAACACCTGTAACGATGCTGACAAATCTAAGTAAACCTATTACAACTGTTAAAGATTGGACGCATACCGCTTTTATTTTACCGGATAATTTAAAACACTTTGTCCCTAGTGATGCCATATTCATTTCGCTCTGTAAAGATCAGAATGATACGAAACAAGCCAATCATAATTTGTTTAAAATACTCCATGATATCGATGAAAATTCAGAAATACATGAGGCATATATTTATGCATTTGATAAAACAGATACAACAGAGGCAATTATGAACAGAATGCGTAAAGCTACAGGAAATCACTTAGTTAGAGGTGAAACATTATGAGAATAACGTTTGTATGTACTGGAAATACGTGTCGTAGTCCGATGGCAGAAAGTATTGCAAAGAAAATACTCGAAAAAGATGTTATTAATTCAAGAGGGTTATTTGCAGTAGATGGACAATCTATTTCACCTGAATCACTTAAAGTAATCGCTGAGCATGAATTGCCAGAACCTACGCGGGCCAAGCAATTTAGTAAGGCGGATTTAGAAAGCGATTTAATCTTAACAATGACTGAAATGCATAAACAACAACTTATTTATAGTTTTGGTGATAATGGTCGCATTTATCAACTTGGTGAATATGTTGGGGAATCAGGTGATATTGGCGATCCATTTGGAGGTAGTATTGAAACCTACCGACAAACATTTAAAGAGCTTCAACACTTAATAAGTAAATTACAGTCAGATTCATAAAGCGAAATATTATACAATTAGTATATGTTAAGCGTTAAATAAGTTATAATAAAGAAGTATAGCTAGTTTGCTATGCTTCTTTTTAATTATGTAATTAAGGTGGAGATTTCAATGCAAGAACTTAAAACTTTGCTTGATGAACTTAAGGCGCAATCTTTTTTCAAGAAAGATGAAATTTGCGTGATAGGATGTTCGACTTCTGAAGTTATAGGACAAAAGATAGGTTCTGTAGGATCAATGGAAGTTGCAGAGGAAATCTTTAGCGCATTAGCACAAGTGAAACAAGAGACTGGTGTTTCTTTTGCATTTCAAGGCTGTGAGCATATTAACAGAGCAGTTACAATTGAACGTGAAGATTTCAATCCGCTAACGATGGAAGAAGTATCAGTTGTTCCTGATGTTCACGCAGGTGGAAGTCTTGCAACTTATGCTTATAAGCAAATGAATGATCCAATCGTAGTTGAACATATTTCAGTTCCTAAGGGTATTGATATTGGTCAAACATTAATTGGAATGCATATTAAACACGTTTGTGTACCGGTTAGAACAAGTGTCAAACAAGTTGGTGAAGCTATTGTTACGATAGCTACATCAAGACCTAAGAAAATCGGTGGTGAACGAGCTAAATACGAATAAGCTAGAAAGTGTAAAGGGGGATTTTTTATATGTCATATATCCAAAATCAAGATAAAGCTGTCTATGAAGCAATTCAAAATGAATATAATAGGCAAAATAACAACATTGAATTAATCGCATCTGAAAACTTTGTATCTGAAGCGGTGATGGAAGCACAGGGTTCTGTGATGACTAACAAATATGCTGAAGGCTATCCAGGTCGTCGTTACTATGGTGGTTGTGATTATGTTGACGTAACTGAAACGATTGCAATTGAAAGAGCGAAAGCATTATTTGGTGCGGAGCATGTAAATGTGCAACCCCACTCAGGGTCTCAAGCCAATATGGCAGTATATCTTGTCGCTTTAGAGATGGGTGATACTGTTTTAGGTATGAATTTGAGTCATGGTGGTCATTTAACGCATGGTTCACCAGTTAATTTCAGTGGTAAATTCTACAACTTTGTAGATTATGGCGTAGATAAAGAAACTGAAAAAATTGACTATGACGTTGTGCGTCAACTAGCACATGAACACAAGCCTAAATTAATCGTTGCAGGAACTTCAGCGTATTCAAGACAACTTGATTTTAAAAAGTTTAAAGAAATCGCTGATGAAGTTGGCGCAAAATTAATGGTTGATATGGCTCATATCGCTGGTTTAGTTGCAGCAGGTTTACATCCAAATCCTGTAGAATATGCTGATTTTGTAACAACAACGACGCATAAAACTTTACGTGGCCCACGTGGTGGATTAATTCTTTGTAAAGAAGCATATAAGAAGGATATAGATAAAACAATATTCCCTGGAATACAAGGTGGACCTTTAGAACATGTCATTGCTGCTAAAGCAGTCGCATTCGGTGAAGCACTTGAACAAGACTTTAAAACGTATCAAGAGCAAGTCATCAAAAATGCTAAAGTGCTTTCTGAAACGTTGAAAGAAGAGGAATTTAGAATTGTGTCAGGTGGCACTGATAACCATTTAGTATCTGTAGATGTTAAAAACTCAGTAAATGTTACAGGTAAAGAAGCGGAAGCGACATTAGATTCAATTGGAATAACATGCAATAAAAATACAATTCCATTTGATCAAGAAAAAGCTTTTGTAACAAGTGGTATACGTTTAGGCACACCAGCTGCTACAACAAGAGGCTTTGATGAAGAAGCATTCAAAGAAGTTGGTCGTATTATTAGCTTAGCACTTAAACACCCTAATGATGATACAAAATTGAAAGAAGCAAGAGAAAGGGTAAGTCGTTTAACAGCTAAATATCCGCTATATGAATAATTTATAAAAATTTGGAGGCAATATAAATGAGTAAAGTACATGTATTTGATCACCCACTAATTCAACACAAATTAAGTTATATCCGTGATATGAATACGGGAACTAAAGAATTTAGAGAACTTGTTGATGAAGTCGGCATGTTAATGGCGTATGAGGTTACTAGAGATTTAGAACTTCAAGAAGTTGAAATTAAAACGCCAGTAACAACTATGACTGCAAAAAGATTAGCTGGTAAAAAATTAGCAATTGTTCCAATTCTTAGAGCCGGTTTAGGGATGACAGATGGTGTATTAAGCTTAGTCCCAGCGGCACGTGTTGGTCATATTGGTTTATACCGTGATCCTAAAACATTGGAAGCAGTAGAATACTTTGCTAAACTTCCACAAGATATTGATGAGAGACAAATTATTGTGGTAGACCCAATGTTAGCTACTGGAGCATCAGCAATCGAAGCAATTAATTCGTTGAAGAAACGCGGTGCTAAAAATATTAGATTCATGTGTCTTATTGCTGCACCAGAGGGTGTTGAAAAAATGCAAGAAGCGCACGATGATGTCGATATCTATATTGCAGCATTAGACGAAAAATTAAATGATAAAGCATATATTACACCAGGTTTAGGTGATGCTGGAGACAGATTGTTCGGTACAAAATAGGTATAGGAGTTTATGTATGAGAAAGATTATGACAGTCTTTGGTACTAGACCAGAAGCAATTAAGATGGCACCTTTAGTGAAGGCACTCGAGTGTGATGCTGAGTTAGAACCAATGATTGTTGTAACTGCTCAGCATCGCGAAATGTTAGATTCGGTCTTACAAACTTTCAACATCGAGCCACATTATGATTTGAATATCATGAAGGAAGGTCAAACGTTATCAGACATTACATCAAGAGCAATGACGCAACTTGAAGAAATTATTAAAAAAGAAAAACCGGATATGGTGCTCGTCCATGGCGATACCACTACTACATTTTCAGGTGCACTAGCTGCTTTTTATAATCAAGTACCTGTTGGTCACGTAGAAGCTGGTTTAAGAACACGACGTAAATATGCACCTTTCCCAGAAGAGATAAATAGGCAAATGGTAAGTAATTTAGCCGACCTGCATTTTGCGCCTACTAAAGGTGCAGCGAATAATTTGCTTCAAGAACAGAAAAATCCAGACACAGTAATTATTACTGGAAATACTGCTATTGATACACTTAAATTAACGGTCCAAAAGGAATATACATCAGATATAATCACAAAGCATCAAAATAAACGCATTATTCTATTAACTGTTCACCGAAGAGAAAATATTGGACAGCCAATGATTGAGATTTATAAAGCAATGCGCACTATTGTTGATGAATATGAAGATGTGGTCATTGTATCACCACTACATCTGAATCCTAAAGTAAGGTCACTAGCTTATAAGTATTTAGGTGATCATGAGCGTATTGAATTAATTGAACCATTAGACGTTGTAGACTTCCACAACTTCGTAAGTAACGCCTATTTAATCTTGACGGATTCAGGCGGTATTCAAGAAGAGGCACCTTCATTGAATAAACCTGTACTAGTGCTTAGAGATGTAACCGAGAGACCAGAAGGTGTAGCAGCGGGCACTTTGAAAATAATTGGAACGGATTTTGAAAATGTGCATCATACAACGGCAGAATTATTGGATAACGAAATAATTTATAATCAAATGTCACAAACTCAAAATCCTTATGGTGATGGTAAAGCATCTATAAGAATTTGTGAGAGTATAAAATATTATTTTGGTTTGACATCAAATTCACCAGAGCCCTTCAAATCATAAAAAAATCTAAATTGTGAACATTTTGTGACAATAAAAGAGTTAATTTTTACAACAATTTGAATAGAATTGACACACTATTTACCCTATATTATTATTAAATTTGTATGAGTGGAACGGTTTACATGGTTGTCATAAGTTAATTTGGAGGAGAAAAATGAGGCGTTTCAGCATCATATTTAAACAATTCATTCAATATTATATTTATTTTTTAATTATATTGGCTGTGTTGTATATCGTTATTCCAAATCCTTTTATTCTAGGATTAATAATAGGAACATTTGGATCTTTAATAAATACCTATATTTTCGAATTATATTTATCTCGGGCAAAGCAACCAGATAACATACATATTTCTACGGGCAATACTTGGAGGTACTTAGTCGCTATCATTGCGTGTGTAATATGGTTTTTATTTAAAGATAGTGTCAATATTATTGGGGTAATGATTGGTCTTATGTTTTCTTATGTTTTAATCATTTTACGCCCTCTACTGCTTAAGAATTAAAATTTTAATAAAGAAAGAGGTGAGTACATGGATCACAAAAACCCGCTCTTAAGTTGGAATGTATTTGGTTTTGATCTCGTTTTCAATTTAGCAAGCATCATGATGTTAGTTGTTACAGCAATCATTGTTTTTCTAATAGCTATTATTTGTACGCGTAATCTAAAGAAAAGACCATCAGGTAAACAGAATTTTATCGAATGGATCTTTGACTTTGTAAGAAGCATCATAGAGAGTAATATGGCTTGGAAAAAAGGTGGTCAGTTTCACTTCTTAGCAGTAACATTGATTTTATTTATCTTTGTTGCAAACATGTTAGGACTACCATTTGCTATAGTGACTAAAGATCATTATCTATGGTGGAAATCTCCAACAGCTGATGCAACTGTCACATTGACATTATCAACTATGATGATATTACTTACACACTATTATGGTGTGAAAATGCGTGGAACTAAAGCTTACATAGGTAATTACTTTAAACCATTCTGGCCATTAGCAATTATCAATGTTTTTGAAGAATTCTCTTCAACATTAACACTTGGTCTACGTTTATACGGTAATATATTTGCCGGTGAATTATTACTTTCTTTATTAGCCGGCTTAGTTGTAAGCAGTGCTTGGGGTTGGATTATAGGTATTCCAGGTTTAATCGTATGGCAAGGATTCTCTATCTTTGTCGGCTCAATCCAAGCATATATATTTATCATGCTTTCAATGGTTTACATGTCCCACAAAGTAGCGGACACACATTAACTTAAACAAACATTTTAGGAGGAATTATTAATATGGGTTTAATCGCAGCAGCAATTGCAATTGGTTTATCAGCACTAGGCGCAGGTATCGGTAACGGTCTTATCGTTTCAAGAACAGTAGAAGGTGTAGCTCGTCAACCAGAAGCACGTGGACAATTAATGAGTATCATGTTCATCGGTATTGGTTTAGTTGAGGCATTACCTATCATCGGTGTTGTAATCGCATTCATGACTCTTTTCCAATAAGAAAATTTCATGGCGAAGTCACTTGGATCTTCGCCGTTCGTTTTATTTAATGGCAAGTGGTGATTAATTATGAAAGGAGTGTCAAATGCCAGTGAATGCATTAACTAATTCATTCGTTTTAGGTGCAGCAGGTGGTGGTGTTGAATGGGGTACTGTCATTGTTACAGTAATCACATTTGCTATTTTATTAGCACTACTTAAGAAATTTGCTTGGGGTCCATTAAAAGAAGTAATGGACAAACGTGAACGCGACATCAATAGAGACATTGATGAAGCTGAAGAAGCAAAATTAAATGCACAAAAACTTGAAGAAGAAAATAAAAAGACACTAAAACAAACTCAAGATGAAGTTCAACGTATTTTAGAAGATGCTAGAGTTCAAGCACGTAAACAACATGAAGAAATCATTCATGAAGCAAATATTCGTGCAAACGGTATGATTGAAACTGCTCAAAGTGAAATCAATAGCGAGAAAGAACGTGCATTAGCAGATATTAACAATCAAGTGTCTGAGTTATCAGTATTGATTGCATCTAAAGTACTTCAAAAAGAAATTTCAGAACAAAATCAAAAAGAACTTGTTGATAAGTATTTAAAAGAGGCAGGCGATAAATAATGGCAAATGTAGCAAATAAATACGCTAAAGCATTATTTGACGTCGCTATCGATAAAGACAGATTAGATTTAATGTACGAAGAACTTAGTATAGTTAGTGAAGCCACAAAAAACTATGATGAAGATTTAAGAGCAATTGACTCAAATCCTAACCAACCAGCTTCTGAAAGACGCAAATTTGTTGGTATCGTTTTTGGAGATGCTAATTATTACTTAAAAAATATGCTAATGATATTAGCTAATAATCGTCATTTAGTACTGATTAATTCAATTTTTAAAGAATTTAAAAGTTTATACAATGAACATCATAATGAAGATTCAGCCATTGTTGAATCAGTTTATCAATTAAGTGACGATGAACTTAGTCGCATTAAAGACTTAATTTTAAAACAAACGAATTTATCACAAGTACATATTACTACGAAAATAAATCCTGAATTAATTGGAGGATTTAGAGTTAAAGTTGGTACTACTGTGCTAGATGGCAGTGTTAAAAAAGATTTAGAACAAATCGAACGCAAATTTAGAAGAGTAAACTAAAATAAAGAGGAGTGACATAGATGGCCATAAAAGCTGAAGAAATCAGTGCATTACTTCGCTCACAAATTGAAAATTATGAGTCTGAAATGTCTGTAACTGATGTAGGTACGGTACTCCAAATTGGTGACGGTATCGCATTAATTCACGGATTAAATGACTGTATGGCTGGTGAGCTAGTAGAGTTCTCAAATGGTGTTCTTGGTTTAGCTCAAAACCTTGAAGAATCAAATGTGGGTGTAGTTATTTTAGGACCATATACTGAAATTACTGAAGGCGACGAAGTTAGACGTACTGGACGTATTATGGAAGTTCCAGTAGGGGAAGAACTTATTGGTCGCGTTGTTAACCCATTAGGTCAACCTATTGATGGACAAGGTCCTATCAATACAACAAAAACACGCCCTGTTGAACAAAAAGCAACAGGTGTAATGGCTCGTAAATCTGTTGACGAACCACTTCAAACTGGTATTAAAGCGATTGACGCATTAGTTCCAATCGGACGTGGTCAACGTGAGTTAATTATCGGAGATAGACAAACAGGTAAAACAACCATCGGTATTGATACAATCTTAAACCAAAAAGGTTTAGATACAATTTGTATTTACGTAGCAATTGGTCAAAAAGATTCAACTGTACGTGCAAACGTAGAAAAATTACGTCAAGCTGGCGCATTAGATTACACTATTGTTGTTTCAGCTTCAGCATCTGAACCTTCACCATTACTTTATATTGCACCTTATTCTGGTGTAACTATGGGTGAGGAATTCATGTTTAATGGTAAGCATGTATTAATCGTTTATGATGATCTTACAAAACAAGCGGCAGCATACCGTGAGTTATCATTACTTTTACGTAGACCTCCAGGTCGTGAAGCTTACCCTGGTGATGTTTTCTATCTACATAGTAGATTATTAGAAAGAGCAGCCAAATTAAATGATGATTTAGGTGGCGGCTCAATTACGGCGTTACCAATTATCGAAACACAAGCAGGGGATATTTCTGCTTATGTACCAACTAACGTAATTTCAATTACAGATGGACAAATCTTCTTACAATCTGACTTATTCTTCTCAGGTGTAAGACCTGCGATTAATGCGGGACAATCAGTTTCACGTGTAGGTGGATCTGCTCAAATCAAAGCAATGAAGAAGGTAGCAGGAACGCTACGTTTAGACTTAGCTTCTTATAGAGAGTTAGAATCATTTGCGCAATTCGGTTCTGATTTAGATGAATTCACAGCTAGAAAACTTGAAAGAGGTAAACGTACGGTTGAAGTGTTGAAACAAGACCAAAACAAACCATTACCTGTTGAAAACCAAGTTTTAATTATATATGCCTTAACAAAAGGTTATTTAGATGATATTCCTGTTGAGGATATTACACGTTTCGAAGACGAATTAAATAGTTGGGCGAAATCAAATGGTTCTGACTTATTAAATGAAATTAGAGAAACTGGTGCCTTACCATCTGACGAAAAATTTGAAGCTACAATTAATGAATTCAAGAAAAGCTTTAGCAAATCTGAATAATTAAACTTTAAATTGAAAGGGTGGTGAGATAATGGCTTCATTAAAAGAGATAGATGGTCGTATCAAATCGACGAAAAAAATGAAACAAATTACCAAAGCAATGAACATGGTATCAAGTTCAAAATTACGTCGAGCTGAAAAAAACACAAAGCAATTTGAACCCTATATGGAAAAAATGCAGGATGCGATTACTGCAATTGCAGGAGCGAGTAAACACTCTAGTCATCCTATGTTAAGACCTAGACAAGTTCAACGTAGTGGTTACTTAGTAATTACTAGTGACAAAGGCTTAGCAGGTGCATACAGTTCAAATGTCTTAAAACGACTGATTAATGATATTAGTGAAAAACATTCTAGTAGTGATGAATATAGCATTATTGTATTAGGTCAATCTGGTGTTGATTTCCTTAAAAATAGAGGTTATGAAATTGAAAATTCACTTGTTGATGTTCCCGATCAACCTTCATTCAAATCAATACAAGCAATTGCGAAACATGCGATTGACTTATTTAGTGAAGAACATATTGATGAATTAAAAATTTATTATAGTCATTATGTTAGTGTTCTTGAAAATAAACCAACGACTAAACAAGTTTTACCATTATCTCGAGAAGATTCTAGCCAAGGTCAAGGTCAAATGTCTTCTTATGAATTTGAACCGGATAAAGAATCTATCCTAAGTGTTATTCTTCCTCAATATGTTGAAAGTTTAATTTATGGAACGATTTTAGATGCTAAGGCTAGTGAACATGCAGCGAGAATGACTGCAATGAAAAATGCTTCTGATAATGCGACTGAACTTATTGATGACTTATCATTACAATATAATAGAGCGAGACAAGCTGAAATCACACAACAAATTACTGAAATTGTTGGTGGTTCCGCAGCACTTGAATAATATTTTAAAGGAGGAAACAACATGGGTAATGGCCGTGTAACTCAGGTTATGGGTCCTGTTATTGACGTTCGTTTTGAACATAATGAAGTACCTGAAATTAATAACGCCTTAATCATTGAAGTTCCTAAAGAAGATGGTACTTTTGAATTAACACTTGAAGTTGCATTACAACTAGGTGATGACGTTGTTCGTACAATCGCTATGGATTCAACAGATGGTGTTCAACGAGGCATGGAAGTTCAAAACACTGGACAAGATATTTCAGTGCCAGTTGGTGAAGTAACACTAGGTCGTGTATTTAACGTCTTAGGTGATACAATTGATTTAGAAGATAAATTAGATAGTTCAGTGAGACGTGATCCAATTCATAGACAATCACCTAATTTTGATGAATTATCTACTGAAGTGGAAATTCTTGAAACTGGAATTAAAGTTGTAGACTTACTAGCACCTTATATTAAAGGTGGTAAAATCGGACTATTCGGTGGTGCCGGAGTTGGTAAAACCGTATTAATTCAAGAATTAATTAATAACATCGCACAAGAACACGGTGGTATCTCTGTATTCGCTGGTGTAGGTGAACGTACACGTGAAGGTAATGACCTTTACTATGAAATGAGAGATAGTGGTGTTATCAAGAAAACAGCGATGGTATTCGGTCAAATGAACGAGCCACCTGGTGCGCGTATGCGTGTAGCTTTATCTGCATTAACAATGGCTGAGTACTTCCGTGATGAACAAGGACAAGACGTTCTTTTATTCATCGATAACATTTTCAGATTTACTCAAGCAGGTTCTGAAGTATCAGCTTTATTAGGACGTATGCCTTCTGCCGTAGGTTATCAACCTACATTAGCTACAGAAATGGGTCAATTACAAGAACGTATTACATCAACGAATAAAGGTTCTGTAACATCAATCCAAGCCGTATTCGTACCAGCCGATGACTATACTGACCCAGCGCCAGCAACTGCATTCGCTCACTTAGATGCGACAACTAACCTTGAACGTAAATTAACAGAAATGGGTATCTATCCAGCTGTGGATCCATTAGCGTCTACATCAAGAGCGTTAGAACCAGCAATTGTTGGTCAAGAGCACTATGAAGTGGCACGTGATGTTCAATCAACACTTCAAAAATATAGAGAATTGCAAGATATTATCGCAATTTTAGGTATGGATGAGTTATCAGAAGAAGATAAACTTACAGTAGAACGTGCACGTAGAATTCAATTCTTCTTATCACAAAACTTCCACGTTGCAGAACAATTTACTGGTCAAAAAGGTTCATATGTACCTGTTAAAACGACAGTAGCTGATTTCAAAGCGATTTTAGATGGTAAATACGACCATATTCCTGAAGATGCTTTCCGTTTAGTTGGTAGTATGGAAGATGTAATTGCCAAAGCAAAAGATATGGGTGTTGAAGTCTAAACAATTAGGAGGTATAGATAATGAGTACAGTTAATCTTGATATTGTCACTCCTAATGGTTCAGTCTACGAAAAAGATGACGTTGAACTAGTTGTTTTTCAAACAACAGCTGGTGAAATGGGTGTCATGAGTGGGCATATTCCGACAGTTGCCGCATTAAAAACAGGCCATGTTAAAGTGAACTTTAGAAATGGTACTGAATATATAGCTGTTAGTGGTGGCTTTGTTGAAATTAGACAACATAAAGTATCTGTCATTGTTCAAACAGCTGAAACTGCCAGTGAGATAGATGTTGAACGAGCTAAATTAGCACGTCAAAGAGCACAATCTCATTTGGACGATCAGGATAACAGTGATATAAACAGAGCTAAACGAGCGTTGGCTAGAGCTGAAAACCGCTTACGCGTAGCACAATTAAAATAATTAAAAAGGTTTGAAAACTAAAT
>NZ_JAESMM010000061.1:0-803 GCF_017893165.1 Staphylococcus sp. GDX8P54P
ATAGTTGCGAAGAATGCGATAGATCAAGCAACAAATAACGCAGGAGTGGACGCAGCAAAAGAAAGTGGAATTGAATCAATCAATCACGTCCAACCAACGGTTGTTAAAAAAGCCGAAGCGAAAGCGTCGATAGATGAAGCAGCTACAGCTAAGAAAGCAGAAATAGATCAAAACGCAAATGCGACAGAAGAAGAAAAAGTAGCTGCAAAAGCAAAAGTAGATGAAGCCGCAACAGCAGCAAAACAAGCGATAGACCAAGCAACAAATAATGCAGGCGTAGACACAGCAAAAGAAAGTGGAATTGAATCAATCAATCACGTCCAACCGGCGGTTGTTAAAAAAGATGAAGCGAAAGCGTCGATAGATGAAGCAGCTACAGCTAAGAAAGCAGAAATAGATCAAAACGCAAATGCGACAGAAGAAGAAAAAGTAGCCGCAAAAGCGAAAGTGGACGAATCTGCAAAAGTTGCGAAGAATGCGATAGATCAAGCAACAAATAACGCAGGAGTGGACGCAGCAAAAGAAAGTGGAATTGAATCAATCAATCACGTCCAATCAGCGGTTGTTAAAAAAGATCGAGCAAAAGCAGAAATAGACAACGTTGCACAAGCTAAGAAAGCAGAAATAGATCACAACGTAAATGCGACAGAAGAAGAAAAAGTAGCCGCAAAAGCAAAAGTAGATGAAGCCGCAACAGCAGCTAAACAAGCGATAGACCAAGCAACAAATAATGCAGGCGTAGACACAGCAAAAGAAAGTGGAATTGAATCAATCAATCACGTCCAACCGGTGGTTGTTAAAAA
>NZ_JAESMM010000062.1:0-6026 GCF_017893165.1 Staphylococcus sp. GDX8P54P
TCGATATTGAATCTGAAGAAGATTTATTAGAAAAAATGGGATTAATTAAAGATATTGAAGGTAATATTCACGAAATAGAAAAATAAAAACAAGCATAAATCATTTTTAAAAATGATTTATGCTTGTTTTTATTTTATTTTATTTAATAGAATAATTATATACTATTTAAAAAATTTGTGAACAATACTTTGAGCAGCTGTTCCATTTTCATATGAACAAAACTTATCATAAAATTTTTCATACTTCATTTGATATTGTTGCTGAATTTGTTCAATATTTTTAATAGATTTTATTAATGAGTCATTTGTTTTTATAAGAGGTCCAGGGGCCTCATTTTCAAAATCAAAGTAAAATCCGCGTAAACTATCTCTATAGTGTTCTAAATCATAAGTAAAGAATAGCAAGGGTTTTTTTGTATTAGCGAAATCAAACATTACAGAAGAATAATCAGTGATACAAATATCAGTTATTAAGAATAAATCACTGATATCATTATATCTATTGCCGTTAATCACAAAATTATCTAAAGAACTATCTAACTGTAAAGCGTTACTAATAATAATATGTGGTCTTAGAATTAAAATATAGTCTTTGCTTAGTTGTTCTTTCATTTTTTGCAAATCAATTTGTAAGTTAATGATATGTTTTTTAGCTTTATTAACTTCATCATCACGAAAAGTTGGTGCATATAGAATAATTTTACGTTCATCTTGAATACCTAAACGTTGTTTGATTTTTTCTTTTTTATTATTAATATATGCTATATCCTCATTATAAAATATATCATTTCGTGGATAGCCAACTTCTAATATTTCTTTGTGGAATTCAAAGGCTGATCTGAAACAACTAGATGCGTATGGACTTGGTGAAACCAGATAATCCCAATATTTAATTGCATTGTTGACACGGTTTTTATAGTTAGCATCTCTACCCTCAAAACTTTCAACATCATTTAACATTTTCTTAAGTGGAGTGCCATGCCATGTCTGGATATATATTGTATCTTTAGGTTTTGTAATATAATGTGGAAAGTTCTGGTTATTTACCCAATATTTTGCACGGGATAAATAATGATAATATTCCGGTGATAAACGTTTTACTGTGATAACATTAGGATCATTAAATGGAAATTGTTGATTACTTACCCAAACAATTTGGTAAGCATCACTATATTCTTTTAATTTATCGTAAATAACTTTCGGACTATCGCTCACAGATTTACCTACGTTACTTTCAAACACAACCAAGTCCTTTTTAACTGGAACTACTTTGGAAATGGCTGAGTTATATTTATCCATAACGTTAAAGTATTTCTTACTTTTCCTAAAGCGTTTGAATAAATGTTGAGACAAAATATCATATTTGAATTTACTCTTTAATCGATTAGTTGTTTTGTAATTTTGAGCAACTTCAAATATCCTTTGACTGTTGTATTGATCACGATATTTTATGAACTGATTTGCTTTCATTTCAACATTTTTATCGATTTGATAATTATTCATAATCATCTTTTTTAGTTGTTTTTCTAAATCTTGTTGATTATTAACTATCGTACCAGGCAATTCATTTTCTATATCAAGATGTGAAGGTTGCTTACCTAAAAATTTATCTTTATCAAATTGATAATAAAGGACCGGTTTATTTAAAAAGCTAAAATCAAAAGCAACACTTGAATAATCTGTTATCATTAATTTACTCTCTTGGATTAGTTTTTGAACATCGATGTCGCCCTGTTTAACGCTTGTAATATACGATGGAACGTTAAACAATTCAATGAAAGGTTGCATATTAGGATGTAGACAGAAAATAACTTCATTTCCGTTATCTACGATATTTTTAATATTAGAGCTATTTAATAATTGATTTATTCTTTCTAGGTATTCTGAATCTTCTATCTGTTCCCAGTTGGTTAACCAATCTCTCCATGTTGGTATGATTAAAATTTGATTTTTAGTTGTAACTTTTGGATTAAAAAGATTGTCAAAACGAGCTAAACCTGTCACAGCAACTTGGTCACTATCAAATTTCAAATCTCTAACAACAATCTGCTTTTCTCTCTCAGAGCTTGTAATAAAAAGGTCTACATTGAAATCTTTCAGTTGATTACCATTGATATTTGATAAATTTTTAGTCCCTAATACACCATGTTGTAAAAACACTCTAGTAGCTTTAATTTTTTTAGAATAAATTGCACTATTAGTAGGGAATATTAATTCTGGATGATGTGTTGTACATATATAATCGGCTTGTAACATAATATTGAAGTGTTCTGGGGATTTGTAATAAATGACATTACCAAAAGGAAGAACATTTTGGGCTTCGTTAGAATCTTCTTCAATAATATAATACACGGGTAATTCTGGATAATGTGTCCGCATATATTTAAAAAAATGAAAACCATTATCTTGAGCTTTATAAGATTTTTCCCCAACAACCCAAACTTTTTGATGATTTTTTTGGAACGGCAATTTCAAGTTAGGTTTTTTTAAATTTTCGATATAAGTTAGATAACTATCTATTGTATATCTATTAATTCTAAATGAAAGATTACGTCCTTTCATAGTTAAATAAGGGGTAATAGAGATTATTTCGCCCTCATAGTCAGTGATAATTTCTCCTTTAAGAAAACGTTCTGCAATTATCCTAGGGTTGCCTAACTTGACTTCGATAGGGACTTTTGATTCTTGAACCTCAATTTCTAAATAAATATCAATTACATCACCATTTTCAAATGGATATTTCATAAATTCAATGAGTTCTTGGTAAGCATCTAATGAAAAATTTACGTAAGTTAATCTTTTAGTTTTTTTAATAATATTAATAGGTAAATCAATCATTCTTTTTCTTTTTGTAAAACGTGTTCCTATAACAAGATAAGCATTTTGTAAGGTCGCATTAACAAGCGAAAATTGCCCTTCAATTTTTGCTTCAGAGTTGTTGAATTTAAATGAATCGATATGTCTTCTAGAAAAATAAACTTTTGAAGGAGTATATTCAGCCATTGAAAGATGTAAAAACCCATTTTTTGTAATGTAAGGATGGATTGTATATTCATCATCTATTACTTCTGATAAATTACTTACAGTAGTTTGCGCGTTATTAACTTTTAAGTTTTTTTGAGTGGTTAAAAGAATATCTGATTCTTCAACAACTAAATATATTTTATTCGTTTCATAATGTTTAAAGACGTTTATTACTTCATTTAAATCAATTTTAAAGTTAAAGTCATCGTCTATTGGTTCATAGTAAATAGAATTAACTTCATTTTTTAAATACAATTTGTTAATTTGTTTGTTTGTTTTATTAAAAGAAATATAAAGATTAGATCCTTCTTGTATTATGTTTGTCAATGTACTGACCTCCATGAAAATTGTATAAATATTACGCATATAATATAATTAACTATAATACATAAGCTGTTGCCTTGAAAAGTTATAGCAAAAAAACTTTTATAGAAAAGAGGTACAAAATTGAAAAAACTATATTTATTAATTAATTCTTTAGATATTGGTAGAGGAGGGCTCACTAAAGCACATTTACAACAAGCGAGCATGTTAAGCGATTTGGGGTATGATACAAATATACTGACATTTAATTATAATGGAGATTATCCAAAAATTATAAAAGAAATCTATAACATTTACAATCTTAATAGAAAAGTAAAAATTATTAATATGTATGATTATTATAGAAACGAAAAAAGTACTATAAAATATAATAATACATATGCAAGTTTAATCGATAATAATACAATTGTCGAAAAACTAAACAATAACGCAATTAGGTTATATGAAAATGGATTATATAAAAAATACGTTACATTTCGAGAAGATAAATCAATAAGAGGTATAGATTATTTTAGTGATTCTCGGTATCGTTTAAAATCCGAATTTTATACATACGAAGGATATGTTGGAAAAGTATCATATATGGATTATAATTTTAATAAACCAAGACAAATGATATTTTATAATAGTTTAGGTAACTGTTATATGAGTAAATGGGTCAATCCTGAAAATGGACGAGCTACTAGAATTAACCTAGTGCAAAATAATGAAATAACTCACTCATTTAAAAATGATAATCAATTAAAAACACATTTTATAGAACAAATTATTAAAAATGATACCAATCCTATTATAATTTCTGACGCAAGAAATACTGATAATATTATGATTGATGTAAAAAATAAAAACGTTAGTAAGAATGTAAGATTGCATAGTAACCATTTAAGCTCAAATGGTGAAATAGCTAAAACTGTAATGCCCTCTTTAGAAAATCTTAAAAGTATAAATTCTTTAATAGTATTAACAAGCCAACAAAAAGAGGATATTGTAAATAATTATGGTTATTCAGAAAAAGTAAAAGTTATTCCACACGGTATACAGACTTTACCTTCAAAAGAGATTAATAATATCATTAGAAAAAACAAAGCTGTGGTTATTTCTAGGTTAGTTAAATTAAAACAAATTGATCATATAATTAAAGCAATAAACCTAATTAAAAATGATGATCCTGGATTTATATTGGAAATTTATGGAAATGGAGATGAATTAGAAAATTTAAAATCCTTAGTCAAAAAAAATAAACTGGAAAACAACATTATATTTAAAGGTTATACTAATAATCCATTAGAAATATATAATGAATCATTGTTTTCTATAACCACCTCTAAAACTGAAGGATTTTCATTAGGTATTTTGGAAAGTATGGCTGTCGGAACTCCTGTAATTTCTTACGATTTTAACTATGGCCCACAAGAAATAATTGATAATAATAAAAATGGCTTAATTATTAGCAAAGACAATATAAAGGAATTAGCTGAAAAAATATCATATCTAAAAAATAATGAAAAAGTCCTAAAAGTTATGAGTAAAAAAAGTATAGAAAAAATTGAAGAGAAGTTTTCAAAACAAAGTGTTAAAAATAAATGGTTTGAATTCATTGAAAATAATAATATAATAAATCAAAATAATTTATAAATATACGTAATCACCTTAATTTTGACTTAAATGAGTAGTTAGAATACTTTTTTCTAAAATATTATATTTTGAAATTTCGAAGAAAACGCTTGTTTTTGAGATACTGTTTGAATTTGGAATGTTTAATACACATACAAAAATGTATGTGTATTAATTTTTACTTATTGAGAAAAGAGAGAATCTTTAATCTCTCTTTTTTTGTTTCATTGTTAAAATCTCATAATAGAAGATTAATATGTGTTTTAGAATGCTGTGAGAAACTCTCAGTTGCATTGAAACAAAGTTTATTAAACCAAATCATTGTCGTGTTTAATTCTATAAACAGTCTGCCTTGTTATATTCACTTCTTTCGCAATCTTACTGATAGCTGTGCCTTCCTTTAACATTTCTACAACTCTATGATAAATAATACGTTTTTGAGGATCTTTAGCATTCGCTGAATAAAGTAACGGACGCCCTTTATATACACCTTTTTCTTTCGCAACTTTAATACCTTGTGCTTGTCTACGTTTACTTTCATTTCGTTCTTGTTCTGAAACCATTGCTAATATTTGAATGATTAGGTCTTTCATAAATTTATCTAATAATGGATTGCCGATTACTTCATTCATCATAGGTAAGCTAGTAATCATCAATTGAACTTCTTTGTCTTTTAAATAATTAACAGTATGAATCACTTCATCGTAATTACGACCTAAACGATCAATCGATTCCACGACAAACCGATCCCCCATTCTCACAAAGTTAAGTGCTTCTTGAAGTACCGGTCTATTTTCAATAGATTTCCCAGACTGTTTTTCTGTGAAAACTTTTTCAACACCAAACATTTTTAAATTTTCTAGTTGTCTTTCTAAATTTTGATCTATAGAAGATACTCTCGCGTAGCCAACAATCATTGATTTTCACCTCATAATTAATATACACCCTAATCATACATCTAAGATGGTATAAAATTAATAACGCTGTCACTTTATTCGATATATGAGAATGACTTTACCTAATAAATGA
Organism: Staphylococcus sp. GDX8P54P; assembly: GCF_017893165.1. Classification (NCBI taxonomy): domain Bacteria; kingdom Bacillati; phylum Bacillota; class Bacilli; order Caryophanales; family Staphylococcaceae; genus Staphylococcus; species Staphylococcus sp. GDX8P54P. Next base: position 5,991 of record NZ_JAESMM010000062.1, read on the forward strand.
GAAAAGCAACGCACTATATTAAAATGCGTTGCTTTT
>NZ_JAESMM010000063.1:0-954 GCF_017893165.1 Staphylococcus sp. GDX8P54P
TCATATTTTATTTTTTACAACCTATTTTTTAGCTTTATTTATGATACGCTTCCGCGTATCGGTTAATGATGCGGTTTTTAATTATATAATTTCAATTAATAAGGTAATGAACAGTTTTTTGATAAATGTTATTCTTCTAAAATTCTTTTTAATTTACACACTAAAAAATATCCTCCTTAACAATAATAAGTTATTTAAATTATTGATTAAGGAGGATATTTTTATATCTATTTATTTCTCAATTTAGAACTAGATTTTTATCGTGCTTTCAGCTCATTTCCTGTCATCCATTTATGATTTTTAATGATTTTACCATTATCTTTGGATTTGTAATCAACTACGTAAACAGTAGTCTTTTTCACGTTATCTATATTGGCTGTAGCACCTTTCATACCAGACATATGACTTGCTTCTAATTTAACAGTATCGCCCTTACTAAATCCATCTTTAGGTGCATCTTTAATCTCTTCGTTTACGACCCATTTATGATTGTTTACTTTTTCATTTCCATTTGTGGGTTTATAACTTACAACATAGGCATATGTTTTATACGCACCTTTTACAGTAGCTTCTGCACCTTTCATACCTGGCATATGCCCTGCTGTAATCGTTACTTTATCTCCTACTTTAAATTCACCCTCATTAGTCGATTTCATACCTTCAGGAACTTTACTTTCATCATTATGCTTCATATGGCTCTCACTTTTTTGGTCATTAGTGTCTTTATCTTTTTCATCATTATTGGAGCAAGCTGATAATATTAGTAATGATCCTAATATCATAAAAAATAATTTTTTAATCATAATAAAACTCCTATCTTTTATTTTAATTTTAATGTAAAGGCATTAATTGCAACAATAACCGTACTTAGTGACATTAAAATAGCACCTATTGCAGGTGATAAAATCAAGCCGATAAATGCTAAAATACCAGCTGCTAAAGGTACAGCAACAA
>NZ_JAESMM010000064.1:0-6755 GCF_017893165.1 Staphylococcus sp. GDX8P54P
TATACATGCTAATATAATACAATCAGATGACATTTCACTATCAGTTCGTATAGGGATAAGCATAACGGTGCTTGTCCCTATTTTTTTATGTTATAATCAAATAGAAATTGCGGTACACATCTGCGGAGTGTATCTGAGGTCAACTGTTGCGACGGTTGCCTATAAATTGTGTTATAATATAAACATAGTTTAACGCTAAACGATCTAGCCATAATTCTATTCGGGTTATGGCTATTTTTTTTATGCCTAAAAATAATTATGACAAATGTCATAAAAAGTATTGACTTATGCCTTATGGCATAATATAATATAGACATAAGGTAATCACAAGGAGGAAAAACAAATGACTAAATCACAAATCTTTTCAAACGCTTGGGCAATCGCAAAACACGGAGCTAACAAATTCGGGGGTTCATCTAGAGAATATTTCGCAGAAGCATTAAAAATGGCATACAGAGGCTTAGCTTTAAAAGACGCAGAAATCGAAATTCCTGCATGGATCATCAGAAAAAATGTTGGTAGTGTGTACGCAGTCGAAAAATCAGTTTTAAGCGTAGCGCGTGAAACTGAAAAAGCGTTAATGATTAAAGCGACTGGAAAATTTGGCGAGTTTAGTTTTTGGACACCTAAAAGTGTTTGTAAATACACAAACGTAAATGATTACTTTACTGCAACAGTTACGGTTGAAGATACAATGGCTAAAGCAATGGATAACCACTTCAACTTAGTGCAAGAGGCTAAAGAATTAGGTATTAAAGGCATTAGAAGTAACATGAAATCAGCAACATTACGTAAAAAAATCGCAGAATTTAAAGGAGAAGTGGCTTAAATGAGAAAAGTAATAGAAAATTTATTGAATAGTGATTTAAGCAGTAACTACATAGCAACTCAAACAGGCGTTACACAAAGTACGATATACAGAGTGAGAAAAGGCGAGCGTAAACTTGATAACTTAACATTAGCACAATGCGAAAAACTATATAATTACGAAATGGAGAGAACAAAAATGAATGAATTACAAAGCAGAATTATCGAGAATGTAGTATTAGGTGAAGTTGAGTTAGTAGAGGATATTGCTCAATACTTCATAGACATTGAAGGCGACTATGAATATGACGTAGAATTCGCTAACTTATCAGAAGTTGATTATAAAGATAGTACTTTATATGAGGTGGCTATCAGCAAGACTTATGAAGTTCCTTACCATGACAAATTAGAAAAAGAAGATATGAAGTTGTTCTATGATAAATGGCTTGAAAAAGATCAACAAGAAGAAACTTATATCGAAAGTGTATTCTTTGTAAATAAAAAAGATGCAGAAAGCTATATTAAAGATGTATTGAAAGGTAAAAAAAGTTTAACAGAGATTGCAGAACAAATTGGATATTTCGAATAAAACAAAACCCGTCGAATTCGACGGGTTTTATACATAAAAAATATATGGAAGTACACACACTATACATTGATGCATGTACCGCCAAAATTATCTGACGATTGTTCTACTAAAGCAACGTGTTGACCTTGTGCTGCTGCATATTTGGCAAGTGTTTTACCTGCTTTACCGAAGCCAATAACTAATAAATTATAATGTGTCATATGTTGTGTCCTCCTGAAGTGTATCTTTGATGACGTCCTTAATTGTCAAGTTACGATAAAAGTTGAGCACTAGGGCAGTTTCTTGCGCTTTATATTTAGTCATGGTGGTTGCAATATGCTTAGAAATCGTACAATGACTCTCTTCACTACCAGTGAAAATACGTTGCGCAGGGGATTTATCTAACACAAAAAGTTGATACAGCGTATCTAACGTAATCGTGGGTGTAATCTCATTTGCTCGATAACCACCGCCTTTACCACGACGTGTATCAATAAATTGTTGGTTATTAAGTATTGTAGCAACGCGTCTTAGTTGCACTGGATTAAGACAAGTAAGTGCTGCTAATTCCTGACTATTGAAATGTTCCTCTGAGTGCTTAGTGAGAAAGCTTAGCACGTGTACTGCAATGTTAAATTCTAAATTCATAGTATACCGCCTTTAATGTAACTTGATTAGTTACATTAAAGTATATCTTATATAAAATGTCAATATGAATGTCTTAATCAGAATGGGGTAAACTACAAGTAGTAATATTTGAATAAAGGAGCGAGTATGAATGGCAGATTTAGTACAATTAGGTAAATCAGATGTTCGTGTATTTCCAATCGCATTAGGTACCAATGCAGTAGGTGGCCACAATTTATATCCAAATTTAGATGAAGAACAAGGAAAAGATGTTGTGCGCAAAGCAATTGATAATGGCATTACATTGCTCGATACGGCATATATTTATGGTCCTGAACGTTCGGAAGAATTAGTTGGCCAAGTGGTTCAAGAATACCCACGTGAACAAGTGCAAATTGCGACGAAAGGTTCTCATGTTATTAAAGATAATGATGATGTCATTCAAAACAATGACCCAGATTATTTAAAACAACAGGTTGAGAATAGCCTGAAACGTCTTCAAGTAGATTATATTGATTTATACTATATTCATTTTCCTGATGAAAATACACCGAAAGATAAAGCAGTTGCAGCCTTAAAAGAACTTAAAGATGAAGGTAAGATTAAAGCAATTGGGGTCTCTAACTTCTCATTAGAACAACTTAAAGAGGCAAATAAAGATGGCTATGTAGATGTAGTGCAATTAGAATACAACTTATTACATCGTGAAAATGAAGATGTAATGGCATACGCGGCTGAAAATGATATTACATTTATTCCTTATTTCCCACTAGCGTCAGGTATCTTAGCTGGTAAGTATGAGGAAAATCAAACGTTTGATGATCATCGTGCGCCTCGTCGTGACTTCCAACCAGAGGTATTTAATGATAATGTGCGTCGAGTGAAACAATTGCAAAGTATTGCAGAAGCCCACAATACATCTATCGCCAATGTGGTTCTAGCATTTTACTTAACTCGTCCAGCGCTAGATGTAGTAATTCCTGGTGCGAAACGTGCTGAACAAGTTGTAGAAAATATTGAAGCGGCTAATATTCAATTAACAGATGATGAATTGAAAAAAATCGACGAACTATTTCCGATTGAATAACAAACGCGGATATAAAATAAATTGAAGTAATTTAAGCTCTTACACCGTTTATATTTGTGTAAGAGCTTTTTTAGAAACTTGAATAAATAGTAATGATTCTTTTTTATTTTAGGAAAATGCACATATATCATATGAAATAAGGGTACTAGGCAAATATGCGAATATTAAATTAATATGAAGTATTGATGTAGCGAACAAATTTAAAAATAATGGCATATTTTAAATATAAATTAAGAGAGAGGGATAGACATGATTACAGTTTTATTTGGAGGCAGTCGTCCAGAGGGGAATACAGCACAACTTACTAAGTATGCAATAGAAGGATTAGCCTATAATTGGATTGATTTAACAGATTACCAATTTAATCCTGTAAGAGATTTCCGTCATGATAATAAAGACATTACTAATTATACCGACGATTATAAACACATCATTGATCAAGTATTAGAAAGTGATACGGTGATCTTCGCATCACCAGTTTACTGGTACAGTATATCTGCATCTTTAAAGGCATTTATTGATCATTGGTCTGAAACAATGGTTGATCCAAATTATAGAGACTTCAAAGAACGAATGGCAAAGAAAGATTTCCGTCTTATTTTAGTTGGTGGAGATTGTCCGAAAGTGAAAGCGAAGCCTTGTATTACACAAATGAAATATACGTTAGATTTTATTGGGGCTGAACTTAACGGCTATATTATCGGTACAGCTGAACGACCAGGAGATATTTCGAAAGATACATTTGCATTCGAAAGAGCTAAAGAATGGAATGAAACACTAATGTAGATTTTGATGAAAGGTACGATAAATCACATCGATAAATACGCTATATTGAGCGATTGTATAACTACTGTGATATAATTTCATTATTAATTCCATAGTAAAGTCAGGAGAATCAAGTATGTTTAAAGTCAGAGAAGCCACATCAAATGACGTCGTAGCAATTAGAGATGTTGCTACTAAGGCATGGTATAACACATATTTAAATATTTATGCAGCATCAACAATTAATGAACTATTAGCTGCTTCTTATAATGAGCAACATTTAAAGAAACGCTTAGAAGAACAATTATTTTTAGTAGCCGAGGATAATGATGAAATTATAGGCTTTGCTAATTTTATTTATGGTAAAGAACTGTATTTATCTGCGCATTATGTACATCCAGAATATCAACACAAAGGTTACGGTTCTAGCTTACTTAAGCAAGGGTTAGAACAATTTGATGGTAAATATGATGCAGTATATTTAGAAGTTGATAATAAAAATAAAGGTGCTATTCAATATTATCAAAATAATGGTTTTGAAATCGTACGTTCTTATCAACCAGAAATGTATGGAGAACAAATGGATTTAGCTTTAATGAAAAAAAGTATATAATCCCTATCACTATACTGTAATGAGAGGAAGGATTTATTTGACGCAAACACCTTATGTTGAACAGAAATTAGCTGAAGAGAAGGTATTTAAAGACCCTATCCATAAATATATTCACGTCAAAGATCAACTTATTTGGGATCTCATTAAAACGAAAGAGTTTCAACGTTTACGTCGTATTAAACAATTAGGTACATTATATCTTTCTTTTCATACTGCAGAGCATAGTCGATTTGGTCACTCTTTAGGTGTATATGAAATCGTACGTCGTATGATTGATGAATCATTTGTTGGGCGTGATGCGTGGAATAATGCAGATAGACCATTAGCTTTATGTGCAGCATTATTACATGATTTAGGGCATGGTCCATTTTCACATAGTTTTGAAAAGATATTTAATACAGATCATGAGGCATTTACACAAGCCATTATTACAGGACCTACTGAAGTGAATGAAGTCTTAAGTCGTGTATCTGATACTTTTCCTAAAGAGGTCGCGGATGTTATTAATAAAACACATCAAAATAAACTTGTCATTTCTATGATTTCATCTCAAATTGATGCCGATCGAATGGATTATTTGCAAAGGGACGCTTATTTTACTGGTGTCTCTTACGGTACATTTGATATGGAACGTATTCTACGTTTGATGCGACCTTCAAAAGATGAAGTACTCATTAAAGAAAGTGGGATGCATGCTGTAGAGAACTTTATAATGAGTCGTTATCAAATGTATTGGCAAATATACTTTCATCCGGTTAGTAGAGGCGGGGAAGTTTTACTAAATAATTGTTTGAAACGCGTCAAACAATTGTACAACGAGGGTTATCATTTTAAAATGTATCCTGAAGATTTTGTTCCTTTCTTCGAAGAGAAGGTTACAATCGAGCAATATGTTGATTTAGATGAAGTCGTAGTGCTTTATTATTTAAAGCGATGGATACAAGAAGATGATGCCATTCTTAGTGATTTAGCACGTCGTTTTATCAATAGGGACTTGTTTAAATATATTCCATTTGATGGTTCAATCATTACTATTACTGAACTGCAAGAGCTGTTTATAGAGGGACATATTGATCCTAATTATTATTTCGTTAGTGAAGCTTTCTCTGATTTGCCTTATGATTATGATCGACCAGGATCTAATAGACAACCAATACATTTATTAAGACGTGATGGTAATATTAGAGAAATTAGTAGCCAATCACTTGTTATTTCTAGTATTACGGGTATTAATCGTGAAGATTATAAATTGTACTATCCTAAAGAAATGATTCTTAATATCGATAATCCACAAATTAAGGGTTCAATTATTAATTTACTTAATGAATTGAATTAAGCCATTGAAACTTTAATATATAACACATAATATAGAAATTATGAATTTAAGTTTTCGGAGGTGTCATGTGTGTCTGAGAATAAAGGTTTTAAATTTAATATTATCAAGAATGACCCGCTTGACGGACATAAAGGAACGAATATTGGTGCAATTAGTTTAGATAATATTGCCCCAGTATTTATAGATGTAGCTAATAAAGAGGCGTTTATTGATATAGGTGGTATGCATGCGCGTGCTCAAGTTGAAAAAGGTGTTAAATGGATAACTGACAAATCGGAAGTCGAAGGCGAAGAAGCTAAAGAATATTGGCTTTGTTGGGTGACAACTGAGCGTAGTGAAACTGGACCGTACTATGCCGGTGTTACTGCATGCTATTTATTAGTTAACAAGTCTATACGCCGTGGTTATAAGAGTATGCCTGAACATGTCAATATGATGGATAAGTCTATGAAACATAAAATTATGATTGATCATATTGGCGAAGAAAATAAAAAAGTGTTGAAAGACTTTTTAAAATCGCACAATGAGGATATGTGGAATAATTCGAATGACGAATTATTCAAAGCTTTTGAATAGTATAAACAGTACTAAGCGTGGGACGCTACTCTTAATAGCCAGTAAGTGAATTTTAATAAGTTCATTTACTGGCTTATTTTCATACATTGATAAAGTATGTCAGTCTCATTTCGCTTAGGTTGTAAAGAAATTCTTAGATAGATATTCACTCGTCTAAGTTGTTTCGCTTTCCTGTGGGAAAGGCTCTAAAGTAGTTCTTTGATTTTAATCATTAGAACTACTTACTTAAGTGTTTAAACACTTAAGTTCCTCAACCCCAGCTTGCTTTGCTTGTAGAATTTCATCAAGAAATTCTACAAGCAAAGCAAGCTGGGAGTGGACGACGAATTCAAAAGAATTCTGTCCCGCTCCCTTATTCCTACGATTAGTCAAGTAC
>NZ_JAESMM010000065.1:0-1397 GCF_017893165.1 Staphylococcus sp. GDX8P54P
GGGAAGTATTACCTATTACAGCGACAGACAAAGACGGAAATGAGTCAGACCCAGCAACGGCAACGGTAACTGATACAACAGCACCAGAAGCACCAACGGTGAATGATGTAACAAGTGACGACACAACAATCAGCGGTAAAGCCGAACCTGGTTCTACGGTGACAGTAACGTTCCCTGATGGCACAACAGCAACAGGTACAGCTGATGAGGATGGTAATTACACGATTGATATTCCAGATAATGTACATCTTCAACCTGGTGATACAGTTATTGTGACAGCGACAGATAAAGATGGTAATACATCTAACCAAACTAATATCAATGTTCAACCAGGTAATGAAAATACTAACCATGGTGATAACACAGACAACAATAATGATGGTCCGGATACAACTCACCATAATAATGGTGATAACGGAAATGATGGTAATGATATAGATTCTGGATATAATAATGGCGACAATGATGGAAATCAAATTGATCCAGTAGATAATAATGAAACAAATAGTAGTAATAATAATCCAGTTATTAATCCTATAGATTCTAGCAATCAAGTTATTTCAGGACAACATAGTACACATGGAAGCACAGTAGAAGTCACTTTCCCAAATGGTATAACAACTACTACAACAGTTAATCCAAATGGAACTTGGGAAATGTTTAAACCATCTTATGTAAATCTTAATGATGGAGAGAGCGTAAGTGTTGTTGAAAAAGATTCAAACGGAAATACTACTTATACAACAACAGCAAACGTAGGAAATAAAAATACTCAACAAAATATTAATAATGGTAACAATACTACTGAAGAAGATTTACCAGAAACAGGTGAAACAAGTACGAATAATGCAACTATATTTGGTTCGTTATTCGCAGCTATTGGTGCATTACTGTTATTTGTAAAACGCCGTAGAAAGAAAGAAGAAAAAGAAGATTAAAATAAGCTTTATTCAATAAAACCTTATTTTGCATAATTGACAGTGAGGCATATTGCCTTACTGTCTTTTTTTGTAAAAAAATTTGGGCTCTACGTCAAATCGGACTGATGAGTCCAAATATTGAGATTAAGCAACCTTAGGTTGTTTAATTTCTTTTTTTGTTGTTGAGGCAAATAGTCGCGAAGTTATAATAATTCGATTACGCAAATTATCATAATTTCTATAACCAAAAGATACCCTTTTAATGAGTTTGATTTTATTATTAATTCCTTCTAACGGACCGTTGGTCAGGTTAGAATATGTCATAGTATTTTCAATGAAAGCTGCTAATCGTCTTAAAGTTCTAATGACTGGGCGTAATTCGGGACACACATCTGAAAGATGAATAGAAAAGAGTTTATGATTAAATTTCTCTATTTGATTTTCTTTTAATAATCTTCTTAGCTCATGAACGTAGTG
>NZ_JAESMM010000066.1:0-3210 GCF_017893165.1 Staphylococcus sp. GDX8P54P
CACTACGTTCATGAGCTAAGACGGTTATTAAAAGAGAAGCAAATAGAGAAATTTAATCATAAACTTTTTTCTATTCATCTTTCAGATGTGTGTCCGAAATTACGCCCAGTCATTAGAACTTTAAGACGATTAATAACTTTCATTGAAAATACCATGACATATTCTAACCTGACCAACGGTCCGTTAGAAGGAATTAATAATAAAATCAAACTCATTAAAAGGGTATCTTTTGGTTATAGAAACTATAATAATTTGCGCAACCGAATTATTATAACTTCGCGACTATTTGCCTCAAAAACAAAAAGAGATTAAACAACCTAAAGTTGCTTAATCTCAATATTAGGACTCATCTGTCCGATTTGACGAAGAGCCTTTTTAGTTTAAATAATGAGTCCTATCTTCGAGTACCATAACCCTCTTTTAAATCATGCCAACCATTTGAAATGGCATTACCAATATCAGTGATTTCGCCAGTGATTTCACCAACAATCCCTTTACCACCATTGATATCTTTTAATTCTTTTTCATTTAGTGTTTTCATGGAATAGTCCTCCTTTAAATTATTTTTCTGTGAATTTATTAACTAAATTACCAATACCTTGTCCTATATTGCACATTATTCCATCTTCTTCAAAATTACCAGAACAACCAGTTTCACGACCACCATTGATATCTTTTAATTCTTTTTCATTTAGTGTTTCCATTGAAATAGTCCTCCTTTAAATAATTTCATCTTACATTTTATAAATTAACATCTGAATGTAAAGAGAATGTAAATATACAATTAAATGAGCTTTTTTTTGAATTTATTTTTTTTATCATCGAAATATTTTTAATAAATATCGTATATTAATATAAAATTAGTCTATTTTCATTTGAAGTTGCCATAAATTTTTATATATACCGTTTAAATGAATTAACTCATCATGTGTACCATTCTCAGCAACTTGACCCTCATTTAAAACATAGATATTATCAGCATTTTTTATAGTGCTTAACTTATGTGAAATAATAATTACGGTTTTACCACGTTGAGTTAGTAAGTCGGTATGCTCCATAATTTTGTTTTCAGTTAAGCTATCTAAAGCACTTGTAGCTTCATCAAAAATGTATATATCAGGATTTTTTAAAAATGTGCGTGCCAAAGATAAGCGTTGAGATTGTCCACCTGATAGATTAGCGCCTTCTTTTTCTAACATAGTATTAAACTGATCTGGGAATTTCTGTATAAAATCTAGGGATTCGGCTAACTGACAAGCCTTAACGATATCTTCGTCACTTTTGTATTTATTGCTACCATGTAAAAGATTATTTTTAATTGTATCAGCAAAAAGGAATGTATTTTGTGAGATATAGCCTATATTCTTACGTAAGTCGGAAAGGTCAATATCATCAATACTATAGTTATCAATTATAATATTACCTTCTGAAGCAGAGTAATAGCGATTGAGTAACTTACCTATAGTTGATTTACCACTTCCACTTTCACCAACAATAGCAACCTTTTGCCCTTTTTTAATATTTAAATTAATATCCTTCAATACCACACTTCGAAAGCCATACTGAAAGTCTAAATTTTCAATGCGAATGTTGTTTTTAAAAGTATAAGGTTGTTTAGAAGTATATAATTCATTTTCGGTTTCTAAATCAGTTATTTCAGCAATACGACGTGCTGCAACAAATGAAGATTGCAGTGTCGGTTGAATATTTATGAGACGTTCAATAGGATCAAGGTAATAAATAGTTAAGGCATTAAAAGCTAATAAACTACCTAACGTCATACTATCTGTCATGACTAAGTAACTACCAAGCCATAATATAACAAGACTGATAGTTAATTTTAAAAAGTTGTTAACCGTTAATTGTATATTAGAAAATCTACCCAGTTTTAATAAGTTTTTAATAATACCGTTAAATTTAGTAGTACCCATGTAGAAACGATCGTCTTCAGATTGATAACTTTTAATAGTATTACTACCATCAAAAGATTCTATTAAATATGAACTCAATTCAGCATCCTTTTCAGCCACCTTTTGATTATATTTTTCAAAAGGTTTACGTAAAGTGTAACTACAAATAATAAAACAAGGTATAAAAATAATTGTTATCAGTAGTAACAAAGGACTTTGCATATAAAGTAATATAGCACCGATAATAATCATGAAAGTATCAACTAACAACGTTACCGTTGAAGATGATAAAGCTTCACGAATTTTAGATGTATCCATGAAACGTTGTAGGATTTCGCCAGATTTACGTGTATCAAAAAAGTTCATCGGAAGATGTAAAACATGATAAAAGTAATCTTTCATTAAATTAACATCGATTTTCAAACTTAAATGTAAAATAAGTTGAAACCTTAAATAATTAATGAATGCATTGATTATGTATAAAAGTAAAATACCTAAGCTAATAATATGTAAATTTGTAAGAACATTGGATGGAATAATATGATCAGTTAATAATTTAAAATATAGAGCCCCGACAATACCAACAACATTAATAAATAGTGAGATAAAAGCAATAAATAACAACTTCCCATAATTATTTTTAAATATATCAATGAAAATATTAAGATACGAGGGTGATTCATTGTCAGTAGTAAAATCATCTGTTTTATCAATTAATACAGCAATATTAGTCCAATATTTTCCAAATTCAGTACTTGATAACTTATATTTACCTTTAGCAGGATCGACAACATAAAGCGTGTTATTTTTTATTTTTTCAATAATGATATAGTGGTCATAACTTTGTTGATTAATAATATGTACCATAACTGGTAATTGTGCTTGTTTTAAATCATCAAAGGAATCAGCTTTTACACCAGTTAACTCAATACCAATCTTTTTACCTGCTTGTACGAGACCATATAAATTTGTACCTAATTTATCTGTCTTAGCATATTCGCGTAAACGTGGGATGGACACACGCTTACCATAAAACTGTGAAATCATGGCAAGGCAAGTAGGACCACAATCCTTTTCATCGTATTGTCTTATAAATTTTATAGCCATCATAATAAGTCCTTTCAATAAAAGTTTAACTCTATTTTAATAAGTATAAATAGTTAGTATTAAACATAAGTTAAGTAATCCTTTTGATAATGTTAAAAGCACTAAAAAGTAAAAAAATGTTTGTCTATATGTCTACTTGTGGTACACCCTAATCATACAAACAGCGTTATTATGTCAATTTACTTGCTATATG
>NZ_JAESMM010000067.1:0-1987 GCF_017893165.1 Staphylococcus sp. GDX8P54P
AATGGTAAAAACATTGTATAGCATTTTACACAGGAGTCTGGACTTGACTGAGTTTATGGAAGAAGTTTTAATTGATGATAATATGGTTTTTGATATTGATAATTTAAAAGGATTTCTTAATGATACCAGTTCATTTGGGTTTATAGCTAAAGAAAATAATAAAATTATAGGATTTGCATATTGCTATACACTTTTAAGACCTGATGGAAAAACAATGTTTTATTTACACTCAATAGGAATGTTACCTAACTATCAAGACAAAGGTTATGGTTCAAAATTATTATCTTTTATTAAGGAATATTCTAAAGAGATTGGTTGTTCTGAAATGTTTTTAATAACTGATAAAGGTAATCCTAGAGCTTGCCATGTATATGAAAAATTAGGTGGTAAAAATGATTATAAAGATGAAATAGTATATGTATATGATTATGAAAAAGGTGATAAATAAATGAATATAGTTGAAAATGAAATATGTATAAGAACTTTAATAGATGATGATTTTCCTTTGATGTTAAAATGGTTAACTGATGAAAGAGTATTAGAATTTTATGGTGGTAGAGATAAAAAATATACATTAGAATCATTAAAAAAACATTATACAGAGCCTTGGGAAGATGAAGTTTTTAGAGTAATTATTGAATATAACAATGTTCCTATTGGATATGGACAAATATATAAAATGTATGATGAGTTATATACTGATTATCATTATCCAAAAACTGATGAGATAGTCTATGGTATGGATCAATTTATAGGAGAGCCAAATTATTGGAGTAAAGGAATTGGTACAAGATATATTAAATTGATTTTTGAATTTTTGAAAAAAGAAAGAAATGCTAATGCAGTTATTTTAGACCCTCATAAAAATAATCCAAGAGCAATAAGGGCATACCAAAAATCTGGTTTTAGAATTATTGAAGATTTGCCAGAACATGAATTACACGAGGGCAAAAAAGAAGATTGTTATTTAATGGAATATAGATATGATGATAATGCCACAAATGTTAAGGCAATGAAATATTTAATTGAGCATTACTTTGATAATTTCAAAGTAGATAGTATTGAAATAATCGGTAGTGGTTATGATAGTGTGGCATATTTAGTTAATAATGAATACATTTTTAAAACAAAATTTAGTACTAATAAGAAAAAAGGTTATGCAAAAGAAAAAGCAATATATAATTTTTTAAATACAAATTTAGAAACTAATGTAAAAATTCCTAATATTGAATATTCGTATATTAGTGATGAATTATCTATACTAGGTTATAAAGAAATTAAAGGAACTTTTTTAACACCAGAAATTTATTCTACTATGTCAGAAGAAGAACAAAATTTGTTAAAACGAGATATTGCCAGTTTTTTAAGACAAATGCACGGTTTAGATTATACAGATATTAGTGAATGTACTATTGATAATAAACAAAATGTATTAGAAGAGTATATATTGTTGCGTGAAACTATTTATAATGATTTAACTGATATAGAAAAAGATTATATAGAAAGTTTTATGGAAAGACTAAATGCAACAACAGTTTTTGAGGGTAAAAAGTGTTTATGCCATAATGATTTTAGTTGTAATCATCTATTGTTAGATGGCAATAATAGATTAACTGGAATAATTGATTTTGGAGATTCTGGAATTATAGATGAATATTGTGATTTTATATACTTACTTGAAGATAGTGAAGAAGAAATAGGAACAAATTTTGGAGAAGATATATTAAGAATGTATGGAAATATAGATATTGAGAAAGCAAAAGAATATCAAGATATAGTTGAAGAATATTATCCTATTGAAACTATTGTTTATGGAATTAAAAATATTAAACAGGAATTTATCGAAAATGGTAGAAAAGAAATTTATAAAAGGACTTATAAAGATTGATTATATAATATATGAAAAGCTATTATAAAAGACATTAGTATTAAATAGTTTAAAAAAATGAAAAATAATAAAGGGAAGTGAGTCAAGTCCAGACTCCTG
>NZ_JAESMM010000007.1:0-106117 GCF_017893165.1 Staphylococcus sp. GDX8P54P
CAATTAAGAGCTATTTATGATGAACATAATTTAGCAATGATATTTATTGGTATGCCGGGCATAGAGAAAAAACTATCTCGTTATCCTCAACTATATTCGCGCATAGGTTTTGCGCATGAATTTGATAATCTAAGTAAAGATGAGACGCATCATATATTAGAATATAAGTGGCAAGATTTAGGATTTGATTTAAAACTCGAAGACTTTACTGATTATGAAGCAATAACGACGATTATTAAAATCACAAAAGGGAATTTTAGGCTGATTCATCGTTTATTTGCGCAGATAGACAGAATTATGGATATAAATGGTTTAGATAAAATAAGTACAGAAGTTGTAGAAACAGCTAGAGATAGTTTAGTTATAGGTATTCGATAATAGAAAAAGCAATGTACTTTAATATAGGACATTGCTTTTCTCATTTACTAGGTAAAATCATTCTCATATATCAAGTAAAGTAACAGTTGCTGTAAATTCAATAACTATATCTGTATGATTAGGGTGTACTCTAAAAGCACATACACTCTGAAATTAAATGATATAATATAAATACTATTTTATATTGGTAAGCAAGGAGTTTATTAATGAAATTAAAAAAAATTAGTAATACTGATACTTTTGAAATATCTGGAACATTAATTATATCTGATTTTAAGGAAGCTGGAATTTTAAAAAGTGATGGTAGTAATTATCAATTATTATTTAATACTGATATGGATTATGAAGAAAGAATAAACCAATGCCAATTTATTACTGCAAAAGGAGAAACATTGTATCTTAGAAACGGTATTTTATCGAGGCATACTATAAATTTTCCAGGAAGTAACGAATATGAGTATTTATTCACTCAAATTTGGGTATCTATTTCTCATACAGAGATTCCTAAAACTTTTGATAGCATAAGTGTTAAATTTAGTGATCTAAAAGAAAATATAAATCACATACCATTTGATATTAAAAGGGATCAAACAAATAATGAACATACTATTTCTATCGATAAAGCTAATCTAAAGAAAGAAATAATTTCATTGAATGAAGTTCGTCTTTCTTCAGCTTGTAAAATAAATCGTAAAAGAACTAGATTTAACGAAATCACCTTTCAATATGAGAATTCACTAAAACTTGAGTATAAAAACAATTTAACTAGTGATAAATGTATTTCAGATGCCCTTAATATTGCTTACATTTTTAGCTTTATAACTAATGAAAAACATAAAATTGAAAGTATCATATTGTATTCTAAAAAAGAAGCTTTTAGGGTTTTTGTAGATTTACCATTCAATTTTAAGGAGCACCATAAAACAAAAATTACGTACGTTACAAAAGATTTCCTTAATAAATATTTATCAAATATTTATTCTTTTTTTTATAATAATCATGATTCGTTTCAAGATATATTTTCAAATTATATTAAGTTAATGTATACGCCAAAATTTATTGAACATTATCTAGTTGACTTATTAAAAATAAATGAAGGTTTGCATAGAAGGCTCGTATCAAATCAGCAAATCATTTTAATAGATAGATATAAAGATTTATTTCACTCATTAGATAACGAGTTACAAAATTATTTAAAAAGCATTGTTAATTATGACGAAAAGTTACATGATTATTTGAAGGATTATAGACATTATTATTCTCATTATTTTCCACCATCAGAAAAACCTACATATCAAAAAGATAATATATTTAATATCTCCAATTTTGTTCTTCAACTTCATAAATCTTTTATAATGTTTAAGATAGGCATTCCCTCTAGTGAAATAGTATCTTTATTAAAGATCACTCACTAGTTAGTAATCAATAAACTATTTTTGCATTCCTCTACTAACCAGTGTTATAATTTAGATAACAAGAGCTTCGTGCATTATATGCACCAACCCCCTCACTATTGCGAGTAGTGAGGGGGTTTTTAGGTGTTGGCTAATATCGCCTATTTTTTCTTATTGTTACGTGTACGTAGCCAATGCGTAAATAACGCAACAATACAACCACTGATGACTGTGGTCGTGATGTGAACAAGAGCTTCGACCATCTGATATGCACCTCCTCTCTGCGTCTAAATTGACGCCTGAGAGATAGGCGACCTGTATATTATATCATCTGTACTAGATGAGTTACATATAACTTCCGATAAGTCATTTTATGTTATATCTTTGCTTATTTTATAGTATCAAGACAAGAAGAAACTCGTTTCACTCGTTTCAAAAACCCTCCTGACTTTTAGAGAAAAACTCTCTTATTTCATCGTCTTTAATAAAATAATATGCCATCTTTCCCTTTTTATAAAAATCAAGCACATCATTTTTATATAAAAGTCTTAAATGATGTGAAGTTGAAGCAACACTCATTTTCAATATCAAAGAAATATCACAAACACACAACTCATCTTCTTTAATCAAAGATAATATAATTTTCAATTTCTTCTCATCACAAATCTTTTCTAAAATGTTAAGTAATTTCTTAGATTTATCATCTTCTAAAAAACTTAAGGCATTGTTAACTTTATCCTCATGTACACAGATCACATCACAAGCATTTTTATAGCTCATATAAAATCACACCCTAAATTAAAATATAAATCCTAAAATTGTTTGAATAGTGTCATTTTCTATAATGATAAATAAACCTAAAGCTATATAAATAACAGCCATAATCCAACGACCAAATTTCTCAACAATTTCTCCAACTCCTGGAATATTAGCTAATTTTTGTGCAGTAAATACCAAGACGAAAATTAAAATTAAAAAGACAAACAAAGTAATTAATAAATTAGTAACACTTAATGTCACAAAATAGGGAACAAATACACCAATATTATCAGCGCCACAACTTGCTATCGTAATAATTGCAATCGTACCAACTAGTTTAGACAATCCTTTTTCATTCAATTCTTTTTTAGCTCTCTCTTCTCCGTCACTATCACCATAAATAGCCACTTTAATTCCTAAATAAATCGGTATTAACCCTAATAATCCTAATATCCATTTTTCAGGAACATAATTTAAGACAAAGGCAAAGAATAAACTTATGACAATCAATGTCACAGATCCTACATATTGACCAATATAAATATCGCGATATTCTTTCCTAGTCTTTGCTCTAGCAAAGAACATTAATAAAATCACTAATAAGTCTAATGCTGTCACAATATAAAGAATAGCAGCAGTTACAATAGTCTGAATCATAATTACACCTCATTCAAAAATATTTTTGAATATATTATAACTTATTTTTTTTAATAATCATAGGTGCTTTATTCCAATTGCTTTATTGACGTTGAGCCTCGGAACTTTTAACAAACTCAAAAAATAGTCGAATGGTTGGCATATAATCATGAATTTTAAATGTTTTCTTTAAACCAAAGATAATATGGAATCAATATGTTCACTCCTTTGGTATATTCGCTGATATTTTATGCGTGCCTTGAGTGGAGATTTTTTGAGTGGCTTTTTCAAAAAATACTACCCGTCCCTTGATGATTTCCAAACGGTTTTCAAGTGCCCCTTGCTGAGATGGCAGGAGGTTTGTTTAAATTCAAATGTTCTTATTTTGAATTTTAAGGGGGTATTTTAAAGAATTAGGTATAAATCATATAGTTTTTAACCTAAAAACATACATAAGCTCTTAAAACGCAAATATGAGCCAAATAAAGATATTGATTTGGAGCGTTCCCATGAAAATATTACGCTCAAAAATTGTGAAACCAAAAAATAAGCATAGGTCAGATATTCAATCTCCCGTTGATGAAACGGCAAAATATCCAATAAAAGATACAGATTATATGACAGATGATGAGGAAAAAGCAGATGAGGAAGCTTTTAGTATTATTGCTTTCTGGAATTGGGAACGTAGGAATTATTTTATTAAAAAATAGTTCAATAATCGGGCCATTTTGCGGTACAATGAATTGCCTTCTGCTACTAATATTAAAAACACTTTTTTGGGATACTAATACCTCATATGGTATAATTGTAAAACAAGAAAGAAGGAAAGGACTGACAAATTGTATGGGTATAGGAAATATGATGGGCGGAATGGGGTTCATTGGCATGATTTTTTGGATTATCATTCTTGGCTTGTTATTTTATGGTGTATATATATTAATTGCAAAAGCTTCAGAAAAACCAAAAGGTGTAAGATCAGATGATTCTTTACAAATTTTAAAGGAAAGGCTGGCCAAAGGGGAAATTAATGAAGATGAATATGAAAAATTAAAGAAAGTGTTAAAAAAAGATTAGGGATACTTTGAATGAAAGGGGAAATAAGCGATGAAAAAGAAGTTACCTTTAGTGCTGTCGTTTGTACTAGCTGGTTTAATCGTCATTGGACAAACTGGTTTTACCCAAGGTTCTGATTATGACCAGAGAATGGATAATATGATAAATGCATGCACGAACTTCATGCAGTCCTTTGATGATAACAAAGAAAATAAGTAGTAAAGTATATAAAAACACAATAACTACAAGGCACTGAACCCTTAAAATGGGAACTTAATAAAAACACTATGTTCTAGGCTGCTAATTCTCTGTATTTTACAGGGGATAAGTAGCCTAGTTTTTGTTTAATTTGTTTTGTTGTTTCCATATGTTCCATCATCATTTGTTGCATCTGCTGCATTTGCTCCATATTCATTTCGGGCATGTTCATTTCAGAACGTCCCATGTAGTAATAAGGGTAAAATCAATGTACTACATTGGGATAAACTTCTTATTACTAAAAAAGGAGCTTTGTATCATTTCAACAGCCTACTATCTTCTTATTTATTAGATAAACTTATTCTCATATAACAAGTAAAGTACTAACCACAATAATTTCAATGACTTATTTTGTTTGATTAGGGCGTAGTTAAAATAGACAAAAAATTTTTATTATAAGACTTATATTTAGTATCAATTTGTTTGTTATAATTGTTAAAAATAATACTAGGAGAAGATAACATGAGGTACTTTGCAGATACTTTAAATATTGAACAGTTTAGAAAATTAAAAAATGAAAGCATTTCTTTATCGAAAAAAATTAATGTTTTTTCTGGACAAAATGGAGTAGGTAAATCGAATCTTATGTCATTAATAGCTACAACATTCGGAAAAAGTAAGCAAAGAATTGGAAGTGGTAACTTTCAACCAGAGTTTTATGAATATTTTACTATTCCTAAAGATGAAAATTATAATGATTATAAAACTTATATAAAAATTGTAACTGATAGCCAAGATGAAGATTTTATTCAAAAAAGACACGGGTATAAAAACGATTCTAAAAGTGATCGTGGTATTAGAATAATACCTCGAGCAACAAACTATTATAGTAGCGACTTAACCATTAAAGATGTGAGTAAAAATACCAAAGAAAAATATTCTATTGGTCCTTCTGGTAGAATTCCAATACCAACTATTTTCTTAAGTTTATCAAGATTATATCCTGTTGGTGAGACAAACCTATCTAGTAAAAATATTACTCATAAAAACAAACTTTTCCAGAATCACTCTGTAAATAAATTTATAGAGTGGTATAACTGGGTTTTACCTGAATCCATCTCTTCTAATAAGACAAAAGCCACAATTTTAAATAAAGAAAAAATAGAAAGTGATGGAATATACGTTTCACCTGAAAATACTACAGAATCGACTCAGTCAGTCGGTCAAGATAATCTTAGAAGTATAATAAATGCACTTGTTGACTTTTACAATATTAAAATGAAAGAGAATGAGCATTACTCAGGAGGAATTCTTTGTATTGATGAAATAGATGCTTCATTACATCCAAGTGCACAAAAACGTCTCTTTTCTTTGTTAAATACTTTAAGTGGAGAGTTAGATTTACAAATATTTTTAACAACCCATTCTCTTACAATACTTAAACAGATAATTAATTTAAAAAAAACCAATCCTGAAGATTATAACTTAATCTACTTAATAGACCCTATAGAACCTAGAATAGTAAATATAGATTCTTATAAAGAATTAAAAGCAGACCTATTTGACAAAGAACTTGTATACCAACCTGATGTAAAATTCTATTGTGAAGATGAATACACAGAGTTTCTTTTCAAAGAATTAATACGAGCTTATAAATGCTTATTTCCTGATAAAACTAGTCAAGAAAATTATAATATAATACCAGTTCATTTGGGAGCAGATCATTTAATTAATTTGCCAAAACATGACAATCATTTCTACAAAGTAGGTATTATACTTGATGGAGATGCTAGAACAAATAAAAAATATTTACTTAATGACTATATAAATCATAAACATAAAATAGAAGGATTAAATACAAAAAAAACCAATAATAATCACTTAATGTTTTTACCTACTTTTTTAGCTCCTGAATCGTATATGTATTTTATTATTTCAGAGCTTTTTCATGATTCAAAATTTGATTCTTTTTGGACAGATATTTTAAATATACCAGAAACAAGATATTACACTAAAAGTAGAGTTCAATCAAAAATTCTTTCAAAAATAAAAATAAATGACACTACCTCTAATGAAGAGATAAAAAATGCTAATATAACAAAAATAATGAAAGACTTTATAACAAAAACACAAGCACTAGCTAATTATTATAAAATAAATAATAATGAGTTAATAGAATTCTTTAATAAAAAAAATGAAATCGTTACAAGCATTTCAAATAGTATAAAATCTAATTATTAAGGAGATATAGATCTTTTGAAGAATCATACACCTTTAAGATACCCTGGTGGCAAAAGTAAAACTTACTATTATATAAAAGAACTTATATATATTAATAATTGTAGAACTTATATAGAACCTTATGCCGGTGGTGCTGGAGTGGCAATAGCATTACTTTTAAATGGAGATATAGATAAAATTATGCTGAATGATTATGATAAAGCCATTTATGCGGTTTGGTACTCTATTTTAAATCATACAGATGAGTTAATAAAATTAATTAAAAATACAAATATAACTATAGAGGAATGGAATAAGCAAAAAAATGTCTATTCTCAAAAAGAAAAAATAGTGGACTTATTAAAGTTGGGTTTTGCTACACTATTTCTAAATAGAACAAATCGATCAGGTATATTGAAAGCGGGTGTAATAGGTGGAAAAAAACAGAATGGAAAATATAAACTAGATTGCAGGTTTAATAAAGAAGATATATGTAATAAAATAAGAAGAATTTCTAAATTTAAAAATAAAATAAAAATTTACAATTTAGATGCAGAAATTTTTATAAAAAATTCTATTACAAAAACTAAAAATAGTTTTACATTTTTTGACCCGCCATATTATAAAAAAGGCCCCGAATTATATACAAACTTTTATAGATACCAAAATCATAAAAGCCTTTCAAAAACTATAGATAGGTTTATGAAAGATAAATGTTGGATATTAACGTATGATAATTGTCATGAAATTTATGATATGTACAGTCATTTGGATTTCCAATTTTATTATATTAATTACTCTATATCAACACCAACTAAAGGATTAGAGTATATGTTTTATTCACCTAACTTAAAAAAAGGAAATATATCGAAATATTTAAACATACCGTTAAATAATTTATGAGAGGGCTATTATATAACTTTGCCTTTCTCTACTAACCAGTGTTATAATATGATTAACAAGAATTCTAGCGTGAATACGCTAATCCCCTCACTATTGCCGTAGTGAGGGGATTTTTTAAGTGTGGCTATAGTCGCCTATTTATCGTTGCGATTACGTAGCCAATGCGTAAATAACGTAACAATACAACCACTGATGACTGTGGTCGTGATGTGAATAAGAATTTCTAGCATGAATAACACCCCTTCTCAGCGTCTAAATTTGACGCCTGAGAGATAGGCGACTCTATTATTAAACCACTGTGAATATACAAGCATATCTACTTCCGATAAGTTGAATTAAGTAAGTTAATTTACCCTATCAAACTTTTGCTTCCACGATTGATGTGGTGAATCTAAATTATTCTATATAAAGATATAATTTTAAAATATCCAATAAGTTAAAAATATAAGACTAGCACTTTTATTAATGAGCAGAGGCTGGGACATAATTCCTAACAAAATAGCCAGTAAATGAGTTTATTATAAATTCATTTACTGGCTTCTTTATTTACGATACTACGTATTATTGGCTCGCTTTCTTAGGGGACAGCTTCAGCCTGTAGTCTTCAGCTTGTTCTGTTCCCTCAAGAGTCTCGCCAAAATACTTTGTATTTATATGTAATTTTACATTGAAATACTTTAAAAAAATAAGGCACTTTCGTATAATTTAATAAATGTCACTAAACTAAATTAACGAGGCGCCCTATGTATAAAGATTATAACATGACTCAACTTACTCTACCATTGGAAACTTCAGTTCTTATCCCCACAAATGATATTTCACGACATGCCAATGATATTGTAGAAACCATTCCTAAAACTGAATTCGATGAATTCAGACATCATCGTGGTGCAACCTCATACCATCCAAAAATGATGTTAAAAGTCATTCTATATGCCTACACACAATCTGTGTTTTCAGGACGTAAGATAGAAAAATGACTTAATGATAGCATTCGGATGATGTGGCTATCACAAAATCAAAAGCCTTCTTATAAAACGATTAATCGATTTAGAGTCAATCCAAACGTAGATGCTTTATTAGAATCATTATTTATTCAATTTCATAGTCAGTGTTTGAAACAACATCTTATAGATGATCAGGCCATTTTTATTGATGGTACGAAAGTTGAGGCGAATGCCAATCGATATACATTTGTATGGAAAAAGAGTATTCAAAACCATGAGACAAAGATGAATAAAGATTCTAAAGCACTCTATCATGAATGGGTAAAAAATAAAATCATACCTGAGATTAAAAAAGATCACGATAATGACTTAACAAAGGAAGAAATAGATTTGATTGGTAGTCATTTGGATAAAGACATCGAAGATTTAAATCAACATATCGATAATGAAAAATGTACTAAAACAAGAAAACAAATACGGCTCAAAAGAACTAAAATTAAACAATACAAAAAGAAAATTAATGAGTACTCTGAGCGAAAACATAGATACGACGTCCAAAAATCTATTTTAAAGGATAGAAATAATTATTCTAAAACAGACCATGATGCCACATTTATGAGAATGAAAGAAAATCATATAAAAAATGGACAACTCAAGCTAGGGTACTATTTACAAATAGCGACAAATTCTCAAATTGTTTTATCTTATAATGTGTATCAAAATCCGACTGATACAAGAACGATGATACCATTTTTTAATTCAATTCAAGAGACCTACGGTCATTTACCTGAATATATTGTAGCTGATGTAGGTTATGGTAGCGAACCCAATTATATAGCAACTATAGATGATTTTAATCGAATACCACTTATAACCTACGATATGTTTATAAAAGATAAAACTAAAAAATATAAAAGCGACATCTTTAACACTCAAAATTGGGATTATGACGAAATTAACGATGAATATATTTGTCCAAACGATAAGCGATTGGGTTTTAAAAGATATGCCTATCGCCATGATAAATATGGATTTAAGAGAGACTTCAAATTATATGAATGTGATGATTGTTCAGAATGTCCTCTAAAACACCAATGCATGAAATACAATTCAAAAACGAATAAAAAAATAATGAAAAATTATAATTGGGAATATTTTAAAGCCTAAATTAATAAAAAGCTTTCAGAACCAAAAATAAAAACCATCTACAGTCAAAGAAAAATTGATGTGGAGCCTGTTTTTGGATTTATGAAGGCTATTTTGGGTTTCACTCGAATGTCCGTTCGAGGGATAAATAAAGACAAAAGAGAACTAGGATTTGTGCTAATGACACTTAATATAAGAAAAGTAACAGCTCAACGAGCTGAAAATAATCAAAAAAATTATAAAAAAGACAATTTCTATATTATTTCAATAGAAATTGTCTTTTTTCACTTATCCAGAAACTTTATGTCCCGGACTCTGCTCTTTTTATTTTATACATAATAATCATTCATCAAGTCAACAGTAGTAGATAATTCTTTGCCATATTTTTTTATATAATTAAGTATATTCGTAATATAAGCATCTTCAAGCTCAATTTTTTTTGGAATTTCTTTTAAGCAATGTGACTTATCATATATTATATGGCAATGATAAGTCAATAACACCATATTTTAAGGTGGTGGGATCTTTATAGACGAAGTAATTCAATTGCATACGCTCTATAAATTGATAAAAAGTGCCAAATGACATTAGCCAATTTCGTGTTGGTTCTTGGTCATAAGCTTTCTGTAGTTTTAAATGAGCTGTATTTTCATAAAATAGTTTAATATCAAATAGAGTATAATCGATTCTATCTTTTAATAAAATTCCTCTTAGTTGATTAAGAGAGTTTTTTTGTACAGGAAAAGCTAAATGGCCCATTTTGTTTCCTCTAATAAGTTCTAAGTCATCTAACCATTTTTTATCACCTTTTCTATATTGGAAAAGTGGTTTCCATCCGATAAGAGCATCTAGGCTACATTTTTGATGATTAATACTAAGATAATAAGACTCTTTGATGTATTGTGATTCTTGCATTTCGTTATAGAAATCTTGCATTTCAGCTGCAAGAGCTTTATCAAAGCCATCAGGATCTACATATATAGATTCAATTAGAGATTTAAGTTTACGGAAAGAATTATCTCTCTTTAATTTATTATTTTTACGATAATATTCTGCGTCTTCTTTTATTATTTTCCAAAAATCGCTCTCGTATAACAAATTTATTAAATTAATATTATTTTGATACACATATTGTTTCATTAATCGATCTCTACCTTTTAATAGTACAATTGCTTGATAATATAATACTAGTTAATAGTGAATTTACTACATATTTCTTCATGTGAAAACTAATAATTTAATTGTACAATATTTTTAAATTTAAAAGTAATATTTCCTAAGTCAAATATTAATCAAAAAAATAAAGATAAGAGCATCCCTCACCACAAAAGTGAAGGATGCTTTGATTTTAATGTACATTTCATTTTGTTAAATAGTGATTAATAATATCTTGAAAATCATTGTTAAGTACCGTTGTTATAGAGTCATCATTCATAAAATCGTTATAAATCTTATTAAGAATTTCTTCATCTTCGATAGCTGTGAAATGATGCACTAATCCTTTTACAATTGAAGTGTAATTATGTGATGCTAAACAACTAGCAACTGTTCGCCAATCTGATTGTTTAGTTTCACGGTTCATAGATAATCCTCCCTTATTTCAATGTCCATTTTTGTCTCGCTTTAGGGTTGAGTGGGTGCATGATTTCATTCGTTATTGGATTAATGAGCTTTTTTACTTTCTTTTTATGAGGTTTTAACATTTCCATCACTTGTTCAACACGTTTTTCGACACCAGGACGTTTAGCATAAGCACCATAAGCTAGGATAATTTTTTCACTTTCAGATACTGCTTTCATAATATGAATATCTGTATGCTTATCATAGGGTTCTTTTATATGCTTAAGATTTTCAGGTGTTTTAATGTTCGAAAATAAATTAACAAGATAAACTGAACCATAATCGTTTTCAGATGATAATTGATTTAGAATTAGTACAGTTGTTAAGTCAAGAGATAATATTCCATCTAAATGAGGATACATCGTTATCACTGTACAAGTTGGCAATTTTCTATCCCATGTTTTTTTAAGTAAATAACGATGTTTTTCATCGTCACTGAAGATAGCTTTAGTTTCTATAATACTTGTAATTGCGTTCATACTCGTCTCTCCTTTTTAGTATTCTTCTGGCAAAAGCATCACATAATAAAAAGCGTCTATATCATCTTCACGAATGACGTAGACTTTCTTAGGTAATGCATTTTGATTTTTTACATAGTTTGTATAGTGATATTCCAATTTGTAGGCGGGTTGTTCTTGTTCATGTGTGACTGAGAGCATATTATTATCTTCTTGCAATCTAAAAATGTGTAAGTAGTCTGTCTGAGGTTGATTCTCTCTTTCTTTTACCATATTCCAAAGTAATATTTGAAGGTCTAGAGAAAGTTGTTCGCTAATGCCTCTTGTAATATATCGATTGATTTTCATATTATTTTACCTCATTCTGAATTTCTTTCATGATGATAATCGCTTGGCTAATAATCGTAACAGATATTTGTGCCACTTTGATCCAATTATTCATGACAATTACCTCCTTGTTTTAGTAAATGACGTTCATCGATAAGTGTGTTTTTAGTATCAGTGAGGTACAGAAAATCCATATCAAAATGATCTAAATAACCAATACTGATGAGTTGGTTGTTTGCATACATCAGAAATGGATAGATACTTAATTCGTGTAGCTCATTATTATAGTAGGTATAAGTTTCAAGTGTAAGATGCGCAAGGGGAGAATTATCAACGAAACGAGCAGGAAGTATATTTTCTGCTGCTTCATCTAGTGTTTCACATTCCCATTCCTCTTTATTAGATAATCGAAATAAGTGAGTCATATATTGTTTGAGTTCCTGAGTCATTGTTTTCATCATATAACCTCCAAGATATTTATAATGTGATGTAGTTGATGAGCTACATCATTGAGATAATATATATTTGAAGGGTGACTTGTTACGTTAGAAATAGTGACAGAAGTGACGATAGTGATATAGAAAAAAATGGTTTATAGACTAAATTCGAGGAAGAATGTTTCAGAATATATTTGAGATAAAAAAGAAGACGAACAATTGAGTAATTGTTCGTCTGGATTAATATTATTTAATAAGGTTGCTACGATATCTTTGTTGAATTTAAAAGTAATGTAAAACTGCTTTTTATTACCTTTATCTGCTTCAACATAGATATGATCGATGACTAAGTGATAAATATTTTTTAAAGAAGTTTTATTTGTGCTTTCTAGATTTTTAAATAAAACAGCAAAAATATCAATCACTGTATTTGTATCTATTTTTGGATGTTCCACTAGTTGTTTACGTTCTAGGTGTGTAATACTGTTTTCTAATTCGCGTATTTGTTGAGTATATTTAAGTAACGCTGGCTGAATTGATTCGATAATGCTGCTATCTTGTTCAGTAGCTTCAATTAAGTTATCGTATTTAGATCGCAACTCTTCTATTTGGAATTGTTTATTAGCAATTTCATGTTTAATTTGGGTAGTATCTGGTGTTCTTTTTGAGTTAACAGCATTGACCACTTTTTGAATTAAATCAGGTTTACGAATCAAATTCTTAATATTTTGAAATACATAGTCTTCTATGAAATCAGCACGAATATTTGGAGCTTCTTTACAATCAGAGCCTTTTTGTTTACGTGTTCGGCAGATATAGTAACGAAAACGGCGTTTACTCCCATCCTTAAGCGTATTTACAGTATTTGAAATGACGTAGTTCGCATTACAACTTTTACATTTTAACAAACCAGTAAGAAGGTTGTCTGTTTTGTTATTACCACGTTTATAACATTTTCTTGCTTTATGTTGCGCTTGAACTTTATTCCATAGTTCTTGAGACACAATGGCTTCATGCTTGCCTTCAGTAATAATAGGTTTATCATTATATCCTTTACGACCTTTTTTCTTCCAGTCAACATATTGATTATAAACAACTAAGCCACGATATACTTTATTTTTAAGAATATAAGATATAGAATCTTTGGAATGTGGCTTACCTAATTTTGTGACTTCATGTTTGTCATTTAATGTTTTAGCAATTGCAGTGTAATTCATGCCCTGACTATACATTTGATATATCTCTTTTACAATCCTACTTTCATGTTGATTAATAATTAAGTTACCATCAATACGATCATAGCCATAAGGTGTTTGGCCACCAACGGATTTTCCTTCGTTAGCCTTATTAGAAGAAGCGAGACGAATATTATCTTTTAATATAGCACGCTCGTATTCACCAAGAGACCCCATGATATTCAGCATTAATTTATGCATATCACTGTCTATACCAAGGTGTTCACTTACTGAATAAAAAGATACATTGTTTTTTTCACATTCTTCAACAATTTGAAGTATGTCCTTCATACTTCGACCGAGACGAGAAAGTTTCCACACGACTATTTTATCAAACTTATTCATTTTTAAATCTTTAAGCATTTGTTGTAAAGCGGGTCGGTTATTCATTTCGGCACCACTTATCCCGTTATCTATATAAGGAGATGTCATTTCATAATCATGTAATGTACAATACTTTTCTACTTCAGCAAGTTGAGCGGCAATAGAATAATTATCAACCTGTTTCAAAGAACTTACTCTAGCATAAGCGGCTACTCTAATTTTATTTGTGACTGTGTTCATTTTATCAAACCCTTATTTATTAATATTTTAACTATTTATCAAACTTTGAAAGTGGGAAGCGTATCAATATGTGAGTAATAATTCAGTTGTGATTGTTCTAAACTTGGATAATCTGAAATGTGACCCCACACTATGATGGGTATATTAGTAACGATTCCATATTTTATGTCGTTAATTAAGTGATCTACAGTAGTGTAAGCTTTAGTAACTTTAATATTTAAATTTTGACACTCTTCTTTTAACATATCGATATTATCGTCAGGCATTAGTTGTCTTTCATCTATTTCATTTTCATGAGCTAAAATAAGTACTTCACTTGGTTTTTGATACAACATTTATATCATCCTTTTCTTTTAATAGGTTAATTGGGTAGTCTTTTAGAAAGACACCTGTGATATTTTTATCTTGATCTACGGTTACTCGAGTAATCATTTCAGTTAGTTGGTCAAGATACAGTGTATAATTATTTAAAATATTTTTTGTGATTTTGTGAACGTTTATATCAGAATTAGATTGTTGATAGTAGTTCATTTTATATTGCCAGATTTCCAACTCGTTGATTTTCATTTTATAGTCCTCAATGCTGATTTGTTTTTTAGACAATTCTTCAATAAGGGTAGCTTTACTAAAATTAGGCTTACTTCGATGAATTTTAGTAGCCAATCTCTTTTGAACCATAGATTCTAAACATTGTAGTGTAGGCTTAGTTAGAATATTATCTTCAATAATGTCAATCGTTTGTTGATCTATCTCGGAGGCTACAAGATATCCCATATCACACTTTTTATAACCTACATTTTCATTCAGAGGACAAATGTAATACGTAATAGGATACGTCATATGCTTTCTCTTCATACGTATGGGTGTCATTGTCGTACCACAAATACATTTGATTTTCTTACGAAGTAAAACCATAGGGTGTTGATGTTTTAGTGTTTGTTTAGAAACGCGTATCGTTTCAGCTTGATGAAATATTGTCTCATCGATAATAGGTTTAAAGTTTCCTTTATATTCACCAAATTGATTGCGTATTAGACCAGCATACTTTGCATTAGTAAGAATACGCTTAACCTGTTTAGGTGTTCTATTAAATAATTCAATGTGATTATTAAGTGCTTGGGATATTTTTTTATAGCCCCAACCTTGTTGAATATATGAGTTAAAAACAAATTTAATTGTTGCAACCTTAGTTGGATCGATATCGAAGGATTTATTCTTATATATATAACCAAATGGCGCGTTTGTACCTAATAATTGATGATTCTTAGCTTTCAGTGCATTAGCTGAATTGACGTTTTCTGAGATAATTTTACTTTCTGTTTCACCAAGAATTGCTAAAAACCTTATCTTGAAAGCTTGAGTTTTATCAGATAAATCAAACTGACCATCACATAACGAGGTAATTAAAATTTGGTGCGTTTCACATAATTCCTGGAATTCTAAAAAATCATGGTAATTTCGATTCAAACGATTGATACGAAAAACAATAATATGTTGGCATTCATTGTTTCGTATCATATCTAACATAGACTGATAGCCATCACGTGTAGTAGTACGACCACTTTTTACATCGCTTAGAAATGTAACATCTTGAAGATGATGTTTATTTGTATAGGCTTGGATTGCTTTTATTTGAGATTTAACAGAATTTTCTATCTTCTTTTTATCTATGGATTGACGTGCATAACCAATAATTTTATCCATTGTAGGGCCTCCTTTCCAATATGATAATATACATTTAAATTTACATTTAATGAGCTCTAACTCCTTCTAAGAGAGTTAGAGCGACAATTTTATTCAGACTGTTCGTCGAGATATTCAATTATAATATCCGCTAACATATTTATAAGTTCTTCCACTTTTATCACCTTTCTTAGTTAGTTATTTTTAACGTCACTATCATCACTACTGTCACTTTTGAACTTAATACCTTTAACGACTGTTTTACCAGAAGATTTAGTTTTAGTATAATTAATACCTAGTTTTTGCATTTCAACACTAAATTCACGCCAGAATGCAATAGGTGATAATAAATGAGTTACATTATAGTTATGCATCTCTGACCACGATTTGAAAGTGGCTATCAATTCGTTGCCCAATATATTACTATTATTAGAATTAATGTCTAAGCAATTTCTTATGAAGTCCATCATAGGTGAAATTTCATTAAAATATTTTTGCTTAATTACATTCATACTTTTAGAAGTTGTAAATTGATAATCGTTTTGATCTAAGCGACGTAACCCGTCTAAAGCCCAATTCAATATACCTGATAACTCTTTTTCAAGCTGCTGAGGTAAATTTTTATTTTGCGAACTTAGAGGTATCGGTTTAGTCATGGGTAAGATTAGAAGTCTACGTTGGAGTCCATTGCTTTTATCTTTAAGTACTGGTAAGTCATTTAATAGGAATATCATTTTAGCAGAGATTACAGTTTCGATTTCTTTAAGTCCTTTGCGATTAACCGTTATTTTTTCACCAGCTGTAATAGCTTTGAGTTTATCTGTACTAAATTCAGTGTTTGATGATTCAGTAGCTAAATTAAGTTTTTTGTGTAATAAAGGCTCAAGTCCAAAACTTTGATTGAAGTTGCTCAATGAAATGGCAGTCGTGTTAGGTATACCAACAATATGTTCTAATAAACCAAATAATGTCGATTTACCTTCTCCTCCCTGGCTATATACTAACAAGAAAACATTAGCTTTAAACTCTTTGGAGAGTACATAGCCAAACCACTCTTGGACAAATGCAATATCATCGTTATCATCAAACCACTCACGCAAAGACTGTTGAAATACTGGGGCTTTAGCGTCTGGATTATATTCTACATGTGATTTAATGGTTGAAAGGTGTAAGGGCGATGTAGGCTCTATTTGTAATGTATTATAATTAAAAGCACCATTTTCTAAAGTAAGTGCTCTCTGATTGAAATCTCTAGGATCATAGACCTTAATACGTCGCTTAATTTGGTCTAATAAAGCAGTTTCAAGATTTTTCGACCAACTTGTCTCTAACGTGTAACAAAGTTCATAGATAAACCTTTGCAAGGGAAGATCAGTGTTTTCCCACACGCCTTTTTCATAATTGTAAATCTTCACTTTATTTGGGTCATCGGAAGTACTAGCAATGTTAAAACAAGCATCGATGAATTTTGCCGTTCTTCCTTTTTTTATAAATGTTTCTCCCTTTTGCGTTTCGTAAGACAGAAACTCTTTTAATACATTTCGAATATTTTGATTAAAATTACAGCTTTTTTGTGATAATTCCTTTTTCGGAATTGATGGTACATCGATGCATTGGTTTGCATGATACATGTAAAATGGCTTATTTAAGGTATGGCGCAATATCCATTCCCGATCTTGACCATTAAGGTCTGATAAATGATAAATAGGAGAAGACGCAGTAGTAGCGTCTTCCAATTTGTTAATTAAGGTGGTTTTATCTGGTTGTTGCTTGATAAATGGATTAACAATGTTTAAATTTTCAGTTGACTTTACGTTAATCAAGTTAATCATCCTCCTCTGCATCAGCCCATGGATCAAAAGAATCCACTTGAGGTTGACTAGAGGTAGTTTGTTGACTATTAATATACTCTTGAATCATCTGCTCGCTTTGATTAAGCGGTATGATGAATTTCCAATTGGTTAGGACAGGATAGCCTTTATTATTAATATAGTAATTTGCTGTGCCATTTAAATTCTTTAAATCAATAGAGTCAAAGTCAGTTTTTCTTAGAGCATTAGCTACTGACTTAACAAATTGCCCGTATATTGAGTTTGTATTTGTGTCAACAAAGATAAGATGGGAAAGTAAATTTTTAGAATTATGATTACTATCTTTTATAGTTACATCTAGCTTAATAACATCTGCTTCTCCATTGGATGTAGGGATTTTATCATCTATTGCATTATTAATTGTTATTGAGACCATACCTTGCATTACTTCATCTGTTAAATAATTTACACTGTGTTTAACCATAGTTACTATTCTCCTTTTAATTGATTAAATTTTAAAATATTATTCAATGGGAACCCATTATGATAACTATTGATTGTTTTTTCGAAATTTTGTTGCAATAATTCTTGCCAATTTGAATAACTTGGTTTGACTTCAATCCACAGCTCATCATGAATGACATGAACGATATCTAAATCAAGTTTGTATGCTTCCAACATGAGTAACTTAATCGCGGTCGCGACTGATGATTGAAGTGCGAAGTTACGCTTAACGCTCTCTTTCATTTTGACAAGTGGCATAACTCTTCCAAAGAAGGTTTGCACTTCATTTTGACTTGAGCATAAGTCTAAATAATGAACTGCTTGTGGTATTGTACGCTCTAATTGTTGTAATATGTGGTTTACATTAACTGAAGTAATATCAAAACCGTTCTTCCTTAACTTTTTCATCAATGTGTTAGTACTTGCTCCATAAAGCCAAGCAAGGAAGAAGGTTTTACATATATTACGCAATCGTTCAGATTGTGCATTACGATTGTAGGGAGTAATCAAGCTACCAATATAGCTGTACATGTCCTGATCAGTACTAAAATGATTTAGTAAAAACTGATCGTTAGCATAATATGCTAAAAATCGTAATTCAGCTTGGTTTAGGTCTATTGACCACAACTCTTTGTGTGAACTACTTGCTATAGCATGCTTTCGCATAGACTTAGGTATAGAAGTTAATGGCATCTTCTTAGCAGTCATACGCCCACTATATGAAGAATAAAGGTTCCATTCACCTTGAATTTTGAAGATAGAAGCTGATTTATTTGAAGTCATTTCAAGAGGAATTATCCATTTTTTAATATGGGATAATTCTTTATCAACAATACTGTTACCTTTTCTTTTTTTCGAATTTAAGAAAGTAATTAGTGAATTTAATTCGTGTGAAGTATCAAATAAGTTGTTTAGACGACTTATTTCACTTTCCATCCAACTAGAACTTATAAACACCCCCTTATTTTCGATAAAACTAATAATGGGTGATATCTTTTCTTCTAATAAATACAAATTATTAAATACTGAAGAAGTATTTATCAGGTTGTCCAAATTACTTTCAATTACATTTGGAGATATATTGCTCGGTAGTAAAAATAGTTTCGACAAATTTAAATTCATTTTGCCTCCTCCAATATTTAGTTTTCAATGTACAAGCTTATCTACTAAAAGTAGACTGAGTTAATTAGTGATTGTTTACTAATTAACTATTCATAGAATATAGCAATTAAAATAAAAAAATTAGACCTTTAACTTTTGGTAATAGTTAAAGGTCTAGACACAGTGAACTTTGTTATGAAGAGCTTCATGGTCTTATTTATTATAAAAATCTTTTCTGAAATTATTTTTTTCTAAGAGTCTTAAAACTTTTAGGAAAGAATATGATGTCTCATTATTTAGGGTGAGATTTAAAGACATTAAGTTATTAGGTGAAGTAATTCCATTGGTATTAAAAGCATTACTATCTGCTTTATCTAAGCTTTTACTCCAATCAGTAAAAATTGTCTGCAGCTTATTGGCTAATATCAAAAGTTTAGTAGGATTATTTTGATTCAATATATAAAGATTATTAGATATGAAATTTTCATAATCTCTCAACGTAATTATTAAGAATTCATAATCTCTCAACGTAATTATTAAGAATTCATAATAAGGTAAAGAATTTAAGTAAAATATTTCATAAATTAAGTATGTTATATGAGGCTCTAGATATTGCTTTATGTTTTTTTGATAATTGTAATAAGTTTTATTGTCTTTTGAAATTTCCAATTTGTTATGTAGATAATCAATGATGTCTTTCTGGAATTGAAAAATTGATTCATTAAATTCTGATTTTAATGAACTATTAGTATCGAAAGTGCTAGCAGATTTATAACTTTTTAAAATTTCATTTGTTTTTTTATTTACAAAAGATGACGTATAAAGAGTTGCAAAATAACTGTTGGAAAATGAAGCATTATTAGAGTTATTTAACCTATATTTTTCTCTGAAAAATGTAATAGTTGTAATTATCAATAAATCTTTAAAAGTGTATTCGCCTTTAGGAATTATCTTAGAAAACCTGTCGAAAAATTTACTTTTTTCTGCATCCTCCTTAAATTTTAATGAGGTAGTAGATTCTAATGTATTAATAATATCTTTTCTAGTAAATGTTAAATCTAACTTTTTAATTGCATTTTTTGAATTGTATATCCAATTGGTATGAGGAGTTAGTAAACGTTGTAACTTTTGTGAAACTTCAAGATTTGATGGTTTAAATTCATTGCTATACTGTTTTTCTAACGAATGGTTAAGCACATTCTTTATAATATGAAAAAGATTAACCTGTGGGTCAACTTGATTGAACTCATCACTAAAATCTTTGAATCGAAAGTTAATAGATGAGTTACGACTAAAAGTGATGTATGTTTTCATATTTTTATATTGTTTATTTTGTAAACTTACTAAATTTTCTTCATATAGATTGTTTAGAAGGAAAGGGTTTAAATTCCTGCCATAAAACACTGTGCGATTCAAACTTCTCTTAAATTCTTTAAATTGTTCATTAAAATTTGGTAAGTCTAGTTTGGAACCTAATATCAGTTCTAAGCTATCTAAAATTCTGTTGAGTACAATAGAGGAAGCTTCTTCAGGGTCCAAATATTCTAACAGTTCTGACAAATTATCTTTGAAGGCTATTCGATTATTTTTTACTTTAAAATAAGGATACTCCAATTTTGAATCAGATATAACTTCTATTTTGCTGTTATCATTTAAGAATTCAAAAGTATCATTAATATTTTTAAATATAATGTCGTAAAATTTTAAGGTACTATTATAAATTAATTCCATTATTGTATTATATACTCCTCGTCGAGTTGATTATAAGTTTGATACATTTAATTATAACTTAAAATTAAATGTACCAAACTTATAATCTAAAATGGATAACCTATCATTATTGAATATGACAGTTCAAATGTAACGAGTCTAAACCGAAGAGTGTCATTTAAAAACCGCAGTGATGAGGAGATGGATTTCATTGTGGCATATGGTATGACGATGAACTTGTAGGTGTCATCGGCTTGCATTATTTAGACCTTGTTAACAAACGTACGTCTATCGGTTATTATTTGGCTGAGCATTTTCAAAAAAAGGGAATTATGACGACATGCACAAAGGCGTTGATTCGCTACGTGTACGAAACGTTTGATATTAACCGCGTAGAAATTCAAATGTCGACACGAAATCCGAAAAGTAAGGCCATACCTGAACGACTTGGCTTTACGCAAGAGGGTGTGTTGAGAAGTAACGAACGTTTACGTGGCGAGTTCTCGGATAGTTATGTGTATAGTTTGTTGAGAGAAGAGTATGAAAAGTTAAGACAGACTTTTGAATTATAATTTTTCAATTATAAAAGAAAATGTGAGGGCTTGATGCCTAGAGAAAAACGTCAAAGTTGTCTTTTGATTACTACAACTGCTTACTTAATTTCATTTAGCATACTGGTTCCTCAAGCATCTCACTGTATGTATCTTTCTATTAAAATAACAAATAAGGCACTCCCGTATCATTTAGTACATATCACTAAACTCAATTAACGAGGTGCCTTATGTATGAAATTTATAACATGATGTCACATATGCTACCAATGCATACTTCAATACTTATTTCCACAGATGATAAATCACAACATATGAACGATATTGTTGAAACAATGTCTAAATCATTCTTACTTTTCAGTCCATTTATCAACTTTGTCTCTGTTATTATCAATCCACTCTTTAGTAGCTTTTTCAGGATCTTTACCATTTTCAATTTCTAACATGATAGATTCCATATCCTTAACAGACCATTTAAAATTATCAAGGATTCTATATGCTTCTGGTTCATCTTCTTTTAATCCTTTTCGAGCTATCGTATTGATACTTTCTGCTTTACCCATAGAACCTTTAGGATCATCTAGGTATTTCAAGTCATAGCGTTGGAAGATCCAATAAGGATTCCAGCCTGTAATAATAATATCGTCTTTGTTTTTAATTGCACGTTTTAATTCTGCATTCATTGCACCTGTAGAAGAATTAATTTGTTCCCAACCCTTTAAATTAGGGTAAGCCTTTAATGTTTCATTAGTGGCGTCTACGATCTCTGCACCAGGTTCTATACCAGTTATTTTTTTATTGGCTTGGTTATTTAAATCTTCAATGGAATTAACGTCCATATATTTAGGAACGACTAAACCTAATTTTGCTTCTTTATCTATATGTGGCCCTAAATTATCGATATCGTTTTTAACTTTCTTGTACTCAGCACCATGTGTGATTGGTAACCAGGCACCAGTCATAGCATCAACTTCACCTTTAGAAACAGCTTCCCATGTAACTGGTATATCGAGGGAAGTCGTATCGACTTTATAACCTTGTTCTTCTAATACTTGTGCAATAACGTTTGTAGAAACAATTTGGTCATCTTGTTGTGCATATGCGAGTTTGATAGTACCTTTATTGGCTTCTTTATCATCAGAAAACATATGCCCTAGAATGGTGCCTAATATTGCAACGAGTAATATGATTATAGTAAGTAATATCTTAGTCTTTTTAGGTAATTTTTCCTGACGAGAGTGGTTCATAGCCTGTGTAAATCGATCAACGATAATCGCTAACACGACGATACCTATACCGTATACAAAGCCATTACCTACTTCTGAACGTTGTACAGCAGCTAAAACGCCTTCACCTAAACCTGGCGTTCCAATCATAGATGCGATAACGACCATAGAGAGCGTTAACATAATTGTTTGATTGATACCCGCAAAGATGTTTTCTTTAGCCATAGGTAAATCAAGTTTGAACAATCTTTGCCAAGAAGTTGATCCAAATGAATCGGATGTCTCTACTAATTCTTTTGAGATTGAACGTATGCCTAAATTTGTCATTCTCACTGTTGGAGGTAATGCAAATATAACTGAAGCGAATACACCAGGTACCATTCCTATACCGAAGAATGCCACTGCAGGTATTAAATACACGAATCCTGGCATTGTTTGCATCAAGTCTAGTAATGGTTTAACAATTTTTTCAACGGTATCGCTTTTAGACATTAATATACCCAATGGAACACCAATAATTATAGAAATAAGACTTGAAATAAGAACTAATGTAATTGTACTCATTAAATCATCCCACATATTTTGGTTATAGATGAATAATAAGCCAATTAAAATAAATATTGGAAAACCAATTTTACGTTTGAAAACAAAAAATCCCAGTAAAACTAGAAGTAATATCATAACAAATGGTGGAATGGCTAATAGTATATTAGTTGTAACATTCATCACAGCATTTCCAGCTGTTTGTAAAAATGAGAAAATGCCAGATAGATGCTCAGTTAACCAATTAACAATCGTATCAATCCAATTAGAGAAAGGTAATTGTTTAAACATTTTCATTCACTTCCTCTTCAGTTGAATTTTCTTGAGAATGATTCGTTTCTCTATCTTTATTATTAGTAGTCATTGCACCTATGACACTTCCACGAACCACAACACCAACTAAGCGATTATTTTCATCCGTGACTGCTAATGGTGTAGGAGAATCGTAAATAATATTGAAAATATCTGTCACGAGCATGTCTTTATTAATGGTCTGTACATTATTTTGGTAAATATGCTTTAAAGAAATACCGTCTTCTCTTGCCTTCAAAGCATTGTCTGCTGTAATACTTCCTTTTAATAAACGTTTATTATCAATCGCTAATAACATACTTACTTCTTCTTGACGCATTCGTTGTAAAGCGACATTTGGACCTTCTGTCTCAATATTTATAGTTAATGGAGACTCCATTATGTTTTCTGCGGTAAGTATTTTAGAACGGTCCACATCTTCGGTAAATTCACTAACAAATGCATTTGCTGGATTGGTTAAGATCTCTTCTCCGGTACCAATTTGCATAATTTTTCCATCTCTCATTAATGCAATACGATCTCCAATACGTAATGCTTCATTTAAGTCATGAGTGATGAAGATTATGATTTTTTGCATTTGTTCCTGTAAGTTTAGTAAATCGTTTTGCATATCTTTTCTAATCAATGGATCTAATGCTGAAAATGCTTCGTCCATTAGTAAAATGTCAGAATCATTAGCTAAGGCACGGGCCAAACCAACACGTTGTTGCATACCACCTGAAAGTTGATCTGGATATTGGTCTTTAAAAGATAATAACCCTGTATCGTCTAATGCTTTTTCAGCTCTTTTTTGTCTTTCTGCTTTTTTAATCCCTCTAATTTCTAAACCGTATTCAGTATTTTCTAATACAGTTCTTTTCGGAAAAAGACCAAAGTTTTGAAACACCATATTAATTTTTGTACGACGAATTTCACGTAACTCTTTTTTAGACATATTGGAAATGTCGTCTTCACCTATGTAAATACTTCCTGATGTTGGTTCAATTAATCGATTGATTAATCGAATTAAAGTGGATTTACCACTACCAGATAAACCCATAATTACAAAAATTTCGCCATCATTTACGTCAAAGTTAACGTCATAAACCCCAACTGTAGCCCCAGTTTTTTCAAAGATTTCTTGTTTAGATTTACCTTCTTGTACTAACTTTAACGCTTCTTTTTGTTTTCTTCCGAAAATTTTTGTTAAGTTTCGTACTTTAACTTTGCTCAACTTAAAACACTCCCTATAAAAACTGTTTGTACATATTTGACTGTATCATAGGAAATAAAAAAGGCAACTTTATTAAAAGTTAAAATAATAAATTTAACAATATTTGCATTATTTTAATGACTTAAAAATTATTTGTTTTATTAAAGCACATTGATGCTTAACTTTTTCATTTTAACTTTAAAATCATTTTCTAAGTTATCATCAGTAATAAAGGCATCAATATCTGTTAATTCGCATATTTTCACTGTAACTATCTGATTACACTTGGAACTATCTGCTGTTAGAAACTTGAGATTTGAAATATTTAATATCTTTCTTCTTGTCTCTATTTCTTCTAAATTATAATCTGTAATCCCTTTTTCAAAAGATATTCCACTACAACAAATAAAGGCTTTATCTATATTTAAACGATCGAAATTAAATAAGAAGTCATAACTTGTAATAGATTGTTCAGATGCTCGTACTTTTCCTCCAATACTAATGATAGTATGGCCTTGATTTAAAATTTCCATCATAACAGGAATCGAGTTCGTTATAATTGTTAAATTTTTTCTTTTTTTCAATTCTTTAGAAATTTGTAAAGTTGTAGAACCACTATCTAAAAATATACAGTCCCCATCTTCAATCTGTGTTAAAGCTTTTTCAGCGATTTGTTGCTTCATAGCTAAATTTTTATTTAATCTTTTTTCAATAATTGATTCACCATTATTCTCTTTTTTTATTCTAATACCACCATATTCTTTGGATACCAAATCCTCTTTGACTAATTGTTGAATATCTCTTCGTAATGTTTCCATAGAAATGTTCAAAGACTTATGAAGATGTTTCAGCTCTAAAAATTCTTCTTTTTCTAATTTTTCAATAATTTTTTCACGTCGTTCAGTAGGAAGCATTCATTTTCTCCTTTTTATTGTATTAATGAAGTTATTAAATAGTTTTTAACAAGTTTGTCAAAAGTTAATCAAATTTTACAACTAATTTACTAATAGTTAATAAAAAGTTACTACAATGTAAGTATAACAAATAGTGAGGTGTGAGTTATGCTTGAACTCAAAGATGTTTCGAAAAGTTTTGGGAGTAATGAAGTATTAAAAAATATAAATTTAAATATTGAAAACGGAGAAATTGTAAGTTTACTTGGACCAAGTGGATGTGGGAAAACAACGTTATTAAATTTAATTTTGGGATTAGAACATGTGACATCTGGGAGAATTATTTTCAATAATCAAGAAATCCAAGAGAAATCTATGCAAAAAAGAGGATTTAATATTGTGTTTCAAGATTTTTGTCTGTTTCCTCATTTAGATGCCTTCAATAATATCATTTATGGCTTAAAGAATCAGAAAAAAGACCCTCACAGTAAAGAAGTGACAGATTTAATCGAATTATTAGAATTACGTCCTCATTTACGCAAAAAAATTCATGAATTATCAGGAGGGCAAAAACAAAGAGTTTCAATTGCTCGTACAGTAGTTATGGAACCTAAGATTTTATTAATGGATGAACCATTGAGTGCCTTAGATGGAGTCATTAAAGAATCAATAAAAGATATGATTCAAAAAGTATCGAAATCAATGGGTTTAACAACGATTATCGTTACCCATGATCCTGAAGAAGCATTAACGATGTCAGACAAAGTTGTCGTCATTGAAGATGGCCAAATTGCACAATTTGGTACGCCGTCAGAAATTATTTATAGTCCAGCTAATGCATTTGTAGAAAAGTTCATTATTAATCAACTACGAATTAAACGTGGTAATATTTACAGATTATTTGGTGAGAATTATGGCGCATAAAACTTGGAGTCAGCGTATTATATTTACGCTATTAATTATCTTTTTCTTATTATTTTTAGTCATACCAATTATAGGTTTATTAAGCCAATCATTTTATCGTGATCATCACTTTACATTTGCAGTCTATAAAGACATCTTTATGAATGACGAGATTACAACTTCATTCTTTAATAGTTTAAAAGTTGCAAGTTTAGCTGCATTGATTACAACTATTCTCGCATTTTTTATGTCCTATGCGATGAATATGACACAAGCCCATTCTTTAGTAAAAGGCTATAACAAAATAATGGTGTTACTACCTATGCTTGTGCCAACAATTACTTATGGATTTATTTTAATGTACATTTTCGGGAATGAGGGTTTGATTAAAGCTATCTTTGGACATATACCTTTCGAAATTTATGGTAAAAATGGTTTGCTTATCGGCTACGTTATCTACACGTTACCAGCAGCATACTTAATTATTTCAGACGCTTTTGAATATGTGAATAAGCGCTTCTATTATGTTTCTCAGTTATTACAAGATAGTCCGATGAGACGTTTTTATCACACACTACTTAGACCACTGATTGTACCCATAGGTAACGCGTTTGTATTGTCATTTATTTTAAGTTTTACTGATTTCGGTATTCCGGCGTCTCTAGGCGCAGATTATAGTATGGTTGCGACGAGTTTATATCAAATGATTTTAGGATCAATTCCAAAATTTGCTGAAGGTGCTGTTATTGCAGTTATGATGTTAACTCCTGCAATTATTGGATTTATCTTATTAACTATTTTAGATAAATGGAATGTAAAACAAGAATCATTAAATTATACATCGCTTCCAAAAAGGCCAGTACATGATGTGATTATTAATATTATCGCTGTAGTGATAAGTACATTAATTTTATTAATATTTGCAGTGATGTTTGTCGTACCATTCCTTAAAAATTACCCATATAACAACACATTTACTTTGTCGCATATCATTAATTTATTTAAAGATGAAATATTAGTGCATATTTATATTCAATCTTTATTTGTAGCGATATGTACAGCAATATTTGGCGTGATTATTAGTATGGCAAGTGCGATTATCGCTGTGAGAACCAGAATTAAAGGTCGTAGAACGATGAATGTCGTTTCATTAATCGCAAATACTGTCCCTGGTATGATTCTAGGTTTATCGTACTTAGTATTTTTTAAAAATAGCTCAATAAAAAATACATTTTTAATTATTATTATCAGCATTATTGTGCATTACTATACAACACCATTCTTATTAGCGAAAAATGCCTTAGAAAAACTAAATCCCTCATGGGATATAAGTAGTTCATTAATGAAAGATAAATGGTACGAGACGGTCTTTAAAGTTGTAATACCAAATATGAAAAAGACAATTATCGAAATGATGAACTATTACTTCATTAATGCAATGGTAACAATTAGTGGTGTCATTTTCTTAGTTGCAACGGCAACACAACTCGTGGCTACAGAAATTAACCAATTACAACATTTTAACCGATTTATCGATATTTTTATTTTATCGATTTTAATCTGTATAACAAATATTGTCGTTCGTGGCGTTGCAAGTTTTATACTTTATTCTCAAAGAAAAAGGGAGGGGAGATAAATGAAAATAAAAATAATGCTAGTACTTGGTGCACTCGTTTGTCTTGCCCTCTTATGTTTATCATACTTTGGACTTGGGTCGAGTACAGATAAAGTCATTATTGCTACAAATGCTGATGAAGAAGCCATCGCTATTATGAAAGAATCTTTAAATCAGCATGGTTACAAAGGACAATATATCATCCAACCTCAGGGAACCTCAGAATTAGGTGGGAAAATTATGGCGGAAGGATCAAATATTGAAGCAGATATTATTACTGAAGCAAGTTACTACTTAAAAAGTGCACAAGACCAAAATCACATGTTTGTTCCTATGAAGAATAAAACTCAACATAACACAATTGATAAATATCCCAACTACATTATCCCATTATTAGGTAACACAGGTTCATTATTTATTAATAAAAAAGCACTAGAAAAACACCATTTAGAGGTGCCGCATTCAATTAAGGATTTAACTAAACCAGAATATAAAGGACAGGTCTCTATGCCGAACGTTATGGAATCCTCAACTGGATGGCTAGTACTACAAGGTATTTTAAATGAGTATGGTGAAAAAGAAGGACAAGACGTGATTAAAAAATTATTAATTAATGTTGGTCCACATTTAGAGGATGGTGGTTCCGGTCCATTACAAAAAGTTGAATCTGGGGAAGTAGCTGTCGGAGTTGGTTTACGTGCGCAAGCTATTGAACAAGAGAAGGGTAATATCATTAAACACATCGATCCTAAAGAAGGAAACTTCTCATTAGTTGAAGGCGCTGCTGTCGTTAAAAAAGGTGGCGAAAAACAGA
Organism: Staphylococcus sp. GDX8P54P; assembly: GCF_017893165.1. Classification (NCBI taxonomy): domain Bacteria; kingdom Bacillati; phylum Bacillota; class Bacilli; order Caryophanales; family Staphylococcaceae; genus Staphylococcus; species Staphylococcus sp. GDX8P54P. The sequence goes on from NZ_JAESMM010000007.1 coordinate 29,134, forward strand.
AAAAAGCAGAAAAAATGGTTGAAGTGATTCAAAAATACGGTCGAAAAGATTTAATGAAACAATACCCAGTAACACTATATAAAGGTGAACATATTGCAAAAGATCAAAAACCAGAATATCCAAAAAAATGGAAAGATCCATTGACTGTAGATTTATTACAAAAACATCAAGATATATTTAATGCAGCTAAAAAAGAAGCGGAAAATGAAAAATAAAGGAGATTAGAAAATGGAAGAATATAAATTATTAACACCTGGTCCATTAACAACTTCAAAATCAGTTAAAGAAACAATGATGAAAGATCGTTGTACATGGGACAATGACTATAAAGAATTAACACAACAAATAAGACAAGATTTACTTCAATTGGCCCAAGTTTCAAAGGAAAATTACACCGTTATTCTTCAGCAAGGTAGTGGTAGTTTTGTGGTAGAAAGCGTCTTACAAACTGCACTTTCGAATAAAGATCATGTGCTTATCATTTCAAATGGTGCATACGGAAAACGTATTGCTCAAATGGCAGAACGTATTGGAAAAAATTATACACATTTAGCATTGTCATTCGATAAAGCACCAAATATTGAAGAAATTGAAGATGTTTTAAACAGCAATGATGCTATTTCTCATATTGCTTTCGTTCATTGTGAAACAACTACTGGAATACTCAATCCTTTAGAAGATTTATGTGAGTTAGCACATCGCTATAATAAAAAATTAATTGTAGATGCTATGAGTAGTTTCGGAGGCTTAGAAATTAACGTAGAACAATTAAATATTGATTATTTAATTAGTAGTGCGAATAAATGTATTCAAGGTGTGCCCGGTTTCGGGTTCGTGATTGCTAAAACAACAACTTTAACTGAAACAGAGGGTAATGCTTCAAGCTTAGCACTTGATTTATATGATCAATGGCAGGTGATGGATGTTGATGGCAAATGGCGTTATACATCACCAACTCATGTTGTAGCTGCATTCAAACAAGCAATTAATGAGTTGCATGAAGAAGGTGGCATTAAAAAACGTAGTGAACGCTATCACTCTAATAATCGATATATGAGAGAAGCATTAGCACAGTTAGGTTTTAAAGCATATATTGATGAGGAATGGCAATCACCAATTATTACAACATATCTATATCCTAATGAAGCTTTTGATTTTAATCATTTCTATGAATCAATGAAAGAAAAAGGTTTTGTGCTATATCCAGGAAAATTAATGGAAACCCCATCTTTTAGAATTGGTAACATTGGAGAATTATACCGAGAAGACTTTGAAACATTAGTTAAACATATTAAAGAATATATGAATTATTAAGGAGTGTATAATTATGAGTAATATTAAAGGAATTATCTTAGACTGGGCCGGTACTACAATTGATTTTGGATGTTTTGCCCCTGTACAAGTATTTGTAGAAATTTTTAAAAATGAAAATATTGATGTAACAATTGAAGAAGCCAGAGAACCTATGGGCATGTTAAAACGTGATCATATCGAAGCTATGTTAAATATGGACCGTATCGCAAATGAATGGAAGTCTGTTAAGGGACGTTCACATACTCAAGAAGATATCGATCATTTATACGCTAATTTTGAAAAATCATTAATGGAAACATTAAAAGACTATACAACACCTATTCCAAATGTCATAGATACTATCAATGAACTAAGAAATAAAGGCTATAAAATTGGTTCAACGACAGGTTATACAAAATCAATGATGGAAGTGGTTACGGCTGAAGCAAAATTGAAAGGCTATTCGCCTGACTACTATGTAACTGCCGAAGCTGTTAATGGATATGGTAGACCTTATCCATACATGATATTTGAAAATATGAAACAATTAGAACTGGAACGTGTTGCTGAAGTAGTAAAAGTAGGTGATACTGTCTCTGATATGAAAGAAGCAGTCAACGCAGGTGTTCTTGCTATAGGAGTAATTAAAGGCAGTTCTGTTGTAGGACTTAGTGAAGACGAATGGAATGCATTAAGTGATAATGAAATAGATGAACATCGCCAAAAAGCAACGAAAAAATTCAAAGAAAATGGCGCATCATATGTCATAGACGATATTACTCAATTACCTCAATTATTAGAAAAAATTTAATTAAAAACCATATTCTAAAATTAAGCTTTTTTATGAAAATAAAGAGTGAACTCCCATATTTGGAAGTTCGCTCTTTTTATTAATATATCTATGATGTTTTAAATTACGATGTAAAAATCTAGCAATTTTAAATATTAAAGTAAGATAATAAAAATTTTTTATACATAGTTCAAGAATTTAATCTTATTGATTTTTAAAAGAAAAAATATAAATAATTAAATAGATAATCAACATTGTAATCAAACTAATTATCCCTAAACATATGGGGAATTAATCTGTAGAAAAAATTTTGAAATATCTAGAAGAGTGATATATATCCATAAATAAATGAATACTTATACAAGAAATAATAACGCCTAGTATTCTACGTATAAATAAACTCAGACTTTTTTAAAGCCAATTTTAAATATAGAGTAGCTTATGATAATTAAAACTAATAAAAATGGTATATATTCAACCAATGACTGAATATGATAATCAGTATATAAACCTATAAGTTTTGATGGTAGTAAAGTTAGAATGATTGAAATGATTTCCATATTTAAATTCATTTATAAATACCCTTTCAAGTTTTATCTATGGCAAAATCGCAATCATTATCCCCTCTTAGATAAGAAGCATTAAAGTGAGCTTCCCCAAAAAAATGGTATTAGTATAGAAAAAAATAACACATCTAACTGTTCCAATAAATTAGATGTAGATTAATAACATAATCACTTATACAACGTTATAAAATCTAGTTACATTTGTGTTACTATATATTTAATTTACCGAATAATTTGAAAATTTTAACTAGAGGCGATAGATATGATGTTTGGTTATCAAGTGAATGAACATGTGACGTTAAAGATATTAGAAGAACGTGAAGCGGAGCAACTTTTCAAATTAGTAGATAGCAATCGTGAATATTTAGGCGAGTTCTTACCATTTGTAGAATATACAACTGAAGTTGAACATAGTAAGAAATTTATTCAGTCGGCACTAGAACAGTTTACGCGTGGTAACGGATTTCATTGCGGCATCTGGTATGACAAAGAACTTGTAGGGGTCATCGGCTTGCATTGTTTAGATCTTGTTAACAAACGTACGTCTATTGGTTACTATTTGGCAAAGCATTTTCAGAAAAAAGGGATTATGACGGCATGCACAAAGGTATTGATTCGCTACGTGTACGAAGAATTTGGTATAAACCGTGTAGAAATTCAAATGTCGACGCGCAATCCGAAAAGTAGGGCCATACCTGAACGACTCGGCTTTACGCAAGAGGGTGTATTGAGAAGTAGTGAACGTCTACGTGGCGAGTTCTCAGATAGTTATGTGTATAGTCTATTACGTGAAGAGTTTGAAAATGTTAAAGCAGAGTGGTAAAAAAGAATATAAAAACGCTTAGCAGTTTGCATAAATAAAAACTGTTAAGCGTTTATAATTCTTTATTGTTCTACAATTTGAATTAAATTACCACATGTATCATCAAAAATGGCCATTTTAGCGCTACCCATTGTCGTCGGTTCAACGGTAAAATGCACACCTTTTTGCGTTAATGTGTCATACGTTTGTTGTACATTGTCCACGCCAAACATCGTAATAGGTATGTTGGCTTCGAATAGACGTTGCTGATAGTCACTTGCAATAGGATTGCCATTAGGTTCTAAGACCAATTGGGCACCTTCTGGTTGATTAGGGGACACTAAAGTGAGCCATCTAAACCCTTCGCCTACAGGTTCGTCAATTTTCTTTTCAAAGCCTAGAATATTTGTATAAAACTGTAAGGCTTCTTCTTGATTCTCTACAAAAATACTGTTCGCGATAATGTTCATACGTACCCCTTCAATTTATATAATATGGCGTTTAAATTAGTTGTCTTGTTTCAGAACGCGGGCCATTTCTTCAATTTTACCCGCATGTAATGGGACATGAATGGCATTTAATACTAATAATTCGTCGACTGTTTTACAACCAGCAATCGGTTGGTCTAATGCTTGAGATAATTGTTCATCAGTAAGTTGACGCACACGCTCTGGAATCGTTTTTAAGTCTTTTTTAATTTCTTCAATAGTTGGGACATCTTGTCCATCCCAGTTAGCAGGACTAGAACCATAACCAAATAATTTCGTATATTTGGCGATATCTACCGCATTTTGGCCACCCATCGATAAAGCTGAATCAAAGATTGTTAAGACATGGCCGAATTGCCAATGTAGTGTATTTGGAAATACATCATTGTCTTTATCTAATACTTCCTCAATGTTCCAATTATCATAAACGGACAGTAAGTAGTTCACACCAGTATCAATCACATCATAGACTGTTTTATTACTCATTTGCGTTTCCTCCCACTTGTTTAAAGAATTGACTATTAAGCGTCTACCCGTTAAACGTGCTTGTCAATCAAGTAATACGATAGTCTTATTAAAGAAAATGACTAAATGGCAGCGTATTTAATAGATGTTTTATTAGAAAAAATATATAAACTTCATATAAGAACTTAATAGGTTAACGAATCTTAGGTATATTTATAAAAAGGATAATGTTAAATCTAAAAAATTAGTTGTTAGATAAGAAAGTAAGAGGTGATAAAAAATGTGCGCAATTCAAGAGATTGATTGTCGTATTGAAGCATGGATAGCACATATTGCACGTAAGGTTGATATGATGTTGAATGATGTGGCGGTTGAAACAAAAAAGCATGATTTAGATTTAGTGACGAATATCGACAAAGAAGTTCAAGCTGATTTCACTAAGTTTATCGAAGAAAATTATCCAGAACATCAGATTATGGGTGAAGAAAAAAGTAATCATGAAGTTGATATGTACCGTGGCTATGCTTGGGCGATAGATCCCATTGATGGTACAACGAATCTTGTGAAACAACATAAAGATTATTGTTTAATAGTGAGTTTGTTCTACAATGGAGAGCCTTTATTAGCTTATACATATGAATTTTATCAACAGAAGTTATATAAAGCTGTAAGGGGTAAAGGTGTGACGGTTAATGGCGTGCCACTACGTGTAGACACGTATCATCATCTCAAAGATGCGTTGATTTCTATTGATCCGAAACGTGCGCATTCCGAGTTATTAAAGGCATTGATTTCAAAATCACATGGCTTTCGATTTATTGGTGCTGGTGGCATTGGTGCGTTGCGAACAATTACAGGGGGTTTCGGAGCAAGTATCGATATGGGTGCAAACCTGTGGGACATGAGTGCACAATTATTATATGCGAAAGAGTTAGGACTAATTGTGACAGACATTCAAGGCAACGCTATTGATTTAAATCACGTTAAGGGTGCAATTATTGCGCATCCAGATATTCATGAAGACATTATCAATATTATAAAAACGTATCAATAAAATAATCCTGCCACATACCGGTGCTTACGCGTAACGGTTGATGTGACAGGATTTTTATAATATTAGGAAAGTTTTGGCTTTGATCGCTCAATATCAAGCCTAAAATGTGTCATTGATTAAGGTTTAATCGCAAATGCACGTACTGGGAATCCAGGTGCATCTTTGGGTTTAGGACTCATTGCGTAAATGACCGCACCACGCGTTGGTAATTGGTCTAAATTCGTTAACAATTCAAGTTGGAATGTGTCTTGTCCAAGAATATAACGTTCTCCAACGATATCTCCATTTTTAGCAGTATCCACTGACGCATCTGTGTCGAATGTTTCATGTCCGATTGATTTCACACCACGTTCTTCGATTAAGAACTTCAAGGCATCTAAACCCCAACCTGGTAAATGTTGATTACCTTCAGCATCTTTATTTTCAAATTGTTCAATATCTGGCCAACGTTTTGACCAATCTGTACGTAAAGCGACAAACGTACCGTCTTCAATACGCCCGTGTTTCGCTTCCCATGCCTCTAAATGGTCACGTGTGACGATGAAGTCAGCATTTTCTGCAGCTTCTTTTGAAAAGTCTAACACAATAAGGGGCAATACTAATTCTTTTAAGTCTAAATCTTCCAAGTAACGTTTATTCTCAACAAAGTGAATAGGGGCATCAATGTGTGTGCCATATTGTGTGACAATATTCCAACGTTGCACGTAAAACCCATGTTCTTTAACGGTAAAGAGTGTCGAAACTTCACCTTTTTCAAATTCACTAAAGCGAGGTATTTCCGGGTCAAAGGTATGTGTTAAATCCACCCAAGTTGCTTCTTTCAGTTGATTTAGTTGGTTCCATAATGGATAGTTTGGCATGTTTCATACCTCCAATAGTAATAGTTATTCTATGTTGGTTTTGGCCGTGGCTGACTGAACTGCCGCATCGCTTTAAAAAAGCTTGCTTCAGTTCTAGTCAACTGTGCCGTGCCCGACTAAACATTCAAAGTCTCAATAGTTTAATAAAATTTGGCCGTGGCTGACTGAACTGACCCATCGCTTTAGAAAAGCTCGCTTCAGTTCTAGTCAACTGTGCCGGGGCTGTACGACGAAATCACAAGTGATTTCTGTACAGCTCCCTATGCGGGTTTGTTTTGGTTATTTGCTTCGCGTTTTTTACGAACGGTATTTACAAGTACAGTTAGAGCGTCTTTAACTTCTTCTTCTTTACGTGTTTTTAAGCCACAGTCAGGGTTAACCCAGAATAATGAACGGTCAATTTGTTGTAGAGAACGATCGATTGCTGTAGCAATTTCATCTTCAGTAGGGATACGTGGACTATGGATGTCATATACACCTAACCCAATACCTAAATCATAGTTGATATCTTCAAAGTCTTTGATTAAATCACCATGACTACGTGATGTTTCAATTGAAATAACATCAGCATCTAATTCATGGATGGCATGAATGATTTGACCAAATTGAGAATAACACATATGCGTATGAATTTGTGTTTCATCTTGGACTGATGAAGTTGCTAATTTGAATGAATTGACTGCATCAGCAAGATATTGTTCATGGTATTCAGAACGTAATGGTAAACCTTCACGTAAAGCTGGTTCGTCTACTTGGATGACTTTAATACCCGCTTCTTCTAACGCTAATACTTCTTCATCAATCGCTAGAGCAATTTGATCTTGAACGACTTTACGTGGCACATCGACACGTTCGAATGACCAGTTTAAGATCGTTACTGGACCAGTTAGCATACCTTTAACAGGTTTGTCAGTTAAACTTTGTGCATATACCGTTTCTTTGACTGTTAATGGCTCAGTCCATTTAACATCTCCGTAAATCACTGGTGGTTTAACAGCACGTGAACCGTACGATTGTACCCAGCCGAACTTAGTGACTAAGAAACCTTGTAGTTTTTCACCGAAGAATTCAACCATGTCATTACGTTCGAACTCACCATGAACGAGTACATCTAGACCGATATCTTCTTGAATTTTAATCCAACGTGCAATTTCACTTTCTAAGAAGTTATTATACGCTTCATCTGAGATACGTTTATTTTTCCAATCAGCACGATATTTACGTACTTCTTGAGTTTGTGGGAATGAACCAATCGTTGTTGTTGGTAAGTCAGGTAAGTGTAAACGTGCGTCTTGTGCTTTTTTACGTTCAGGGAAAGGTGACTTACGGCTTGTTGGTACGCTATCAAAATCATATTCAAGATTTTTGAATGATTGACTTTGGAAACGTTCATAACGTGTTTTGAATTCATCATATTTCGCACTGTCGTTATGATTAAATAGGCGACGTAGTGCGTCTAATTCGTCTAACTTTTCAGTAGCGAAACTTAAGCCATCTTCAATAGATTCATCTAATGTTTCATCATCTAATGATACTGGTACATGTAATAAAGATGATGACGGTTGGATAACGATATGTTTCGCATAGGCTTGTAATGATTCGATTAATTGTTTCTTAGCTTCGATATCTGCCGCCCAAACGTTACGGCCATCAATAATACCAGCATATAATGTTTTAGATGCGTCGAAGTCACCTGCTTGAATTTGTTGTAAGTTATAACCGTGATCATGTACAAAGTCTAATCCTAAGCCACCTACTGGTAATGAACTTAAGAATTTAACATTGGCACGCTCAAAGTAAGTTTGAATGACTAATTTGTCTGCTAAGCCTGCTGTATCAAAGTAGTTATAGGCTTCTCTTGTAATCGCTTCATAGGCTGCGCTCTCATCTGTTACTAATACTGGTTCATCCACTTGGATATAGTCTGCGCCAGCATCAACGAGTGCTTGAAGCACTTCTTTATATAATGGTAAAAGTGTTTGAACTTTCTCCTCGAAAGATTGATGACCACCTTTAGACAATTTCACAAACGTAATTGGTCCTACGATGACAGGATGCGCATTGACGTTAAGTGATTTGGCATAATTAAAGCGATCTAATAATACATTGTGATTCACTTTAGGTTCAACGTTATCCCATTCTGGCACGATATAATGGTAATTCGTATTGAACCATTTAATTAAAGCGCTCGCTACATGTTCTTTATTACCACGTGCAATATCAAATAATAAATCATCATTGACTTCGCGACCTTGGAAACGTTCAGGAATGATGTTGAATAGTAATGATGTATCGAGAATGTGGTCATATAGTGAGAAGTCACCGACAGGTACACTGTCTAAATTATAATGCTTTTGTAATAATAAATTTTCTCTGTGAAGATCACTTAACGTTTGATCTAATTCTGCTTTATCAATTTTTTTAGCCCAATAGTTTTCGATGGCTTTTTTCCACTCTCTTTTTCTACCTAATCTTGGGAATCCTAAATTTGAAGTTGTAATTGTTGTCATGATATTGCCTCCTTGTTTTGGGTAATTGCTTTAGAATACGCTGCGAGTTCTAATGAATAATCGACACGTTGGAACGGTGTGATGATGTATAAACCATTGAAGTACTCGTGTACTGTATCAATCAATTCTTTAGAGAGTCTCAAACTTAATGCTTTAGTTTTTTCTTTATCATCTTTTACTGCTTTAAATTGGCTTAAGACGTCTTCAGACATTTTAATGCCAGGCACTTCGTTATGTAGGAAAAGTGCGTTATTATAGCTTGCGATAGGCATGATACCTATAAATAGAGGGACATTCAGATGTTTCGTCGCCTCGTATACTTCTTTGATTTTTGCTTTACTGTATACAGGTTGCGTAATGAAGTAATTCATACCTGCAGCTACTTTTTTCTCAAGGCGTTTGACCGCACCGTCGAGTTTACGTACATTAGGGTCAAATGCACCAGCGATGTTGAAGTTTGTATGTTTCTTCAGCGCATCACCATCCGTGTTAATACCTTGATTGAATCTTAATGCTAATTCGGTTAATCCTTTTGAATTGACGTCATAGACATTTGTGGCACCGGGTAGATGACCTACCTTTGACGGGTCGCCTGTAATTGCTAAAATTTCGTTAACGCCGATAAGTGATAAGCCAAGTAGATGTGATTGCAAGCCGATTAAATTACGATCTCGACATGTAATATGTACGAGTGGCTCAATATCGTAACGTTGGCGTATAATACTTGCCGCTGCAATATTGCTAACACGCACGGTAGCTAGTGAATTATCAGCTAGTGTTACTGCATCAACTTTGGCCTCATCGAGTTTGCCGATATTTTCAAAGAAAAGATCTGTATCTAAATGCTTCGGTGTATCGAGTTCGACGATGACTGTCGGTCCATTTTTAACCTTTGTCGTTAAGTTATGTTTATACGTACGCGTCACTGCTCGATTCGTTTGGCGATTAATTGGAATTACTTTTTTATTGGTAACAGGCTTCAAATCTTTGACGGATGATTTGATATAAGCAATGTGTTGTGGTGTTGTGCCACAACAACCACCAATCAACCGTACACCTTCATTTATGAGTTCTTGCGCAACATCGCCAAAATATTGTGCGTTATCACTATATTTAAATTCACTATTCTCGATATCCAGTAAGCTCGCGTTCGGATAACATGATAGGTATGCGTTCTCTGGTAACGCAATATGTGAAAATGACCGTTGCATGTGATGTGGACCGTGATGACAATTAAGTCCTACAACATTGGCACCACAAGCAACTAATTGTTGTAACGCTTGATTAATTTCGGTTCCATCGACTAAGTAATTCGTATTTGAAGCGGTGAGTTGAGCAATGATTGGAATATCGTACTTACGACGCGTTGTTGTAACGATGTTCGTAAGTTCTTCTAAATCGTAGTAAGTCTCGAATAATAATCCATCAACACCTTCTTCAACGAGTGTATCGATTTGATTTTCAGCATGGTATTGAATGGTGGACAAAGGTAACTCCTCTTGTTGTAAACTTCTAAAACCACCTACCGTACCAAGTATGAAAGTGTCCGGTTGCGCTGCACGTTTCGCAATAGCTACAGCTGCTTTATGAATATCCTTCACTTTATGTTCTAAGCCAAAGCGTTTTAGCTTTTCGAAGTTCGCACCGTACGTATTCGTCTGGATGATATCAGCACCGGCCTCAATATAAGAACGATGTATTGACTCTACTTTCTCCGGATGTGTTAAGTTATATGCTTCTGGACATGTATCGAGTCCCTCTGAATAGAGGATTGTTCCCATTGCACCATCAGCTACTAAAACGTTGTTCTGTAATTGTTTCAATAATCGACTCATTGAAAGCCTCCTTTAATGCGTAGTTAAGGTCAGCAATTAATTCTTGAGGTTGTTCTAGACCTACGCTTAATCGGAATAAGCCAAAGGTAATGCCACGTTCATTTCGAACATCTTCAGGAACAGCAGCATGTGACATCGTGGCAGGATGAGATAAAATGGTCTCAACACCTCCGAGACTTACGGAAACGAGAGGTAACGTTAAGGCATCTACAAAATCTTGTGCCTTCGTTTCATCTTTTAATCGGAAACCGATGACGGCACCACCGCTATTTGCTTGTGACAAGTGTAATGAACTGTTCCCTGGATAATATACTTCGGCAATTTCTTCTCTTTCATTTAAAAATGTGACAAGTTGCGCTGCATTAGCTGTTGATTGTTTAAAGCGAACGGGTAATGTTTTTAAATGTTTGGCTAACGTCCAACTATCATGTGCTGATAATGCAGTACCAGTCCCATTCTGTAAAAGATATAATGCATCTGCGACGTCTTTGCGATTTGTGATGGCAGCACCAGCGATAATATCACTGTGTCCACCTAAAAATTTAGTAGCTGAGTGAACAACAATATCAGCACCAAGTGCAAGTGGGGATTGACCCAATGGAGTCATGAATGTATTGTCCACTGCTAAAAGTAACTGATGACGTTTCGCAATCGATGCGACGGCACGTATATCTGTAATTTTGAAACACGGATTGGATGGTGTTTCAACGTAGATGAGTTTAGTGTTAGGTTGAATCGCTCGTTCAATTTCCTCAGGGTGTGTGGCATTAACTGTCGTAAATTGAATATTAAAGCGATTGAGAATTTGTTCGGTAAGTCTGAATGTACCGCCGTATACATCGTCAGGAAGAATCACATGATCATTTGCTTTTAGTGTTAATAGCACCGCTGATATTGCAGCAATACCTGACGCATATGCAAATGCGTAGTTGCCACCTTCAAGCTTTGCTAATTTCTCCTCAAGAAGTTGACGGTTGGGATTACCACTTCTGGCATAATCGAATTTTGCATTGCCACCCAGTACCTGTTGGTGAAATGTTGAAGAGTCATAAAGCGGTGGGTTAGCTGAATCGTAATCAACACCTCTATGTTCATCAAAAATAACTTCAGTTTCTTTTGATAAGGTCATGAAATCACTCCTACTTTAGAATTCTCCAGTGCGCGTAAAATATCTGACTCAATATCGTTATAATCCTCAATACCTATGGATAAGCGTATGAGATGTTCATCTATGCCACGTTTATCTCTTTCTTCATCAGGCATATCGACATGTGTTTGTGTGTATGGGAAAGTGATAAATGTTTCGGTTCCACCTAAACTTTCTGCAAAAATACAAATTTCTAAATTTTCCAAAAATTTAGCAACGCTAAAGTCTTTGTTTAGGCGTAAACTTAACATGCCCGTTTTTCCACTGTATAGAACTTCATCTATAGCATTTGAAACTTTACATCGTTTAGCTAATTTCTTAGCATTTGCTTCTGACCGTTGAATACGTAAATGTAGTGTTTTTAAACCACGTTGTAATAAATAACTATCAATAGGGGACAATGTTGCACCAATCATATTATGCAATTGTCCAAGTTGTTCGGCTAACGCTTCATCTTTCACTGTTACAACACCTGCGAGCACATCGTTGTGACCGCCAATGTATTTAGTTGCTGAATGAAGCACGATGTCTGCACCCTCCTCTAAAGGAGTAGATAGATACGGTGTTAAAAATGTATTATCGATAATTGTTAACAGATGATGCTTTTGACTCAAGATGTAATACGGTTCAACATCAATTTCAATCATTTGTGGATTCGAAATGGGTTCTATGAAAAGTGCTTTCGTATTTGGTGTAATACTGTCAACTACTTCCTGATAATTCAAAAAGTCGACATACTTAAATTTGATACCATATTGTTTTTCGTAAAAGTCAAATAATCTAAATGTACCACCGTATAAGTCGAAGGCGACTAATATCTCATCACCTGGTTGAAACAAGTTACAAATGAGTTGTACTGCAGCCATGCCACTTGACGTAGCAAACGAAGCAATACCACCTTCTAATTTCGCGAAGGATTCCTCAAATGCAGAACGTGTTGGGTTCTTAGTTCTTGTATAATCATAGCCTGTTGACTGACCAAGGTGAGGATGTTGATATGCGGTAGACAAATAAATCGGATTGGCTATTGCGCCAGTAACATCTTTAGTTAATGATATTTGTGCTAATTGTGTATCTTTCATGTCAAATCCTCCATTCATTTATAATCCAATAAAAAAAGCTTCCGTCCTTTAAACCCGATATGTATCGGATGTAAAGGACGAAAGCTTGTTTCGCGGTACCACCTTTGTTTATTACTTTATTGCTAAAGTAACCTCAAACAGTACGCCATTATGTGAATAACGTGTACTGAGATGGTAGACGCTAATCCATTCGTTATCTGAAACTTCGGATAAATGATAGTTCCCATTAAAAAACTCATTTAACTTGATTAAAATTAAATGAGTATTAACGATGAATAGCGACGTCTAGAATTCCAGTACGCCATTAAACAATAAATGTTAATACTGTATCGCTATAACGGGCGAACCCGTTGACACCTCGTATTGGCATCAACACTCAAAGGCCATTTTCAAACTTTCTTTCAATGTCTCTTCTCAGCTATGGAGACTCTCTGTATTAGCAGTGTAAGTTCTACTTTCCTTATTACAGTGTGTAATTTGTGTTTTTTTAAGTTAATTCATAGCTTACAGACCTAAGTCATATTTGTCAACAACTTTTCTGAAAATTAAGATTATAAAGTCAAATCAGAAAACGCTTAAAGCATTGATAACATCATAATATGCGCACATAAAAAATTATTTTTTTATTTCATCGACCTAATCTACTTGTTAAACCTATTCTATATTTTTTAAAATAGATAAGTGCTAATCAAATGCGTGTCGTAATAGTTATAATGAGAAGGTAAGTGGGTTTGTTGTAATCGCATTAAGCCTAGTACAAAGATAAAGTATTAAATGTTGATTGAAAGGGGTGAAAGATAGTGGATCACAAACAAGATGAACGATTGGCCTTAAGTCAAAATGAACAAATTCAAAACGTTGATATTTCTCAAATTAAAGCCAATCCATACCAACCTCGCAAAACCTTTGATGATGAAAAGTTAAGCGATTTAGCAACGTCAATACAGACACACGGTATTTTACAACCCATTGTATTACGCCAAACTGTACAAGGTTACTATATCGTGGTTGGTGAAAGGCGATTTAGAGCATCTCAATTAGCAGGGTTAACTGAAATACCAGCAATTATCAAAGAATTATCTGATTCGGACATGATGGAATTAGCGATTATCGAAAATTTACAACGAGAAGATCTTAATGCTATTGAAGAAGCGGAGAGCTATCAACGTTTGATGAAAGATTTAGGATTAACGCAACAAAAAGTAGCTGAGCGATTAGGTAAATCACGACCTTACATCGCTAATATGTTGAGATTGCTGAATTTGCCACAAGATGTTTCAAAGCAAGTCAAAGAAGGTGCTTTATCCGGTGCGCATGGACGGACATTATTAGGAATTAAAGATGTTAGTAAGATGAAGAAGATAAGTCAACAAGCAATACGTGAAAAGTGGAGCGTTAGGTATCTTGAACAAGTTGTAAATGAACTGCAAGACGGCCGGCAGTCTAAAGAAAGTAAAGAACCAACGCCAATGAAACCCAAATTCATTCAAAAACAAGAACGTCTATTAAAAGAAAAATTTGGCACCAAAGTAGAGATTTCAACGCGTAAAAATACAGGTAAAATAACATTTGAATTTAAATCAAAAGAAGCGTTTCAGCGACTCATTCAACAACTTAATGAAGATTAATGGTACATATCCAAATGTACTGTTAAAATGGGATCTTTGAGTTAGTGAGCAAAGTTATGTTACATTTTAAGCTTTAGAGAGAAAATAATATTGAAAGTAAAGCTTAAGACGGATACATATTGTGCAATAAATGCGTATAATAATTAAATTATAAAATAGTTAAATAGGGAGGTTGCTATTATATGAATCAGGTCAAAAATGTGTTGTCTTCATTATTTGAACCATTAACAAAGATAGAAACATATGAGAATTTAGCTATCAAAATAGCATTAATTCTCATATATATTATTGTTGCGTTGATTGTTATAGCAATATTAAACAAAGCAATTGAACAAGCGTTTAAAATACAAAACCGTAGTAGCAAAGGAAATAAAAAGCGTTCTCGAACATTAATTTCACTAGTTCAAAACGTAGTGAGTTATATCGTATGGTTTATTGTGATTACTACCATCTTAAGTAAATTTGGAATTAGTGTTGAAGGCATCATTGCGAGTGCTGGGGTCGTTGGTTTAGCTGTTGGTTTCGGTGCGCAAACCATCGTTAAAGATATTATTACAGGCTTCTTTATCATATTTGAAAATCAATTCGACGTTGGTGACTATGTTAAAATCAATAGCGGTGGTACAACTGTAGCAGAAGGAACTGTGAAATCTATCGGCTTAAGATCAACACGTATTAATACTATTACAGGTGAATTAACGATATTACCAAATGGTAGTATGGGCGAAATTACGAATTTCTCTATTACTAATGGATTCTCTATAGTAGAAATTCCAGTATCTGTGGAAGAAAATTTAGATAAAGTTGAAAAACGTCTAAATAAATTATTTACAGCAATGCGTAGTAAATACTACTTATTTATTACTGATCCAGTCGTGGAAGGTATTGATTCGTTAGATGAAACGAAAGTAACGTTTAGAATATCTGCCGAAACGATTCCTGGTGAAGGTGCATCTGGTTCAAGAATATTACGTAAAGAAATTCAAAGAGTGTTTGTCCAAGAAGGTATTAAATTACCACAACCAATTTACATTAAAAATAATAATCAACAAGGCAAATCTTAATTATTATTGAGGGGTAATTTCATGACGTCAAATTATGGAATAAATGATATAGTAGAGATGAAAAAGCAACATGCATGTGGAACTAATCGATTTAAAATCATTCGTATGGGTGCTGATATTCGTATCAAATGTGAGAATTGCCAACGAAGTATTATGATTCCACGTCAAACGTTCAATAAAAAAATAAAGAAAATATTAGTATCAAATCAAGATACTGAAAGTTAGGAGAATGATTAATGGCTTTAACAGCAGGGATTGTAGGCTTACCAAACGTAGGTAAATCTACCTTATTTAACGCAATAACAAAAGCGGGAGCATTAGCCGCTAACTATCCGTTCGCAACAATTGATCCAAACGTAGGTATCGTAGAAGTGCCAGACACACGTTTAAATAAATTAACAGAAATGGTTGAACCTAAAAAAACAATTCCAACGACATTTGAATTCACAGATATTGCAGGGATTGTAAAAGGTGCCTCTAAAGGTGAAGGTTTAGGAAACAAATTCCTTTCACATATCCGTGAAGTAGATGCGATATGCCAAGTTGTACGTGCGTTTGATGATGAAAACGTTACACACGTATCAGGTCGCGTCAACCCATTAGATGATATTGAAGTCATTAATATGGAGTTAGTATTAGCAGATTTAGAATCTGTCGAAAAACGTTTGCCTAGAATTGAAAAAATGGCACGTCAAAAAGATAAAACTGCTGAAATGGAAATTAGAATACTCTCTAGAATCAAAGAAGCACTTGAAAACGGTGACCCTGTACGTAGTATAGACTTCAATGATGAAGATCAAAAATACGTTAACCAAGCGCAACTACTAACATCTAAAAAAATGTTATATATTGCCAATGTCGGTGAAGATGAAATTGGTGACGAAGATAATGATAAAGTAAAAGCAATTCGTGAATATGCGGCGAAAGAAGATTCTGAAGTTATTGTTATTAGCGCGAAAATTGAAGAAGAAATTGCTACATTAGATGACGAAGATAGAGCGATGTTCCTTGAAGATTTAGGCATTGAAGAACCAGGATTAGATGTACTTATCAGAACAACATATGATTTATTAGGCTTATCAACATACTTTACTGCAGGTGTACAAGAAGTACGTGCTTGGACATTTAGACAAGGTATGACAGCACCACAATGTGCAGGTATTATTCATACTGACTTTGAACGTGGATTTATTCGTGCTGAAGTGACTAGTTATGATGACTATGTAGAACATGGTGGCGAACAAGGTGCTAAAGAAGCGGGTAAACAACGTTTAGAAGGTAAAGAATACATTATGCAAGATGGCGATATCGTGCATTTCAGATTTAACGTTTAATCATTTCTCAACGGATTATGTGAGTAAAATAAAAAGCAATGTAAGTTTCGCTTAGCTTAAGTGACAAGAGACTTACATTGCTTTTTTTATATCATTTGTTTCATTTATATCTTAAAAGAACGGTATAACTTTACTTGCTTCAATAATGTCTTTGGTGCTAAAAAACTGTTTACCTTCTCCAGTATAAGCAGGTTCAAGAATCATATTGGCTTTCGCACAGTATAACCATTCTGGATTGATACCGCAATTTAAGACTTCTTGAAATTCTTGAAAATCTTTATTCCAATCTAAATCTAATTGCATATTTTACACCTCGACTTCATTATAGAACAAGTGTTCGTAAAAATAAAGTGTTATGTATGCATTTTTAATCAATAAACCAATCAGCCGTAACATTGGCATCTAAGTAATTCGCATCAACATTTTGGTTTAACTCTGGTGCATAGTAACGATCAGTGTATTGCCATAATACTTTCTCTCTATTAGGTTCTTGCGTTTGATATGCTGCTAACCAATAACCATCATAAGCACTCACTGCATTAGGAACATTGTTAATCATAAAATTCTCATAAGAATAAAATAATATTTTTTTATTTCCAGCAAGTTGTCGCATTTCATCTGCCCAAGCTTTTGTGGCAGTGTCAGCATCACCAGAAGTGATGGAATTTTGCTCAAAATCATTAACATAGAATGATGCTTTAGGTGCACGATTATAAAGCGTTTGTGCTTCATTTCGAGCGTCATCGGCATTTTCATACATGCTGTATGAGTACACACCAAATTTCATATTATTGTTATCTAGTAAAGTTGAATTGTTCTCTAAACATTTATCGACATATTCGGAGCCATATTGACCTCGAATAATAATAAAATCATAATCTTGTTTTAATTGTTTGACTTGGGCGTCAGTTAAGTTGCCTTGCCACTCTGAAATATCTAATACACGTTCACCATTTTGTGTGGTCACTGCTTTGGATTTTGATGAAAAGGTTGAACGATTACTTGTTGAAGCATCTTGTTGGTCGGGGTTATTTTCAAGATATTGTTGATATCCATACCCCATTGTCCCTTTTTGGCTACCTCCAGAATGCTCAGAAGCGTTTGCATTTAACGCACCTACAGAAGTCGCCATAATAGTTAAACATGCAATAGATGATGTTGCCTTTTTAAACATTTGAGCTCTCCTTTAGATATTATATTTTTTAGAAATAATACTATGTAAAATGCAGTTGTGATATTAGTATAAAAAGTTCTAATTCGCAACTTTATATAAGACGCGATTCATATATAAGAAAATTAAGTTATAGGCAATACAAAATAGTGAGGCGGAGGATACATAAAATATATTGTAAAAAGTAATACTCTGTGCTATAATTCTTGATTGTGAGTAATGAAAATTATTCCTTGCTTATCGTTAGTATTCGATAGGCCGCATAGACCACAAGGAGGTGCAAGTATAAAATGAGAACATATGAAATTATGTATGTCGTACGTCCAAACATTGAAGAAGATGCTAAAAAAGCACTTGTTGAACGCTTCAACGGTATCTTAGCTTCAGAAGGATCAGAAGTTTTAGAAGAAAAAGACTGGGGTAAACGCCGTCTTGCTTATGAAATTGAAGATTTCAAAGAAGGTTTCTATAACATCGTACGCATTAAAACTGATAACAACAAAGCTACAGACGAATTCCAACGTTTAGCTAAAATCAGTGACGATATCATCCGTTATATCGTTATCCGTGAAGACCAAGATAAGTAATAAAGTAATGGGGGCGTTTTAATGATAAACAGAGTTGTATTAGTAGGTCGTTTAACTAAAGATCCAGAATACAGAACCACTCCCTCAGGCGTAAGTGTAGCGACATTTACTCTAGCAGTTAATCGTACTTTCACGAATGCTCAAGGGGAACGCGAAGCTGACTTCATCAATGTCGTTGTGTTTAGAAGACAAGCAGAGAACGTGAATAATTATTTATTCAAAGGTAGTCTAGCTGGCGTTGATGGTCGCATACAATCACGCAGTTATGAAAATCAAGAAGGTCGTCGTATCTTTGTTACTGAAGTTGTAGCAGATAGTGTTCAATTCCTTGAACCTAAGAATGCGCATGGTGGCCAACGTAATCAAAGTAATAACAATGATTTCCAAGACTACGGTCAAGGATTTGGTGGTCAACAATCAGGACAAAATACGTCTTATAATAACAATAATGCATCAACTAATAAACAATCTGATAATCCATTTGCAAACGCAAACGGACCGATTGATATTAGTGATGATGACTTACCATTCTAATAACAAAATGAACGTATAAAAATTTATTCCAAAGGAGGTAATTAACCATGGCAGGTGGACCAAGAAGAGGCGGACGTCGTCGTAAAAAAGTATGCTATTTCACAGCAAATGGTATTACACACATTGACTATAAAGACACTGAATTATTAAAACGTTTTATCTCAGAACGCGGTAAAATTTTACCACGTCGTGTAACTGGTACTTCAGCTAAATATCAACGTATGTTGACTACAGCTATCAAACGTGCTCGTCATATGGCTTTATTACCATATGTTAAAGACGAAAACTAATATATAATTAGTGTTTAAACCCCGTAGGCTTAAAGCTTACGGGGTTATTTTTGTGCTTTGAATTGTAGAATATATCTAATGACTTTATAAAAGTACGTTTTTTTAATAGAATCTTCTTAATATCTTTGAGTGGAATTTGTACGTTAATCGAACCCTACAAGAAGGAAATTTCGAAAAAATTACATCTAACTACACAAAAAATCCGACTTCTTTATCGAAGTCGAATTTAATAATTTTAAATTATAAACGAATATCGATATCATCAATTTGTTGTTGATATTCTTTATATTTACTTTCGACTAACATTTGATAAGGCGTGTCGAAGAAGTCTGCAAGAATCATTGCATCTTTAAACTTAGGTTCGTGTTGGTGATTTTCCCATTCCCATAATTGATGGGATTCATAATGTGTACCATATTTTTCGTTAATTAATTCAGTTAATTCGTTAATTTCAAGATTTCGTTTAGTTCTTAAATTAAAAAGTGTATGTGAACTCATGAAACATAACCTCCTAAAATTCAAGTTTGAATTTAAATTATTTTTTCTTACTTTCCATGTTTATTTATTATAAGTAAGTTTTTTTAGTCTTTTATATATAACCTAAGTTATTTTACTATACTAGTCCTGTTCACAATAATTATCAAGTCTTTTAGCTGATAAATATTAATTATGTTATCTTTATTTCAAGAAATATAAATAAAGAGGGAATTTATAATGAAACTATTTGATTCGCATTTTCATATCATTGATTTTGATTATCCGGTTAAAGAGAATAATGGCTACATACCCCCATCATTTAAGGTTAATGATTATTTAAATCATACTAAGCCATTAAATGTTGTAGGAGGTGCAATTGTATCAGGGTCATTTCAAGGGTTCGATCAAGATTATTTAATAACGGCATTAGATCAACTTCAAGGTCAATTTGTTGGGATAACGCAGCTACCTGCATCGACCTCTGACGATGAAATTCTCCGATTAAATGATAAAGGGGTTAGAGGTATTCGATTTAATGTTAAGCGCGGTGGGTCTGAAGATATAGCGCTTATCAAGACGTTTGCGCAAAGGGTATATGATTTAGTTGATTGGCATACTGAAATTTATATTGAATCTAAACAATTAAAAGACTATCAAGAAATTATAAGCTCATTATCCCAAGTATCAATCGATCATCTCGGCTTGACTGTAGAGGGCTTTGAGGATTTAAAAACGTTAGTTAAACAAGGTGTTTATGTTAAAGCAACTGGATTTGGACGTATAGAGATAGATCCCATTAAAGCCATTGAGGAACTAATTGAAATAACCCTGAGGCCATTATGTTTGGTACTGATTTGCCCTCTACTCGAGCAAAGCGTCCTTTTAGTGAACAAGATATTGAGTTAATTCAAAAGCATTTTGATGAAGAGACACAAGAGAAGATCTTTTATAAAAATGCATTAAAATTTTATAGAATTTAAGCGTAAAAATCGTATTTGTAGTAGAGAGTAAATAAGTGTTTATAAATTATCCATATTGCTTAAAGCGCAATTGGATATGAGTTTAATTAAAAATATAATAAAATTTAATTTTAATGTTTATTCATGTTGGCGTGTGGTATATATAAGAAGTATACAAAAATAGAAGATGTAAGGAGAGTTCTGAATATGGGCTTTATTGTTATGTTAATAGTCGGAGGATTAATCGGCTGGGTTGCCGGTATGATCATGGGTAAAGATATCCCAGGTGGTATCATCGGTAACATCATTGCTGGATTAATCGGTTCAGCAGTAGGTAGTAAATTATTAGGTACTTGGGGTCCTGTATGGGGCGGCGTACCAATCATTCCAGCACTAATCGGTGCAATTATTGTTATTTTCGTTGTTTCTTTAATTTTAAAAGCATTAAGAAAATAAGAGTAATATCTAAAACAGTCTGGGACATAAATAATATAATAATGCTATTTAGCAAGTTCGCAGTAGCTGACTGAACTGAGAAGGCGCTTAAATCAAGCTTTTCTCAGTTCTAGTCAGGGGCGCCAACACAAAAAATCACGAAAGTGATTTTACAAGCTAAGCAAGTTGGGGTTCGGGGCCTCAACAAAGAGAATTTCACTAAGAAATTCTACAAGCAAAGCAAGCTGGGAGTCGGGGCCCTAGCAAAGAGAATTTCATCAAGAAATTCTACAAGCAAAGCAAGCTGGGAGTGGGACGACGAATTCAAAAGAATTCCGTCCCGCTCCCTTTTTTTGTTTTATGCAATTTAGTTAATCAAAGCTTGATGATTGTGAATCGCATCATAATCATAGTTCTTAATAATCTCGCATCCTAATGGATGTCTGCCATTATCAACATGTTGATTAACTTCTTCTAGTATTTCTAAAATTTCATATTCTGGTGTTTCAATATTAAATGAATATCTAAATATATGTCCGTGATCAGATTTAACAGTTGCCATGAGTTCGTCATTAATCATTTTATAGCCTAGCAATTCCATTATTGATTCCCCCCAATAAGTGTGATTACTTAGTTATAATGTAGCATGTAAAAATGCATGATGACAGTAATTTTACTTAAATGCTAATGATTATCATTTCGGTGTTTATTTTGTGAGGAGTACTAGGAAAAGGGATTAAAATTGGGCATAAAAAGAGGGTGACGTCGGGTTAAGGCGTCACCCAGGAGTATTATGTTCATGAATATAAAAGACTTTGTAGTTATTATTTAACTACACCCTTATACTACCATGTAACCGACCATAATGACAATGAAAAGTACTTAAAATATTAAAAAATTTCGTTTAGTCCTATGATTTGTAAAAGTCGTATTTAAGTTAAGTATTAAACGCTAAAGAATCGTGCTACTTTTGGAATTTTAGACTACCCGTAGACTTACATTTACAATTTAAGTATGCCATAATCTATATAATATTAAATTGAAGTGGGTGTGTATATGGAAGGTATCTTAACCTTTATTACTATTACGTTACTTATCATTATAGTGCCTGGTCCCGATTTTTTAATTGTTATGAAAAATACAATCCATTCGGGTAAAGTAAATGGGGCAATGTCAGCATTAGGTATCACTTTTGCACATGTCATTTATTCGTCATTAGCTGTGTTGGGCATTATATATATCCTTACAAGTTTATATTACATATTTTTGATCATTAAAATACTTGGTGCGTGCTATCTAGTGTATTTAGGCGTACAAAGTATTCGCACCGCACGTCAGTCGATGAATTTTAATACAACTCGTATTGGCATAGATGATATGAGCTATTTTACTTCGTATCGTCAAGGCTTTATTAGCACTATTTTAAATCCTAAAGCACTACTGTATTATGTGAGTGTTTTACCTCAATTTCTATCAACGGGTGGTATTGAAGTAAAGTCACAAGTAGCCGTTTTATCTATAATTGTCATCATCGTTATCTTAATTTGGTTTTTATTCTGTGTATTTGTATTTCAATATATTAAGTTACTATTCAGTCAACCGAAAATAAAAGCTGCATTCGATTATATGGTAGGTATCATTTTAATTGGGTTATCCATTCATTTATTATTAAGCAAGAGTAGTTAAATTAAAGTAAAGGATTGTAGTATATGAAACTATATTTAGTGAGACATGGTGAATCACAATCAAATTATGACAACAAACATAAAAGAGCTTATTTCTGTGGTCAATTAGATGTACCACTAACTAAAAAGGGTATTGAGGGTGCACAAAATTTAGAAAGTTATTTTAAAGAAAGACAAATTGATCACGTCTATGTATCCGACTTAACGCGTACGCAAGAAACCTATCGCTATATCTTTCCTTATGAGATACCGACGACAATTACGTCATTGCTTCGTGAACGTTCACTTGGCGTGTTTGAGGGCGAGTATAAAGATACGTTGATGCATGATGCGGAGTATCATCGTTACTTTAATGATCCGGAGTATAAAGATTTCCGTCATAGTTTCACTCAAAAAGCGCCTGAGGGTGAGAGTTATAGAGATGTATATCAAAGAGTTCATCTATTTTTTGAACAATTGAATCGTCATGATGATAAAACAATTGTGATTGTAGCACATCAAGTCGTTATTCGTTGTATATTTGCATATTTCAATATGATTGATGAGGATGAAGCATTAGATTACAATGTCGACAATTGTAAGCCATACTTTTTAGAAATATAATATGTATGAAAATAATTGCTTAACAATTAAAAGAGGTTGGGACATACATAATATAATGGTGTTATTTTGTAAATTCGCAGTAGCTGATTGAACTGAAAAAGCGCTTAAATCAAGCTTTTTCAGTTCTAGTCAACCTTGCGGGCGGGCTTCACCAAAGAGAATTTCACTAAGAAATTCTACAAGCTAAGCAAGCTGAGAGCGTACAGTCTACTTCTCTCTACAGCTAATCTTAGTATGTTTTTTATTTATCTAATACGTCAGACTTAATATTTTTATCATCTAGGAATTTTTGGATTTTATCTTGTTGTTTACCATTCACATCACCTGCATAATGCGTAGGCACATCGACGACATTAATTGTATTTTGAGGTTCATAATTAAGTTGTTCAATACTCTTATCTACATCCGCAATCGTACTATTTAAGGCGTGGAAGTAGTTAATAATTCGCTCCGTATTTTCTTTATAACCAGAAGGTAACGTATTGTTTTTTACGAAATCTTTGAAATGTATATCGTTTTTAACGGCCAAATTTGATAAGTTGCTAAGTTTTTTGGCTTGTTCATCCGTAACGTGTGTTTGACCTGTACTTTGACGGTCAATTTGGCTTTGCATTACATATTTATTATCTAAAATATCACTATTTACATCTAAATATTTTTTAATGGCTTTATTCATTTCATCTTCAGTTAGTTTTTGATTCTTTTTATCGGAAGTGAAAATATCGCTCTCTTTCAACGCTTTAGCATTTTTAGGTGCATTAACACCATTACTATGATGGTCTGTTGAATCATTATTCTCCTTAGGTGCACAAGCACTTAATGTTAGTAATAATGATAAAAAGAGACCTATTATTAAACTTTTCTTCATAGGTTTCTAAAATCTCCTTTATTAGTAACGCAACTATAATTTTACATAGTAATAGATTATCATTTATTGAAAAATAATTGAATGTTAAGTGCTTAAAATCACAATTATCTATGAACAATTTGTGGCATTTATCCATCTACATATTTTGTATTTCTACTATTGTATTACCTTTTGCAAACCAAAGTCTTAAATGAGTCCAAACCTGTTCTACTTGCTCGGTTAGTTTATCCTCGGGAATAGGGTACAGCATATCTCCTGCAATCATAACTTCAATAGCCATAATCGCTTCATCTAAGTCTGAAGATGAACGTAATTCGTGGAATAACATAGTCATATCCGTGTGTATCTCTTCTTTATCATCAGTAGTGAAGTAGTGTTTTATGAACGTTTTAAATTCTTTAATCACTTTGTCCGCTTTATAATATTCATGGACATCGAAAGAAAGTAACTCTTTTAATGTCTTTGGTTCATAATAATCAAGATCTAATGATTCAACATAAGTTGGATCAATATAATTTGCCATTACTGGATGGACTAAATACCCTTGCTTAATAACTGTGAAGTGATGCATATTTAAAGATTGAATATGGAATTTAATTTCATTGCTTGATTTTGATGTGTTTAATAATCGTTTTAATAATTTTGAAACGAATTGCAGTGATACGACACCATATAAATTTGTTGCTGCAGTATAAAATCTAAATAAGGTAATTTCTTTATCACTTTTATTTTGATCCTTCATTTCGCTTATTTTATATTCAACATGTGCTTCTTTTAACAAATTATTAACACTATTCGTAAATGTAGAATCTAGAATCTCATCGCTTAATAATTTTTCTAAATCATGCTCATCGATGTTTTCAACGCCCATATCTATAAGTTTGTTAATATGATCGCTATTTACATCGAATAAAAGATTCAATTCTTCATCAATATAGTCATCTTCATCTAAGAAGGGGACGTCGTTATTAATAGTCAGTAAATCGGGCAAAAGATTATCTAACCCACCAATATCATTCACATATTGTGAAAAATGATTCATAACATCCTGTGGTATGATAATAACTTCGCTACGTATATCAAATCTTAAAATAAATAGATGTCTTTCTAAGACCTGGAAATCCATACCTAAGTATGCATTTAATGCATTGAAGTCATAATTCGTATCAACATTTTTACCAGATTTATATGTATCTACAAAGATATCTAGTATTCTACGGGGCATTCGTCCGAATTCCTGTTTTAAAATTGAAAAATCTCGGAAGAAAGCGTCATTTATTAAATCGATAATTGAGGCTTTGTTCTTATTAGAGAACCCTTTAATTTTATAAGAACGACAAATATCTTTTAGACTTTCCATATTATATTCAGCCATTTCCTCTTTAAGAGAAACGTTTTTATACTTTTCAATTGCTGTATATTGCCCATGAAGTTTCATAACATAATCTTCTTCTCTGATGGTTTTTGGTGGAAACTCAGGGTACTTTTTGTTTAAAACCACTTCGTTCAACATAGTCAGTATGAGATTATTTACGACAAACGTATCTTCTTTTACAAATGTAACAATGCCATATTTATAACAAATAGGTAACTTTTTTAATTTTCTCTTATTAATTAGAATGAGTGATTCACCATTTTTTAAAAAAGTACTAATATAATTTTTCTCAGATTGACTCATCTCATTGTAAAGTCGCGTTAATGTTTTAGGTTGTGAAGCGAGTTCAAACAACATATCGGCTTTGCTGTAATAAGATGGTGGATTTACAAGTTGCTTCAAGTTACTCGTTTGTTCCTCTGAAATTAGAGATAGCGATTCATACATAAAGAAGACCTCCAATGTTATTTATCTGCATAAGTTTAGATTATCATAGATAATATGAAAGTCACACAAAAAACAGAGACCCTTACATGGGTCTCTGTTATATATGAAGATATTTGATAGGTTAAGTGATTGATAGGGATAAGAAGCAAGGTCATAAAGACCTTACACCTATCCTTAGATAGTAATTAATTTCTAATGATATAATCGAATGCATTTAATGCCGCATTGGCACCAGCACCCATAGAAATAATAATTTGTTTATTTTTTTGGTCAGTAACGTCACCAGCCGCAAATATACCTGGAACGTTTGTATTGTTATTACGATCAATAACAATTTCGCCACGGTTATTTAATTCTACTGCGTCACCAATCCAATGTGTGTTTGGTACTAATCCAATTTGTACGAAGATACCATCTAAGCTTAATTCTTTCATTTCGCCAGTAGTTAAATCTTCGTAACTAATACCAGTTACATGATCTTCACCTAATACTTCAGCAGTTCTTGCACTCGTGTGAATGTCTACGTTTGATAGTGAACGTAAACGATCTTGTAATACTGTGTCTGCTTTAAGTTCTGATGAATATTCAAATAAAGTAACATGTTTAACAATTCCTGCTAAGTCGATAGCAGCTTCAACACCAGAGTTTCCTCCACCGATAACTGCAACGTCTTTATTTTCGAATAAAGGACCATCACAGTGAGGGCAGAAAGCAACCCCTTTATTAATTAAACGATCTTCACCAGGAATGTTAAGCTTACGCCAACTTGCACCTGTTGAAATAATAGCAGTCTTAGTTTCTAAAACAGCATCATTTTCAAGTGTGACACGGATGGCTTGATCTGTCTTCTCAATATTAGTAGCACGGATGCCTGTCATTGTATCAATGTCATATTCATCAATGTGTGCTGCGAGATTAGCTGAAAATTGAGAACCTGTTGTTTCTTTTACAGTGATAAAGTTCTCGATACCAGCAGTATCATTAACTTGACCACCAATACGGTCAGCAATAATACCAGTACGTAGTCCTTTACGAGCAGTGTAAATGGCTGCACTACCACTAGCTGGACCACCACCGATGATTAAAACATCGTAAGGGTCTTTACCTTCGAATTCAGAAGCGTCTTGTGTGCTGCCTAATTTAGTTAAGATATCTGAAATGGTCATACGTCCATTACCAAATTCTTCACCATCTAAGAATACTGCAGGAACAGCCATGATATCTTCTGACTCTTCACGGAATACAGCACCATCAATCATCGTATGCGTGATGTTAGGGTTAACAACACTCATTAGGTTTAATGCTTGGACAACATCAGGACATTTTTGACACGTTAAACTAACGTATGTCTCGAAGTTGTATTTACCTTCTAAACCTTTAATTTGATCAATGATAGATTGTTTCTCTTTAGGGGCACGACCACTAACTTGTAAAATTGCTAATACAAGTGAATTAAATTCATGACCTAAAGGAATTCCGGCAAACGTGATATCAGCTTCTTCATCAGGTTTGCTAACTGAGAAACTTGGCGTACGTTTTAATTCTTTTTCTACGATTGTAATGTGCTCAGACATTTCAGCGATTTCGTCTAAAAGTGCTTTAAGCTCTTTAGATTTATCATCAGAACCGATACTTGCTCTGAATTCTACATCGCCTTCCATAAGTCCTAAAAGTTGCT
The DNA here is from genome assembly GCF_017893165.1 of Staphylococcus sp. GDX8P54P. Lineage (NCBI taxonomy): Bacteria > Bacillati > Bacillota > Bacilli > Caryophanales > Staphylococcaceae > Staphylococcus > Staphylococcus sp. GDX8P54P. The sequence goes on from NZ_JAESMM010000007.1 coordinate 57,161, forward strand.
GTAATTGTTGTTTTAAATCAGCATTAAGCATTCTTTAATGCCTCCTTAAATTTTACCTACTAAGTCTAATCCTGGTTGTAATGATTCAGAACCTTCTTCCCATTTAGCTGGGCAAACTTCACCTGGATGTTGACGTACGTATTGAGCGGCTTTGATTTTATTTACTAATGTGCTTGCGTCACGGCCAATACCATCTGCATTGATTTCAGCTGCTTGAACAACGCCGTCTGGGTCAATAATGAATGTACCACGTTGAGCTAATCCAAGTTCTTCGTCTAATACGTCGAAGTTACGAGTGATTGTTTGTGAAGGGTCACCAATCATTTGATATTGGATTTTGCTGATAGCATCTGAATGATCATGCCAAGCTTTGTGTACGAAATGTGTATCAGTTGATACTGAGAATACATTTACACCTAAGTCTTGTAATTTGTCATATTGGTTTTGTAAATCTTCTAATTCAGTTGGACATACGAATGAGAAGTCAGCTGGGTAGAAACATACGACACTCCAAGAACCTTTTAAATCATCTTGGCTTACTTCTTTGAATTCGTCGTTTTTAGGATCATAAGCTTGCGCTGTGAATGGTAAAATTTCTTTATTGATTAAAGACATAACTTAAATTCCTCCTGATTATCGTGAATATTAATTAGAACTACATAATAATAATTGCTTGTTTATAATAATTCTAATTTCTTAAGTATTATTATTACATGCTATTTCTTATTCGTCAACTTAATGCACTTATAAGTGATAAAATGCTATTTTAACATTGTTAAAACGGGTTTTTTAACACGTCGTTAAGAAAATGAAGAAGTGATTAAGTTTTAGTTTTTAATTTGAAAAATAGGTGTCATCATTTTTTCTGAATATCAATTAACCTTTTTCATTCTCAACTAAACATATATTTTTGATCATGCAAAATAAAATAAATATAAAAAGAACGGAATAGAAACCACATATAGTATGAAGATTTCATTGTTCCGTTCAATAATAATGAATAGGGTGTATAAATGATTTATTTAAGACTCAGGATAATGTTGGAACATATGGTTAATCAATGACTTTAACTGTGACTGATCCTACTTTGTCATAGTCAGCAGTATACGTACCTTCTTCTAAATTTAAAGGAGAAATAAAGGTTCCAGAAGAAATAAATTGTCCTCTTTTTAAAGATTTGCCATGAGAATGTAATTTTTTATTTAACCATTTCACGGATTCAATAGGGTTTCCAAGCACTTCACTAGAGTGACCAGTTTCAATTTGCTGATTATCTTTGAATAATTTTAAATTAATATCTGCGAATGCTTCATAATCGAGAGGTGTGATACGTTCGCCCACTACGATGAGTCCTGTAGCAGTATTATCAGAAATCAAGTCACCTAGAGTGAAATTAGGGAACCAATCTTTATAACGTGCATCTGGAATTTCGATTCCTGGTGCGATTTTCACACTTTCTAATATCGTTTGCGTGTCAGCATCTTCAGGTAAGTCGGCAGTTAATTCAAAAATAATTTCAGGTTCTAATAGTGGCGCAAATAATGTAGTGAGTGATACGCCATGACCATTTTCTACAACTTGATGAGATAAAATTGTACCGTAAGCTGGTTCGTTAGTATTAGCGATGGCTTGAGTTGCAGCACTTGTCATACTTACTTTATAACCTTTGATAGGGACCTGCTTCTCAGCTTGAATTTGCTGAATAAGATCATCTTGTGTTTGATAAGCTTCAGGTTCAGTAAGCGTGTGTGTGTTACTTACAAATTCAATAGGTTCCTTTGACATATATGCTTGAAATAAGGCGTTTGATACTTCTTTATTTGCTTGGCTCATGCTATCTCTCCTTAAATATCTGAAAATTGTTACTATTATGATAACTATAAAATGACCATCATGCAAATGGTTTATGGAAGATAAGTAATTCTTTATAAAAGCAAAATAAAAAATAAATTGTTACGATGTAGTCAATAGGATTGAAGGAGTGGATACAATGACAGACTATGTTTACAATTTAATGAAAAAACACCATTCGGTAAGACAATTTAAAGATAAACCGCTAAGTGACGACACAGTTAGAAAGTTGGTAGAAGCAGGTCAGAGTGCATCAACGTCTAGTTATTTACAAACATACTCAATCATTGGTGTAGAAGACCCAAACATTAAAGAACAATTAAAAGAAGTATCAGGACAGCCATATGTTGTGGATAATGGCTATTTATTTGTCTTTGTTTTAGATTATTATCGTCACAATTTAATCAATGAAACTGTTGATTTTGACATGCAAACTTCTTTTGAATCAGCAGAGGGGTTATTAGTAGGCGCAATCGATGTGGCTTTAGTGTCTGAAAATATGGCTTTGGCTGCAGAAGATATGGGTTATGGTATTGTTTATTTAGGTTCACTACGAAATGATGTTGGTCGTGTTAAAGAAATTTTAGATTTACCTGAATATGCATTTTCATTATTTGGAATGGCTGTGGGAGAACCGGCAGAGGATGAGAATGGTGCACCTAAGCCACGTTTACCGCTTGATCATGTATTCCATAAAAATGTTTATAATAGTAATGCGAAAGAACAAAGAGAAGCGATTCAAAAATATGATGAGACAGTTAGTAACTATTATAAAGAACGAACGAATGGAAAACGCCAAGAAACATGGTCAGAACAAGTCGCTGGGTTCTTAAGTGGAAAAACACGTTTAGATATGTTAGAAGAATTGAATAAATCAGGATTAATGAAGAAATAATCGCGTTTTAATAAAGAAAGCGTAGCTAACGATTACAATTGTTTGAAATAAACACAGTAACGTTTGAGCTACGCTTTTTAAAATATGAATTAATTTGTTGATAAATCTCCATATTCGTTTGAGTTAAACTTATCTTTGTCCATATTACCAGTCAGCTTAGCTGTACCAGTACCTGCTAATATTGAATCATTAACGTTCAATGCAGTACGTCCCATATCGATGATGGGTTCGATTGAGATAAGTACCCCTGCAAGTGCTACTGGAAGGTTTAACGTTGATAATACGAGGATGGATGCAAATGTTGCGCCACCACCGACACCAGCTACACCAAATGAACTGATAATAACAACGCCAATTAAAGTAAGTATAAATGGTAGATCAATATCTACGTTTGCAACTGGTGCTACCATGATAGCTAGCATCGCAGGATAAATACCTGCACAACCATTTTGACCTATGGATAAGCCAAATGATGCTGAGAAATTAGCAATCCCATCTGGTACACCTAATCGCTGCGTTTGCGTTTGAATGTTTAATGGTAATGCACCCGCACTTGAACGAGAAGTGAATGCGAATACAAGCACTTCGAATGTTTTCTTAACGTAACGAACTGGATTGATACCCATAATTGCTAATAATATTAAATGGATAATGTACATTGTGATTAATGCTGCATATGATGCAACCATAAATTTACCTAATGTCCATATCGCTTGGAAATCACTTGTAGCGATTGTTGATGCCATAATCGCAATGATACCGTATGGTGTGAGTCTTAATACAAATGTCACGATAGACATGACCAATGAGTAAATTGCATCGATACCACGTTTTAATAAACTACCACTATCCGGTTGTTTGCGAGCCACACGTAAATAAGCAAAGCCTACAAAAATCGCAAAGATAACCACTGCAATTGTAGACGTTGTTCTTTGACCAGTGAAATCTAAGAATGGATTACTTGGTAATAATTCTAGAATTTGTTGTGGTAACGTATTAGCAGTTATATCTTTCGCTTGATTACTAATTTCGCTTCCTCTTGAATTTTCTGCACTGCCTAAATCAATGCTTGAGGCATCGAGGCCAAATACAATGGCATAAAAAATTCCTACGATAGCAGCAATAGCTACAGTTCCAATTAAAAACATAAAAATATAAGTACCGATTTTAGCGAATTTATCACCAATTTGTATTTTGCTGAATGCAGATACGATTGAAATGAAAATCAGTGGCATTACAATCATCTGTAGTAATGCAACATAGCCGTCTCCTACAATACTGAACCAATCTGTAGTTGTTTCAAGTACTTTAGAGTTAGCACCATAAATGAGATGTAAAGCAATTCCAAACACGATACCCAATCCTAATGCGGTAAATACTCTTTTAGGAAATGAGACGTGTTTTTTAGCCATTATAAATAACCCAATTAAGAATACAATCATAATGACAATATTAATAACTGTAAAAAAAGTCCCCATAATGAATCTCCTTATAATATTCTAATTCCGACATACTTTATAAGGATAATACTATTTATTTTATATTTCAATACTTTGAAATAAAAAGCATAAATTATAAGTTTTTGAAAAGACACAATAGCTAATTAAATTAAAACAATTTAAAGTTTTAAATTATTAATCATATAAAAAAAGGGTGAGGCAGTGGATTCAAAATGAATGCTGTCTCACCCTTATATTAATAGTATTGTGACAAATTGATAGTGTCACAACTGTTCGCTTTATTTGAAAGATTTATAAGTTAAATAATCGTGCAAAGAAACCTTTCTTTTCATCGTTAGGTCTACCAAGAGGAGATGACTGAGATTGTGTCGTAATATCCTCTTTTAATGTATCGATAGATTGTTGATTTTTATCATTAATTTCTTTAACTAAATCATTTTTAGTGTATTCAGATTGCTCTTTTTGAGCCGTTTGAATGGCTTCTTGAGCATTTTGAATAGCTAATAATGATTGATTATTAACATCTAATTTTTCAGTGATTTGATTTTGAAGTTCTTTTAATTCTGTTTGTTGTTGATGAACTTGACTGATCATTTGACCAAGCATTTGACGTTCTTCACGCATTTTTTGAATTTCTGTACGTAATTCTTCTACTAATTGCGTAGCGCTTTGATCCGCAGGTAATTGTTCATTGTCTTCTTTAACAATGACTTGTAAAAAGTCTTTTTCCTTTTCAAGCTCTTCAAAAGCTAAATCATAACTATTTGTTTGTTTTACTTTTTCAGCGATATCTTGGAAAAGTTCAATATCTTCTTCTTTAAAATCAGTAGCTTCACGGCCACGGTATTCAGTCTTACTAAGTTGATAGCCACGTTCTTCTAAATGTTGGACTATTTTACGGACTTGTTTTTCACTTAGTTCGACACGCTGAGCGAATTCTTTGGTTAACATAGCTGAAAGTCCTTTCGTTCATTGATTTATGTACACTGACGTTTGTCTTCTGTCAGTGAAACGTCAGTCTAACCTCGACTATTAGTTTAACCCTTTATATCGCTCATTTCAAGTGTTCCTAGTGTGGTAGGCGTAAATTCATTTTTACTAATAAAGGATAGATAATATCGCGTGAAATACCATTAGCAAATACATATTTTAAAATATAATTTGATTTCACACTTGCTGGGTATATATCTTTAGTTAATTCAATGTTTGATTTAATGAATAAATCTACTTTAAAAGGCGATTCAATTTTTGAGTAATTTGGATGTATATAATCAATTTCACTTTGTCTTTCAAAGCCATTAGATAGCAATAATTGCTGGCGTTGAGTGACTGCTTGTTGATTAATGTCTTGTAATGAGTGATCTGTTTTAGGCACTTCAACCATTACAAAATTAATATCACGAGCATGCACCTTATTAGAAAGTAGGTTTAATTGATGCTCAATTTCTTGTAGTGTGCTAACGAGGACATCTTCATAATCTGAAGTGTTATTCGCAATTAAGTGTATTAAAAAGGCTGAATTTGTTGTTGCTTCATAATGTGCTGTCGCTAAACTAATGATTTCATCATCTCGTATGCCCACGAGAAAAGTATAATCATTTTCTGTTTTATTATTTTTTAAGGATCGCTCAATAATATAGCTATCTTCATAAAAATTTACATCTAATTGTTGATTATAAAAAGCGATTGCTTTGTCATAATACGCATCTTTAATTGATTGAATCACATGAAATTTCATAATATCACCCCCACGAATATTTGTTTAAGTATAGCATATTTAGATAATAAGACGTCATTAATAAAACGTTATGAGACGAAAAAAGGCCGTAAGATAAACGCACTACTATAGCGCATCTTACGGCTTCAAAGTTTAAATCCAATCGTGATTATGATTTTGGACCTTTAGATTCATTCGCATAATGTGTGATATCAATTTCTTCGTAAGCTGAGTTATTTTCCTCAACTTCGTCATGTGAAGATTCATCTTTGTTAGCAACTACTAAAAATTTGCCGTCTAAGATTTCTTTTTTGTATTTTTCTTTTTGATCCTCAGATAAATCATAACGAGCTAAAACAGCTTCTTCACCGTCTTCGCCAGTTAATAATTTAGACATGCGATCACTAAATGAACCACTTGTGGCAATTAAAGTCACTTGAGAATCATGTAAATCATCTAAGTGTAATTTACTTTTACTTACAACGACTAATTCATTTTCTGAATATCCTTCAGCTTTTTTCTTTTGTACAACGTTATAAATTTCATCTTGCTTATCTAATACGGTAAAATCTGCCATATCAATCGCCCTCCATCTTTTCGTCCTACTTTTAATAAAAATATACCCTTAAGAATATTTATAAAACGCAACTATAGTTATTATATAATTAATTAAGAAGTGTTTACAAATAGTGTTGAGCAATATTTAGTTAAACGCTTACACGACAAAATATTATTGTGAAAGGGCTTATAACCATTTCTATGATATTGAAAATCAAGCAAAAGTTTGCTATTATCGTAAAATAATTTATATCACTCATATAATCTAAAGAATATGGCTTTAGAAGTTTCTACCATGTTGCCACAAACGACATGACTATGGGTTCAGAATCAATACATAAAATGGACGATGTTTATTTAAATGACTATCTAGAAATACTGTATAAGGTTGTTTCACTTTGGAGGTTGTATATTCATTCACTTCATCCTATGAGATAAAACAAATTTAAAATTATAAAGTGTTTAAAGAAGAATACATTTAAATATACGACTTCTTGAAATTTTAAAATGATATGTATTGCCTGTTCGCTCATGGATCCTGAAACTTTCTCGTAAAGTTTGAGGCTTTTTTTGTATACAAATTTAGGAGGTTTTGACGTGGAATCGCTTAGACAGAAAGTCAAAGAAGATGGCGTAGTAATTGATGAAAAAATATTAAAAGTTGATGGTTTTTTAAATCATCAAATCGATGCAAAACTAATGCATGAAGTAGGCAAAACATTTTATGAGCAATTTAAAGATAAAGGTGTTACTAAGATTTTAACAATCGAGGCATCAGGCATTGCTCCAGCTATTATGGCGGCATTACATTTTGATGTCCCATGCTTATTCGCTAAAAAAGCGAAACCAAGTACGTTGAAAGATGGTTTTTATAGTACGGATATCCATTCGTTTACAAAAAACAAAACAAGTACAGTGATTGTCTCAGAAGAATTTCTAGATGAGAATGATACAGTTTTAATCATTGATGATTTCTTAGCAAATGGCGATGCCTCACTAGGATTATATGATATTGCACAACAAGCTAAAGCTAAAACAGTTGGTATTGGCATTGTTGTTGAGAAAAGTTTCCAAGATGGCAGACAAAGACTAGAAGAGGCAGGTTTAAATGTGTCTTCATTATGTAAAGTAGCCTCATTACAAGGCAACCAAGTGACTTTACTAGGTGAAAATGAATGAAGACGTTCATTTTAAGTTTACAACACTTATTAGCAATGTACGCCGGTGCAATCTTAGTACCAATCATCGTTGGTACGAGTTTAAAGTTTACACCAGAACAAATTGCGTATTTAGTCACAGTGGATGTTTTCATGTGTGGTGTAGCAACATTTTTACAAGCTAACAAAGTAACAGGTACAGGTTTACCCATTGTACTAGGATGTACGTTTACTGCAGTTGCACCTATGATTTTAATCGGTCAAACAAAGGGTCTGGATGTGCTATATGGTTCATTATTTATATCAGGTATTTTAGTTGTTATTATTGCACCATTCTTCTCTTACTTAGTTAAGTTCTTTCCACCTGTTGTAACAGGAAGTGTGGTTACAATCATTGGTATCAATTTAATGCCAGTTGCAATGAACTATTTAGCTGGTGGAGAAGGCGCTAAAGACTATGGAAATCCTAAAAATTTAATTTTAGGTGGCGTTACACTTATCATTATTCTTATCTTGCAAAGATTTACAAAAGGGTTCTTAAAATCTATTGCGATTTTAATCGGACTGGTTGCAGGAACAATATTGGCAAATCTGCTTGGTTTAGTAGATATTAAGCAAGTGGGAGAAGCCCATTGGTTAGGCATTCCTCAACCGTTTCGTTTTTCTGGTTTCGGTTTTGATTTAGGTGCGATACTGGTATTTACGATTGTAGCAATCGTAAGTTTAATAGAATCGACTGGTGTATATCATGCGCTAAGTGAAATTACTGGCAAAAAATTAGAAAGAAAAGATTTTCGTAAGGGTTACACTGCGGAAGGTCTTGCTATTGTATTAGGATCAATCTTTAATTCATTTCCTTACACGGCATATTCACAAAATGTTGGGTTAGTATCTTTATCAGGTGCGAAGAAGAATAAAGTGATTTACGGTATGGTAGTTTTACTACTCATTTGTGGTTGTATTCCTAAATTAGGTGCTTTAGCTAATATCATTCCATTACCTGTATTAGGCGGTGCAATGATTGCGATGTTTGGTATGGTGATGGCTTACGGTGTTAGTATTTTAGGTCATATTGATTTTAAGAATCAAAATAATTTATTAATCATTGCAGTATCTGTAGGATTGGGTACAGGTATTAGTGCAGTACCACAAGCGTTTAAAGCTTTAGGTGAGCAATTTGCATGGCTAACTCAAAACGGTATTGTATTAGGCGCGATTTCTGCAATTATTCTTAATTTCTTTTTTAATGGTATAAAGTATAAACAAAGCGAAGAAAATGTGAAATAATAGAAATAACTATATATAAAAATGGAGGCTGTATTATCAATGTGGGAAAATAAGTTTGCTAAAGAATCTTTGACGTTTGACGATGTTTTATTAATTCCAGCAGCATCAGATGTGTTACCTAGTGATGCGGATCTTAGTGTTGAATTATCAGAACGAATTAAATTAAATATTCCAGTTATATCAGCTGGTATGGATACAGTAACCGAATCTAAAATGGCAATTGCAATGGCACGTCAAGGTGGTCTAGGTGTCATTCATAAAAATATGGGCATCGAAGAACAAGCTGAAGAAGTTCAAAAAGTTAAACGTTCAGAAAACGGTGTTATCACAAATCCATTCTATCTAACACCTGATGAAAGTGTATATGAAGCAGAGGCGTTGATGGGTAAATACCGTATTTCAGGTGTACCAATTGTGAGTGATAAAGAATCAAGAGCATTAGTAGGTATTTTAACTAATCGTGATTTACGTTTTATAGAAGATTTTTCAATCAAGATTTCTGATGTGATGACTAAAGAAAACTTAATTACAGCTCCTGTAGGCACAACATTGGATGAAGCCGAAACAATTCTACAAGAACATAAAATTGAAAAATTACCTTTAGTGGAAAATGGCCGTTTAGAAGGTTTAATTACAATTAAAGATATTGAAAAAGTCCTTGAATTCCCTCATGCAGCTAAAGATGCGCATGGTCGTTTGCTCGCTGCAGCAGCTATCGGGACATCTAAAGATACAGAAATTCGCGCTCAAAAATTAGTCGAAGCTGGTGTAGATGCATTAATTATCGATACAGCACACGGTCATTCTAGTGGCGTGATTCAAGAAGTTAAAAAAATGAAAGAAACATATCCTGAAGTTACTATTATCGCAGGTAATGTAGCGACTGCTGAAGCAACACGTGCATTATTCGAAGCTGGTGCTGACGTAGTTAAAGTTGGTATTGGACCAGGATCAATTTGTACAACACGTGTCGTAGCAGGTGTAGGTGTACCTCAAATTACAGCGATTTATGATTGTGCAACGGAAGCACGTAAATTTGGAAAAGCAATCATAGCAGATGGCGGTATTAAATTCTCTGGTGATATTATTAAAGCGTTAGCAGCTGGTGGACATGCAGTAATGCTAGGAAGTTTATTAGCTGGTACTGAAGAAAGCCCAGGTGCCACTGAAGTATTCCAAGGTAGACAGTATAAAGTGTACCGAGGCATGGGTTCTTTAGGCGCAATGGAAAAAGGATCAAATGACCGTTACTTCCAAGAAGACAAATCTCCTAGAAAATTTGTCCCTGAAGGTATTGAAGGTCGTACAGCTTACAAAGGTCCATTACAAGATACAATTTACCAACTTATGGGTGGCGTAAGAGCTGGTATGGGTTATACAGGTTCACCTGACTTAAAAACATTACGTGACGAAGCACAATTCACACGTATGGGTCCTGCTGGTTTAGCAGAAAGTCATCCACATAATGTACAAATTACTAAAGAATCACCTAACTACTCATTTTAAAATTAACGTAGTGTGATGATGGCAGTTTGTTAGAAAGAATGGGGAGCACTTTTCAATTCAAATATGTTTGTCTCAGAGTTTGTTCACTTTAAAACATAATCTTGGAGCAATACATTTGGAAAGTGTCTCTCTATTATTTACATAAAATTCAATTTAAAGGAGATCCACAATTATGGAAATGGCTCAAGAGCAAGAGTTGATTCTTGTCTTAGACTTTGGTAGTCAATATAACCAATTGATTACACGTCGTATTCGTGAAATGGGCGTATACAGTGAATTACACGATCACGAAATTTCAATTGAAGAAATCAAACGTATGAATCCGAAAGGTATCATCCTTTCAGGTGGTCCAAACTCAGTTTATGAGGAAGGTTCATTTACGATTGACCCCGACATTTATAATTTAGGTATTCCTGTACTCGGTATTTGTTATGGTATGCAGTTGACGACGAAACTTTTAGGTGGAAAAGTTGAACGCGCTAACGAACGTGAGTATGGAAAAGCAATAATTAATGCGAAATCAGATGATTTATTCTTCGGTTTACCATCTGAACAAACAGTATGGATGAGTCATTCTGATAAAGTGATTGAAATTCCAGAAGGATTTGAAGTTATCGCGGATAGTCCAAGTACAAGTTATGCAGCAATTGAAGACAAAGAACGCCGAATTTACGGTGTTCAATTCCACCCTGAAGTACGTCATACAGAATACGGTAATGATTTATTAAGAAACTTTGTGCGTCGTGTTTGTGAATGTACGGGCGAATGGACAATGGAAAACTTTATTGAAATTGAAATTGAAAAAATTCGTAACCGTGTTGGCAATCGTAAAGTCTTATGTGCGATGAGTGGTGGTGTAGATTCATCAGTTGTAGCAGTCTTATTACATAAAGCGATTGGCGATCAATTAACATGTATCTTTGTTGACCATGGATTACTTCGTAAAGGCGAAGGGGACATGGTTATGGAACAATTTGGTGAAGGTTTCGACATGAATATTATTCGTGTGAATGCACAAGAGCGTTTCATGGATAAATTAAAAGGGGTATCTGATCCAGAACAAAAACGTAAGATTATTGGTAATGAATTTGTATACGTGTTTGATGATGAAGCGGCTAAATTAACAGATGTTGATTTCTTAGCACAAGGTACACTTTATACTGATGTCATTGAATCAGGCACTAAAACAGCGCAAACAATTAAATCTCACCATAACGTAGGTGGATTACCAGAAGATATGGAATTTGAACTTATTGAGCCTATCAATACATTATTCAAAGACGAAGTACGCGCTTTAGGTATTGAATTAGGTATTCCTGAACATTTAGTTTGGAGACAACCATTCCCAGGTCCAGGTTTAGGTATCCGTGTGTTAGGTGAAATTACAGAAGATAAATTAGAAATTGTGCGTGAATCAGATGCGATTTTACGTGAGGTTGTGCGTGAAGAAGGTCTTGAAAGAGATATTTGGCAATACTTCACAGTTCTTCCTGGCATTCAATCTGTAGGTGTAATGGGAGATTATCGTACGTATGATCATACTGTAGGTATCCGTGCAGTAACATCTATCGACGGTATGACAAGTGACTTCGCCCGCATTGATTGGGAAGTCTTACAAAAAATCTCAAGCCGTATTGTAAATGAAGTCGATCACGTTAACCGCGTAGTCTATGACATTACGTCTAAGCCACCAAGCACTATTGAGTGGGAATAAGAGTCAACAAATAAGTATAGGCTAGAAACACCTTTATAATAGGGTTTCTAGCCCTTTTTAATATGAGAGGTTATATAAATGAAATTAAATAAAATGAAGCTTCAAGGAGAAAATTATTCTAAGGCATTAGCCATTTGGGAACGTTCAGTTATAGCTACACATGATTTTTTAAAAGAGAAGGATAGAATACAACTTAAAAAGGAAATACCAACATACTTCCCATATGTTGAAGTATATTTATGGTTCGACGGGAACGACATCATTGGCTTTTCCGGGACTCATGATTCAAATTTAGAAATGTTATTTTTAGATCCTAAGTATTTTAAACAAGGATATGGCACGGCAATACTTCAAAGTCTAATTCGAGACCATAATGTTCGGTATGTGGATGTAAACAAAGATAACCCCGGTGCCTTGGCATTTTATCGCAAGAACGGATTCATAAAATATGATGAATCTGCAAAGGATGGACAAGGTAGGGATTATCCAATCGTGCATCTTAAATTGTAAATGGTTTTACTTCTTCCATGCCATTAATAATTCATTATGGTTTGTTTTATCAATATTGGCGTCGATTTTTATGAAACCTAAATCCGTATAAAAATGAACGGCGCGATGGTTTTCTTCAAATACTTTTAAAGATAAATAATCATATTCAGATTGTAAATGCTTAATGAGTGCATGCCCAATCCCTTGGTCTCGAAATTCTTCTTTTACAAACAAGCCGGCTATGTAAGTGTTATTAAGCCCGCAAAATGCGACAATGTCCTTACCATTTTTATAAACGTAAACCTCAGCATACTTAAGAGCATCAAGTACAGTAGTATAGTTGTCTATCCAATAAAAACTATCAATAAAGGTATGTGTATCTAAATTTGCATTAAGCCAAATATTGCCTAATACTTTTATTGTTTTGCGATTTTTCTTTTTTAAATGTTCAATCATAGTAGACACCAACTTTAAATGTTTAATAGGTTATATCAAAGTGATAAAGGTATTAATGCTATAGTCTGGGACGACAAATTTAGAAAGAATTCTGCCCCACTCCCCCTTGTCTAAAGATACGAATTCGATTCGTTCGTCATCATAAACGGTGATTGCGATAGTCAATGAAGATGATCTGATTATGTATTAATCACAACATATCTGATGATGTACATCTCTAGTATTTGATTCACTATTACCCTAAATTTACGTGTATTGTTCTGAAATGAACATATTATTAAGAAAAATTCACTAAATATTAATTAAATCAATAATTATAAGAGGTTTTTTAAAATATTTTTAAGCGGTTTCACAAAATTGTTACATGCATGACTGTTAAAATATGTTACTTTATAGTTAAACAAAATAAATTCATTTTATCCACTGACGTTCAATCTTTATCCATATAGAGATTGAGCGTTTTGTTTATTAACGCATAAAAAGAGTGAAATCTAATGATTTCACTCTTTTTATGGAATGTTTATGTGCGTTATGCGAGACTTATTTTTTAGTTAAGTCGATGATGAATTTAACAAGTTCAATAATACCAGAAATGATTCCCATTTTGAGTACCTCCTTATTAAATGTTAAATAAAGTATAACGTGACTTTGAATATCTGTGGGCGATAGTTCCTAACTCAATGAAAGCGTTTCGTATTCGTTAGATTTCAGACAATTAGTAACGATAAATCATGCCTATCTGAATGATTAAAGGTCGATAATAATATTGGATAAACGAAATACCCTTCGAATACGTTAATAGATTGACTTTTTAGCAATAATTTTTTATATTGTATGTATTGTGCTGAATTTTTACATAGGTCTTTATCAAGCAGTTGTGCAAGGGTACGCAGTATTCATTGTTCAATTGAAGGATGAGACATATGGTTGATGATACATATAAGGTAGCTTGAAAGAGCATTTATACATATTAAGTAAATGAGTTCTCATAGAAACCTACAATAGTTAGTAAATATCTGATATCTAAGGATAAAACTAGACTATTGTAGGTTTTTTCTTATATTGTTTATAGTATAAGGGAACTTTTTTAATGAAATAGATTGAAGACATGGAGGAGCGGCAATGTTAAGTTCAGGTTTTTTACTAACATTATTTTTCGTAACGCTTGTCATTGCAGTGTTAAGTGGCTTGATTTTTTTAGTGCCATCGGTTCCTGTAAAATACATACGTTTACATTTAACTTTACTTCTATTACCTGTCATTGTAGGAGTAATTGGCTTAATCACTATTAATGGCAGAGATATCGTAGGCATCTTTGCGCTAGACAAATTAGCTTGGTTAGTAGGTGCCTTTGTACTCGCTTTAGGGTTTATAATTCAAAAATTCTCTACACGTTACTTATTAGGTGATCGTAATTATCGTAAATACTTCCCGTTATACACATTTACAACGGTATTTGCGTCTGTAGGTTGGCTAAGTAATGATTTACGTTTAATGGTTATTTGTTGGGGATTGACATTATTTTGTTTAACGCAACTGATTCGACTCAATCGTTCATGGAAAGTACCAGCTGAAGCAGCAAAGGTTTCAGCACGATCATTTATCATTGGTTGGGTAGCATTACTTTTAGCTGTCGTTGTATTTTATATTGGTACAGGCGATTGGGTTATCGACCCATCACAAGATTATGATGTTGCAATGAGTTATGGACTGAAATTAATTGTAGATTTATTACTCGTTATTGCAGTTATTATTCCAGCAGCACAGTATCCATTCCAAAGCTGGTTAATTGAATCTGTTGTAGCACCCACACCTGTTTCTGCAATTATGCATGCTGGTATTGTAAATGCAGGTGGCATCATTTTAACGCGTTTTTCACCTGTGTTTGATAATAGTATTGCCTTAACGTTATTACTTATTATTTCAAGTATTTCTGTACTTATCGGTTCAGGAATTAGCTTGGTGCATGTTGATTATAAAAGACAGCTTGTAGGTTCAACAATGAGCCAAATGGGTTTTATGCTTGTACAATGTGCGTTAGGTGTTTATTCTGCTGCGATTATTCACTTGATTTTACATGGCGTCTTCAAAGCAACGCTATTCTTACAATCAGGATCAATTGTTAAACGTTTTAATATCCCAACAC
Organism: Staphylococcus sp. GDX8P54P; assembly: GCF_017893165.1. Taxonomy (NCBI): domain Bacteria; kingdom Bacillati; phylum Bacillota; class Bacilli; order Caryophanales; family Staphylococcaceae; genus Staphylococcus; species Staphylococcus sp. GDX8P54P. Next base: position 72,397 of record NZ_JAESMM010000007.1, read on the forward strand.
CACCTAATGTTAAACGTTCTTATGCTTGGACAGTGTTAGGGAGAACATTAGCAATTGTTATTGCAGTTATTTTCTTTTTAACAAGTTCGCACACACCTTATACATTAATTAGTGCATTTATTTTAGCATGGTCGTTATCTGTATCGTGGAATCAGATGGTTGCGCTAAATAGAGGAATGATGGGTAGGATGATTGGCATAGCAATGCTCATCATTGTAGCGCTTGTTTATGTTGTGACCCATGACGTATTTGTCAATATTTTAAGTAATGTATATATGGTTGCGCCACACCCACCATTCATTAGCGTGGTCATTTGTATTGCCATTCTAGTATTAGGTAGTATCTTTAGCATTTGGGTAGCACGTCGTCGTTCGTCAACAGCTTTTGCTAAAGTATATTTATGGCTTGTGAAAATTGGGGAAGCAAAATTTAAATCGGTTGAAAGTCATCCGAATTATTTAAAAAAATATTTATAAGAGGTGGCATCAAACATGACTATAACTAAATTTAACATAGAGGACACAGTCAAAGCGGCACGTCGTGTGATTACACCACTATCTCCGATCTCTATCTTTGCTGCACGTAATCCGTGGGAGGAAATGGAACATGAAACGTTTGATCAAGTTGCTCAATGGTTTAAACATGTTCGCGATATAGATTTGTACCCAAGTCATGCATCGGTGATGACTGCTTTGGAAAATGGAGAGATAGATCAAACACTCGTAGAAGCAGACGTTCAACAAGCTATTAAAGCTTACGATACATCAGTGCCAAAATCACATATTGATACTTATTGTAAGAACGCAATGCGCATTAAGGATGTGCCTACAAACCTAATAACTAAAGAAGCCTATTTAAAGATTGAAGTTTCTAAGCTTAAACGTGTATTTGAAGATGAACCTTTTAAATACGCACGTTCAAAAAGTGCGAATGCGTTTAATGCTAAAGGCGAATCTTTAATGGATGAACTGAATACACATATTATTAAGTGGTCTAAATTATATTTGGATAACTTCCAATCAAGTTGGACAATGCCGAAAAGAGAAAAAGGATTTTATATCTCTTGGTTGCATCTCGCACAGCACGATCCCATGTTGAGTAAGACACAACGTAAAATGGTTAAAACATTACCTCAAGATTATAGAGAAGCTTTAATTATGGCATTGAACCATTTAGATATAGCGGAAGATGAACGAGAGTCTTATTTAACAGGACATTTCTTATCGTTACCAGGTTGGGCTGGAATGATGTATTATCGTGCCGAACAACATGAGCATGAAGCGGACTTATTAACACAGTATCTTGCTATACGATTAACGATGGAATGTATTTTATTAGATACTGAAAAAATGAGTCGCCCGGCAGTCTTAAATGTGGAAAGACGAATTAAAGAATTGGTAAGTAAGTGGTTATATTATGGAGAAATGTCTATTGATGATTGGGCATCGATGTCTATTGAAGATCAGTTAGAACATTTAAGATTTGCACATGATTTTAACCCGCTTTATTTCAAAAAATTATGGCTTGAAGCATGGGAAGAAACGCATGAACGTGAGTTAGTGGAAGCGATATATGATAAATCTGTTAAACCAGTTAAACAAGAAACACAAGTTCAATTAGCCTTTTGTATTGATGTGCGTTCTGAACCATTTCGTCGTCATTTAGAAAGTGAAGGACCATTTGAAACAATCGGCATTGCAGGTTTCTTTGGACTTCCAATTAGAAAAGAAGTGCTAGATGAACAATTTACACATAATTCATTGCCTGTTATGGTATCGCCGGCTTATGCCATTAAAGAGTACGCGGATCGTCATGCTCTAAATACGTATAATCAACAGCAACATTCGGTTACGTCTATGTTCTATACATTTAAATTGATGAAACATAATGTTTTACCAAGTTTACTATTACCGGAATTAAGTGGACCATTTTTAAGTTTGAATACGATTGCGAGTACATTGATGCCGAAGAAGACAGGGCATTTTGTTCGTAATTTTACCAAGAATTGGTTGAAGAAACCTGAAGCTAAACTAACAATAGACCGTGAACATGAAGTTTATAGTGATTTACCAATCGGTTTCACAGAAGAAGAACAAGTTGCCTTTACAAGACAAGCATTACAATTGATGGATTTAACGACGAACTTTGCCCCTTTAATTGTATTAGGGGGTCATGGAAGTGTGTCTAATAATAATCCGTACCATGCCTCGCTAGAATGTGGTGCTTGTGGCGGTGCATCAAGTGGCTTTAATGCTAAATTATTAGCAATGATGTGCAACTTGCCTCACGTTCGTAAAGCTTTAAAAAGTGAAGGTATAGTGATTCCAGATTCAACGGTCTTTGTGGCTGCAGAGCACAAGACGTCTATCGATGACTTAGAATATATTTATATGCCTGAATTAACGACAGAAGCACAACATGCATTGGATATGTTAAATGAAGCTATGCCGCGTGTAAGTTATAAGGCAAATTCTGAACGTCTAGCAAATCTTCCTGGCTTAGATCAAGAACATTTAAAAGACCCAGTGGCAGAAGCACATCGCTTTGCGAATGACTGGAGTGAGATTCGTCCAGAATGGGGCTTAGCACGTAATGCGGAATTTATTATTGGCCAACGTAGTATTACTGCAGGCACTGATTTAGAAGGGCGTGCTTTCTTACATAATTATGATTGGAAGAAAGATGCTGATGGACAATTATTAAACACAATTATTTCAGGACCAGCGCTAGTAGCCCAATGGATTAATTTACAATATTACGCATCGACGGTTGCGCCGCATTTTTACGGAAGCGGAAATAAAACGACGCAATCTGTTACGTCTGGTGTCGGTGTCATGCAAGGGAATTCAAGTGATTTACTTGCCGGGTTGCCTTGGCAATCAGTTATGGCAGCGGATAACAAGATTTATCATTCTCCAATTCGATTACTGGTCGTTATTCAAGCGCCGGATCAATATATCAAAGACTTACTTGAGAATAATGTTAAGTTCAAGCAGAAAGTGGATAATCACTGGGTACGTTTGGCTAGTATTGATGAGAACGATAGCTGGAAAGACTGGTAGGGAGTTCGGTTTTTCCGAAAAAAATGATAAAATAAGGTTAATCAATCAATAGGAGATAAAAGATTAATCATGGCTAAATCTAAAGGTGCTTATGAGGCAGAAATTAGTAAAGCAATTACGCAATGGGAAAAGGACTTTCTCGGACGTGGCTCACTCTCAGTAAAAACGGATATATTACGCGATATGATTATCGTCAATTTGCAAGGCGTATTAACACCAGCCGAGTATAGAGTATGTAAAACGCAAGAAGGTTTACTTAACATTAAACGTACGCGTTCAGAACTGGTGGAATCCGGTCAAGATGATTTGATGCAATTAATCTTAGATATTACTGGGGTTAGTGTAAGTAGTTTCCATAGTGATTTAAGTACGATTACAGGTGAACGTGTGATTGTATTTAAACTAGATACTAATTTGGAAAAGCAACTTTAATATTCAACAACAAGCATTGTAATATAAATTTAGAAAAGTACCCTATCTAGTCAGCAATAGAAACTGACCTTCAGGGTACTTTTTATTTATAGGAAGGTTAATGGATGCATGATTCATTTATATTTTATAATTTCTAATTAAGAGATTATTTTAGTGGTTTAGTGTACAATTTACACAAAGGTAATCTAGGAGTTGAAAGTGATGCGCGTAAATGAATTTAAGCAACCCATTGGAGAAGCATTAGATGATTTTGTGACGCCGCCTTTTCCTAATAAACAATTATTAGAAGGGCATTATGGCAGCTTAGCAAAGTTGAATAGTCATCACACAGATGATTTGTATGATGTGCTATGTGATGTTGAATCAAGACATATTTGGACGTACCTTTATGAAGGCCCTTTTGATTCTAAGTCGGAATTTGAACAATACATTAACCAACTGATTGATAGTGAAGATAAATATTTCTTTACGATTATAGATAAGGTGCAGTACAAACCTCTAGGTATTGTGGCATTAATGCGCATAAATCCAGAACAAGGATCGATAGAAGTGGGCAATATCATTTATTCTAATCAATTACAGCAAACACGTGTAGCTACAGAAGTTCAATATTTGTTAGCAAAATATGTATTTGAACAACTAGGTTACAGACGATATGAATGGAAATGTGATAATTTAAATGCGCCTTCTAAGCATGCTGCACAACGATTTGGCTTTACATACGAAGGGTTATTTAGACATTCTAATATTTGTAAAGGTCGTAATCGCGATACGGCTTGTTTCTCAATGTTAGATAGCGAGTGGCCAGATGTGAAACTAAGATTCGAACATTGGCTTGCACCGTCTAATTTCAATAAGGATGGACAACAAATTAAACATTTAAATGACTTTTAATGAAGTGATTTAAATGAATGCGAATTACAGAAAACAATGAAATTAGGGACTGATGAACGTATGAGGAAACAAAAAAGAGAAATATCACCTATGACGACGGTACCTATGTTCATGATTGGGTTAATTATTTTTATTATTGTAGCAATAAATGTCAGTCGTGATACATTAATGGTTCAATATATCGATAAAGGATCATTACATTGGCTAACCGATTACTTTGGTGAACCAAAACGCAGATTTGGTGACGGCATTTGGCATAATTTTATGACGTTTTGTGCTGAAATAGGAGAAGTAAAATCTGTTATCTATATCACGTTATTTTTAGCTATCATTTTATTATTTAAACATTTTAAGCTAGCTATTTGGATGCTTTTAACGGTATCCAGTGGTACGTTATTAAATTATTTGATTAAAGAGCTAATTGAAAGACCACGTCCATATAATCATTTGATGCGAGATCATGGTTATTCCTTTCCAAGTGGCCATTCTAATGCGAGTACGCTATTAGCGTTAATGTTATTCATTATCTTAATTCCACTAATCAAGTTTAAAGCTATCAAGATTATAGCCAGTATTATAACCATTATCGTATGGATAGGTGTATTGTGTTGCCGACTATATTTTCATGCGCATTATATAACGGATGTAGTTGGAGGTGTGACATTAGCTATAGTGTGGATAGCATTGTTTTTAATGATACTACCACTGTTTAACCTTAATCTTCGTCATAAATCTAATAATAATGAATAGGACAACATCTTTTTAACAAAGGGGAGATGGCAATGCCAAAAGATAAAGCATGTACTTTAGTTCTTGGTGGTGGCGGTATTACAGGGATTGCATGGGAATCAGGCGTCTTAGCTGGATTGATTGAAAGTGGTGTGAGTTTAGATTTAGCAGATAGAATCATTGGCACATCAGCAGGATCATTTGTAGGTGCAGTACTGGCGAATGGTGATGATATGCGCACATATTACTATGAATTAAATGAGCGCAGAGATGATAGTGATCGGGCGACGGTTTCTTCAGATATTTATCGTTTATGGCAGAATGCCTTTATTGTAGGTCGTGATGATGCTGTAAAAGTAGGGCAAATGATGGGAGACATTATATATACGAGACCCTCTCGTGTCGATTTATCTAAACGTAAGCAAGCCATACGACAGCGTTTAGGAGATGTAGGGTGGCACGATAATTTGGAAATTACCGCTATGAATGCTAAAACAGGTGAAGTTACTACATTTCATTCACATAGCGATGTAACACTTGAAGAAGCTGTGACAGCAAGTGGCGCAGTACCGGGTATTTGGCCGCATATACATTTGAATCATCGTGACTGGATTGATGGGGGCATGGTTTCTCCTACTAACGCAATGTTAGCAGAAGGTGCTGATAGTATCATTATATTGGCACCGTTAGCGGATGGCTTAGGTATGATACCGGGGGCATTTGATGATGCTAAACGATTGCGTGAACATAGCCATGTTCTAGTGATAAGTCCAGATAGTAAGAGTAGAGTAGAAATTGGAGATAACATTTATGATCCTAATAACATCTTAAAAATAGGGAATGCGGGGTATGAGCAAGGCAAATCCCTCGCACAACGCATTCATATGGAATTTAGCGAGTGGGTTGAATGATTTTTCACATTTAAGACTACGCGCAATGTCATCATGTGTTTATTTTTAAAATAAGGAGAGATTAAGAATGAAAGTAAAATCACCACGCCCCATTCATTTACAAGGGACACGTGAAGAAGCAGTATTATTGCTGCATTCATTTACTGGTACAATTCGTGATATTAAACCATTAGCACAGACACTTAATAATGAAGGTTACACATGTTACGCACCTAATTACAAAGGGCATGGGTTACCACTCGACCAGTTTACACAATATACTGTTCATGATTGGTGGAATGATGTCCTTGATGGTTATCAATTCCTAAGAGATGCAGGGTATGACACAATTTATGCAACTGGCGTATCTTTAGGCGGTCTATTCACTTTAAAATTAGCTGAAACGGTAGATGTTGCCAAAATTGCAGTCATGTCCGCACCAAGTGAAAAGGAAGAAGCGGGTATTGTATGGCGTATGGAACGTTACGGTCAACGCATGAATGAGTTGATGAATGTAGATGGTGATGCCGCACAGGCGCAGCTAAATTATATAGAAGACTATCGCGCTAGCGTTCGTGTATTTAAAGATTTTATTTCAAATATTACTGCTCATTTAGGCGATATTACAACACCGGCAAGCATTCTTTATGGAGAAAAAGATGAACAATCTTATCAAGATAGCGCACATTATATTTATGAACATATTAGTAGTGCAGATAAAGATTTAACACCTCACCCTTTATGTAAACACCTTATGACACATGGTGAGGGTAGTGATAAAGTAGAATCACAAATTGCAGCATTTTTTATGACTAACTAAATGGAGTGTAAAGAATGAAACGTACATTTTTATTAACATACATAACGACGTCTGGTAAAAATTATACTGAATTTAAAACATTTCAAAATGGCCCTGATCATGATACATGCGTACAACGTCTTATTGATGAATTTGATGAACTGGCTTATTTATTTTTAAAAACGGGCCAACAATCGCATTATATTAACATTGATCATATTGAAAGTTTAAGCATTCAAGAAGTCGTGGACGGACAAGAAGTGATGTACGATTTTGAAGATTAATCTATTCATTAATCGCATAATATAAGTAGTATATATTTTGAAATACTAAATAAACATTGTCTGGATACAAATCATTTTATTAATGGAGAAAATTAGAAATAAAATAAATTCATTGCCGGTCCCCAGCATGCTTAGCTTGTAAAATCACTTTCGTGATTTTTTATGTTGGGGCCCCGCCCACCTCCGCAAGGGTGACTAGAACTGAGAAAAGCTTGAATTAAGCGCCTTCTCAGTTCAGTCAGTTACTGCGAATTTGCAAAATAGCTTCATTATATTATTTTTGTCCCAGCCTATTTTTTCTTTCATGAACACACGCATTGATATATATTGTGGTCTTTATCAATTATTTTGATACCATTAGGGACGATGAATAACATAACGTCCCGAATATGTTGATAAGGTACAAACACTGAACCGCCTTGAATGTTAAATGGGGACGTAAACCTGAATCCCTCATCCTCAACACAATATAACCACCTATAACTTCTATACCTTTCCAATAATTAGCGCTAATCTTTTGTGAAGCAATGTCGTTATACGCCTTCGTTCGTCATTAGGATTAGTTAAATTTTACTATAAATTTAAAAAAATAAAAAAACTATGTATATTGCACTTATAAGCAAGACATGTTACAGTATTACTTAAGTGCATAAACGCTTTAACGCGCTAAAGGGAGTGGAACGATTGAGCAAAGAATCACAATGGAAGACATCAACTGGATTTATTTTAGCGAGTGCGGGATCGGCGATTGGCTTGGGCGCAATGTGGAAATTTCCGTACATGGCAGGCATCTATGGTGGAGGTGCTTTTCTACTACTATTCTTAATATTTACTATATTTGTAGGCTTACCACTATTAATTATGGAATTTACAGTAGGTAAGATGGGGAGAACTTACACTACTCAAATATATAGCAAGTTAACTGGTAAGAAGTGGCTAAATATTATTGGGTGGAATGGTAATTTAGCAGTATTTATATTATTTGGTTTTTATAGTGTTATAGGTGGATGGATCATTATTTATATCGGTAACGTGATATTACAAATGTTATCTATCGAGAAGACATCTTTAACCAGCATTAATTTTGAAGCAATTATTAGTAATCCATGGTTAACCGTTTTGGGCCAAGGGATTTTTATCTTTTTAACGATGATTATCGTAATGTTAGGCGTTGAAAAAGGATTAGAAAAAGCATCAAAAGTGATGATGCCGTTGTTATTTATTTTTCTAATTATAGTTGTGGTGAAATCTTTAACTTTAGACGGTGCGGTAGACGGTGTTCGCTATATTTTACAACCACGTTTAGAAGATATTTCTATGGAAGGTATTTTATTTGCGTTAGGGCAATCATTCTTTACATTATCGTTGGGAACAACGGGAATGATTACTTACGCTAGTTACGCGCCTAAAGAAATGACTATTAAGTCATCAGCAATTTCAATTGTGATTATGAATATTTTAGTATCCGTACTAGCTGGCTTAGCTATATTCCCAGCTTTGAAGACATTTGGCTATGAACCTCAAGAAGGTCCAGGCTTATTATTTAAAGTATTACCTTTAGTGTTTAATCAAATGGGCTTTGGTGTTACGTTTTACTTCCTATTCTTAATCTTATTCTTATTTGCAGCATTAACATCATCTATTTCATTATTAGAATTAAACGTATCAAACTTTACTAAAAATGATAATTCTAAACGTAAATCTGTAGCGTTTATCGCAAGTATACTGATATTAATGATTAGTATTCCAGCGACTTTATCGTTTAGTAGTTTAAGCGATATTAAGTTTGGCGCAGGAACAATTTTTGATAATATGGATTTTGTCGTATCAAATATTTTAATGCCATTAGGTGCGCTTGGAACAACGCTAGTAGTGGGTCAATTGTTGGATAAAGATGCCTTAAAAGAAAGTTTCGGACGCGACAAGTTCAAATTCTTTGCACCTTGGTATTTTTTAATTAAATTTATCATGCCAGTCGTTATCATACTTGTGTTTATCGTGCAGTTATTCTAAGAAATATATTAAAATAGAGGTTAGCCACATACATGTGGCTAACCTCTTATTTTTTACTTGAAACGAGCATTGATAAAGTCGCGCTCAATTTCTAATAACGTTATATAATCTTTAGACATTATTTCTTTGCCAATCTCAATATTTTTAGAAATAATAAAGTCGGCAAGTTCACGATTATCTTCCTCAGAATCAAAGAATGTGAGTGCCCGTTTTATTGTATCCTTTTCGGAAAAGAGAATTAACGTCCGTCCGTAGGTTAAGTCCTCTTTACTTCTTTGATACGAAGCTTCTAAAAACGCAAATATTTTTGCGCCATCATTGTATTCAAAAGCTGTATTGATATCACTTTGAACTTTATCAGCAATATTTGACAATCGTGATTGTTCTGCTGGTGCTTCAGGCTTATAGTGATCTCTTACATATTCTTTCCATTTTGTTAGTTCAGTATCAATATGTTGTTTTAATTCTGAGTTATTATTTTTTGTATTGAATGTATCAACTCGTTGTTGTAAGTCGCTTAAATCCATTAAATCGTCACGATGAAGTTGACTCTGTTCAAATGCTTTATAGTGATCATTTTCATGAGTAGCCATTAATCATTCCCTCCCTTTGAAATACTTTAATGATTATTCCTTTAATAGTTTTATTTGAAACATATGTTTTAGAACGTTAAGGAGATCATTGATAAGTTAGGAAGTGTATAGGTGTAACTGCTCAAGGTTACATATTTTCAAAATGAACGTCTTGTTTACGTAATTCTTTCATGACTTTCTCAGAAATTGCAGAATTATTAATTGAAACATTTTTAAAAATGCAATCTTTAATTTTTACGCTATCTAGTTGGCATAAATCTAATGCTACATTTTCAAAGACTACTTTCTTTAAAACAACATCCTTGAAAGTAACGTTACGTAGGCTACAGTCTTTGAAGGTCGTATGTTCTATCGTTAATGCGTTGAATTCACTATTATCGAAAGTAGTTACACTGTAATTCACTTTACGCATTAGTGTCTTAAAGCAATTAATATTCACAAAAATACTACTGCTAAAATCACAATTAATTAACTTAGTATTAACTACGGAATGGACATTTTTAAATATACCTTCTGAGAAGTCGCAATTTTTAAAATAACTTTTATTGACTTCTAAATCGTCATACATCGCGTTTCGGAAGGTACTATGAGTATATTTTTTACTTTTAAACTGTTCATTAGTGAACACAGATAAAGATAAATCGGCTTTTGATGTCATTATGATTCTCCTTTAAGTATGATTCATATAAATCATCAGTTATTGCTTTTGCATCGTTATTATCGTAACACGAGTATTAAGTTGAACGATAGTTATTGAGATACGAGTACATGTATGATTACATAGGAAATTTTAAAATTTGTAGTTTTGCATAAATCTTAAGATTATCGTATAATTCATAGTGATTGAGTAAGAATTTATAAAACAGTATTGGGAATCATGAATATTTTAAACAGAAGGTAGGTTGAGTCAAAGCGAATAAAGCGCTTTAGATGATTAATATGATTGCATTTGACTTAATAGGACAAACACCATTAGTATTACTGGAAAGTTTCAGCGATGAAAATGTTCAGATATATGCAAAATTAGAGCAATTTAATCCGGGTGGCAGCGTGAAAGATCGACTAGGTAAATATCTTGTTGAAACAGCTATAAAAGAAGGTCGTGTGTCATCTGGCGATACAATTGTTGAAGCTACGGCAGGTAATACAGGAATAGGACTTGCAATTGCTGCTAATCGATATCATTTAAATTGTGTTATTTTTGCGCCGGAAGGTTTTTCGGAGGAGAAGATATCCATCATGCGTGCATTAGGCGCTGATATTAAACGTACACCGAAAGCGCAAGGAATGATTGGTGCGCAAACTGAAGCAAGACGTTATGCTCGAGATTTCGAAGCGGTATATATGAATCAATTTGAAACTGAGCACAATCCAGCTGCATACACCCATACATTAGGGAAACAATTGACAGATGCTTTACCAAACATTGACTACTTTGTTGCTGGTGTTGGTTCGGGAGGCACATTTACAGGTGTTGCACAGCATCTTAAACAATACAATGTAAAGAATGTGATTGTTGAACCCGAAGGCTCAATATTGAATGGTGGCGAAGCACATGCACACGATATTGAAGGTATTGGTTCAGAGAAATGGCCGATCTTTTTGGAACGTAGCTTAGTTGATCACATTATTACAGTGAGTGATAACGATGGCTTTGAGAATGTGAAACGCTTAGCGCAACAAGAAGGATTGTTAGTAGGTAGTTCATCAGGAGCTGCGCTACAAGGTGCTTTAGACATTAAAAATAAAATCGATAAAGGCGTTATTGTGACCATTTTTCCAGATGGAAGCGATCGTTATATGTCGAAGAAAATATTTGATTACAAAGGAGAATAATGATTATGAAGAAAAAAACACAAATGATTCACGGTGGACATACAACAGATGATTTTACAGGTGCAGTAACAACACCAATTTATCAAACAAGCACGTATTTACAAGATGACATTGGCGACTTGAGACAAGGGTATGAATACTCTCGTACCGCTAATCCAACACGTAGTGCTATTGAAAGTGTGATTGCTAATTTAGAAAATGGGAAACATGGTTTTGCTTTTGGTTCAGGCATGGCAGCCATTAGTGCGGTTATTATGTTATTAGATAAGGGCGACCACCTTATTTTAAATTCTGATGTATATGGTGGAACTTACCGTGCCTTAACTAAAGTGTTTACGCGTTATGGCATCGATGTTGATTTCGTAGATACAACACATATCGAAAATGTGAAGGACTATATTAAACCAGAAACTAAAATGTTATATGTTGAAACACCATCTAACCCATTACTACGTGTAACGGATATTAAACGTACTGCAGAAATTGCAAAAGAAAATAATTTAATTTCAGTAGTAGATAATACATTTATGACACCTTATTATCAAAATCCATTAGATTTCGGCATTGATATTGTATTACACTCAGCTACTAAATACATTGGTGGCCACAGTGATGTAGTAGCTGGCTTAGTTGCTACTGCAGATGACGAACTTGGTGAACGTTTAGCATTTATTTCAAATTCAACAGGTGGTGTGCTTGGACCACAAGACAGTTACCTATTAGTCCGTGGTATTAAAACATTAGGCTTACGCATGGAACAAATTAATCGTAACGTTGAAGCGATTGTTGAAATGTTACAAAATCATCCAGCCGTTCAACAAGTCTTCCATCCAAGTATTAAAGACCATTTAAATCATGATATTCATGCTTCTCAAGCTAGCGGTCACACTGGTGTCGTAGCGTTTGAAGTAAAAGATACAGAAGCAGCCAAACAACTTATTCGTGAAACACATTACTTCACATTAGCTGAAAGTTTAGGCGCAGTTGAAAGCTTAATTTCAGTGCCTGCTTTAATGACACATGCGTCTATCCCTGCTGATGTACGTGCTAAAGAAGGTATCACTGATGGACTCGTACGTTTATCAATCGGTATTGAAGATACTGAAGATTTAGTTGAAGATTTAAAACAAGCCATCGATACTTTGGAATAACTATTAAATACAAATTCATAGTAACTAAAGTGAAAATCATTCTTGTATTCATTTTCAGTTTTTAGTCATTTATACGGGAGTAGGACAGAATTCATAAAGAATTCTGTCCTACTCCTGTAATTTTTATATCAAACACGATACATTAATCGGTGAAAATGTGTTATACACTTATGAAAAGTAAATTATATTTCTAAGGATATTATTTGAAATTTTATAGTAGTGCACAAAAAATTCATAGACATGTAATCAAAATGAAATGGAATATCATGCTAAATTGTATTAATTTAGTATAAGTACACTACTTGAACGGATAAAAGAAAGAAGTATGTAATAAAGATTTAATACAGATAAGTGTCTAGTACAACTAGAAATAAGTGGTGAGTAACCCAATGAACAAGCATAAGATTAAGGAGGCGCTTTGTATGAATAAAAAAATTCTAGCAACAGCAGTATTAGGGACAGGAGCACTTAGTACACTATTTGCTCATCAAGCTGAAGCATCAACAACGCACACAGTTCGAAGTGGTGAATCTTTATGGTCTATTTCAAACCATTATGGTATCACTGTATCTAAATTAAAATCATTAAATGGCTTATCATCAAATCTTATTTTTCCAAACCAAGTATTAAAAGTATCAGGATCTTCTAATTATTCAAGTCGTTCAAATTACGGTAATTCAAGTAGTACATATACTGTGAGAGCAGGGGATAGTTTATCATCTATTGCTAGCCGATATGGTACAACATATCGTCATATTATGAATTTAAATGGATTAAATAGTTTTTTAATTTTCCCTGGTCAACAATTAAAAGTATCAGGTTCTGCTAGCTCTAATTCTCAATCAAGTTATAATTCAAATTCAGGTGCATCATCAAGCACTTATACAGTACGTTATGGTGACTCACTGTCATCTATTGCTAGCCGATATGGTACAACATATCAACATATTATGAAATTAAATGGATTGAATAATTTCTTTATTTATCCTGGTCAAACATTAAGAGTGAGTGGTTCAGCTTCTTCAAACACGTATACAACACGTTCAACGCAATCAACTTACTATTCATCACCAGTATTTAACCATAGTAACTTATATGACTGGGGACAATGTACTTGGCATGTATTCAATCGTCGTGCTGCTATTGGAAAAGGAATCAGTACGTATTGGTGGAATGCTAATAATTGGGATAATGCGGCAGCTAGAGATGGATATCGCATTGATAGCAATCCAACAGTAGGTTCAATTGCACAATCAGATGCTGGTTATTACGGCCATGTGGCTTTTGTAGAGCGCGTAAATAGTAATGGTAGTATTTTAGTTTCAGAAATGAACTTTAGTGCTGGTCCAGGGGTTCTAACATATCGTACAATTCCTGCGTACCAAGTACGTAATTATAAATTCATTCATTAGAAAGCTTGAAACAAAAATAATAATTTGGCTATGTAGCCAATTTGCAGTAGTTGACTGAATTGAGAAGGCGCTTAAATGAAGCGTTTCTCAACTCAAGTCATCCTTGCAGGGCTGGGAAGACGAATTCAATAAGAATTCTGACCCAGTCCTTTTATTTTATTGAAATTGATAATCTTCTTTAACTTTTCTGAAACTTGAAGCTAAGCGTGTAACATTAATAATGAATGAAACGAATGAAAATAACTTACGGAATTTGTAAGGAGATTTCATTGATACTACGAAATCTAAAAGTGTACCCACTGTACTTAGGCCTAAAGATAAATAAACTAGGTTTTTATTTTTTGCATCAAATTTAATACCGTTGTAACCATCAACGATAAAGCCTGCAGTGCTTACTAAATTTGAAACGCGTGTTAATTTTGATTTCTTTGCCATGAATAATACCCTCCGAATATCAAAATGTCACTAAACGGACATTTAGTATATTAATATATGTTAACATCATACTAAATTAACATATATTTTTGAAGTACAAAACATTTAATAGAAAAGGTGTGCAGGTATGATCAAATGTGTTTGTTTAGTGGAAGAAACAGATGACCAAATCTTATTAGTGCAAGTAAGAAATAGAGAAAAATATTATTTCCCGGGTGGTAAAATTGATGCGGGTGAAACGCAATTAGAAGCGATACAACGAGAAGTTAAAGAGGAATTACAATTGGCGTTTGAACAAAGTGACTTTACATATTTAGGTACAGTTGTTGGGGATGCTTACCCACAAAAGAACACGTTAACGGAGCTAAATGGATTTAAAGTTCAACAGAAAATTGATTGGGATAGTGTGGAAATTGATAATGAAATTACAGATATTCGTTGGTTCGATAAATCTGATACAACCTTAATCGCACCAGCTGTTGTAAAATGGATTGAGACCTTTTCAGAGAGAAAGTAGGGAGAAAATGGAAATACGACCATATACAATTCACGATCAACCACTATTAAATGCGTTTGAAATATTAGCAGAAGATAGAAAATTCACTCGAACGCCTAATGATAATATTGCATCGGCTAAAGGGGACAATGAGCGTCATCCGACACTTGTTATGTTAAATGATCAATGCGTGGGCTTCTTTACATTACATGAAGGTCAAGGGGTTAAACCGTATAGCAATCATCAAGATGCTATATTTTTCCGTTCATTTAGTGTAGATGCACGATATCGTGGTCAAGGTGTTGGAAAAGCTGTGATTCAACAACTACCAAGCTATATTAAAGCAACGTTTCCCTATATTAATGAAATAGTATTGACTGTAAATACTGACAATGACAAAGCAATATCGTTGTATAAACAAGCCGAATATTCAATAACTGGAGAGACGAGCTTAGAAGGTCGACCAGTTCATATTATGAATTTGAACATATAGTTTTTATAAATATGCGCATTAAAAAAGTGCCATTACAATCAATATGAAATAAATGAGGTAGGACAAGACATTCATAAAGGCTTCTGTCCCAATCTCGATAACTTATTTCAAGATTGTATGGCACTTGTTGTTTTATCAATTTAATGATTGATGTTTTGCTCTGAAGTTTGTGAAACTTCTTGTGAAGGCTGTGTACTTAATTTAGGATGCTTAATTAATAATGCAGTAATCCATGCTGTGATAGGGATACTAATCGCTACAGCAATTCCACCGAGTAAGATAGAAATGAATTCTTGCGCAAATATCTTTGAGTTAATAATGTGTCCAAAAGAATAATGTAATTGGAAAAACCAAAAGAATAGTGTTAATTGACCCCCAAAATAAGCTAAATATATTGTATTGGCAGAAGTTGCTAAAATTTCTCTCCCTACACGCATACCTGACTGGAACAATGCCTTGCGTGAAAGATTAGGATTGGTTTCATTGAGCTCATACATAGGTGAACTTATCGTTATCGTTAAGTCAATGACAGCTGCAATAACAGCTAAAATAACCGTAAATACTGAGAATTGAACCATATCGATACCGATATTCATTGAAAAAATATAGGTTTCATCTTGTTGTTCCGTAGTAAACCCTTGTAGATGACCAATACTTATAGATAAATAAATGCCTAATATTAATAATATCGTAGTTAATATTGTAGCAATAAAAGCAGCCTTGGTTTTAATATTGTAACTATTTAAAATAAACAAGTTACAAGCAGCAATGACGATACAAAATATCAATGAAACTAAATAAATAGGTGTTCCAAATAAAATGAACACAATACTGATCAGTAAGATTATAAAGTTTAGGAATAATGTTAAGTATGAAACTAATCCTTTTTTACCGCCGAAGATAAGCATTAAAATAAATAAAATGAGTGCTAGTAGGACGACTGCATTCATCTTGTCACACCCTTCCATTTCATCCACATAACCATCAGGCTAATCGTAATTGGAATCGTGAGTACGATACCAATACCACCTGTTATAGCACGAGCGATTTCTAAAGACCAATTCATCGAAATCGTATATGTAAATGTGTTAGCATTTTTTAAATAAATTAGGAACATTGGCAAACTTCCTGATAAGTAGGAGAAAAGTAAAATATTTGTCATAGTTCCCATAATATCTTGTCCTATATTACGACCTGCTAGAGCCCAACGCGATAAAGAAATGTTAGGCGTACGTTGTAAGATTTCATACATACCACTTGATATTGTAATGGCGACATCCATTACAGCGCCTAAAGATCCAATAAGCACGGATGCTAAGAATATATCTTTAGGTGGTAATGTTAGAAAACTCATTGTTTCATATTTAATACCAGATCCATTGGTTAATTGAATAATGATTTGAGTGATACCAATACATAAAAATGTACCTAATAACGTACCGATTGTTGTGATCCAAGTGCGCATATGCCAACCGGTTACGAGCAATAGCGTGACAATGGTAGACAGCACGATTGCCACACTCATTAGAATGAATAGGTTAGTAGATGGATGTTTATCATGGATTGCAATAGCTATTAAAATAGCACCAGTGTTAAAGATAAGTGACAGGATAGACTGTAAACCTACATTACGTCCAACGAGTAATAGGGACATAATAAATATACCTACAATTGCTACAGTAAGACTATCGCGTTTTTTCTCTAAGATTGTTGCATCTTTCGGGCTGTTTTGAATGTGCATTAAGACCTTATTATTTTTACTAAAGTGCTCTGAATCTGCTTGCGATTTGACATAGGTATTATCTATCGTAGTGGATTCACCTTTATATTTACCATTTAATATTTCTATTGTTAAATGTTGTTTGTATTTGAAGTCGGTATTATGTTGTTCATCAACGACTTTGTGAGCGTTACTCGTTTCTACATGTGTCACTTTTCCGATAGGGGTGTTATAGAAACGTGCATTGAAAAACGTAAAAATAAAGGCGCCGATGATAAATAATCCGATAATTACAATAATGGTATTCATTATACGATGACTAAAATAGTTGCGATTTTGTGCATTCATTATATTTAACCCTCATTTATAACTCGAAATTCTACGCTTTAATAAGTCAGAGTGATTATACGCTCCTCAACTGTATTATTCAAATAGTAACTATTTGAATTATGACATATCACCTCATACTGTTAATGGTATGTCGACACTTTACTTAGAAGTTGATGTATTAAATTCGATAAATTGAGAATATCTACTTTTTTATTATCTTTTTTGAAGGCGACGCAAAAGGAGCGTTTTAATTCTGTATGCGCTAATGATATATCACATAATGACTCCATCTCATTCTCCAATGATAAGTAATCAGGCAAGATGACATAGCCACGGTGATGTTTAAGTAAATAGTGTGCTAGGGATTTCGTTCCAATGATATGAATTGGTAACTTTAAAGTATGTTGTAAACGGCTTTCTATAGTTGTTGCTAAAGGTTTCAAAGTGAATAGTTGTGTTTCAGCTAGTTGAGTTAGTGGCGGATTTATAGATAAAGCAATCACATCATCTTTAGGCACATAAACATGGTATGTTTCTTCAAATAATGGTTTGAGTGATAAATTAGCGTTCTTCTGAAGAGCCGTGTTTATTTCAACCAATCCAATATCAATTTTACCAGTATATAGCGCTTCAGAAATCTCAGATGATGACATCATATGAGGAACAATTATGCTATCATATTGGCGCTCAAACGCTTGAATGATGGCAGTAATCATTTGAGAAATATAGCTCTCTTCAAACCCAATATTAAGTATGCGCGCATTTTTGTGATTAGTTTGTTGAAATAATGCTACTGTTTCGTCTAACTGCTCCAAAATCTGAGTCGCCTGAGTGAGTAACGCTTTACCATGTGACGTTAAATGGATGTTTCGCCCTTGCCTATTAAATAAAGTAACTTGTAGTTCTTGTTCTAACAATGTGATTTGTCGACTTATTGCAGATTGGGCAATATTCAACTCGAGTGCTGCTTCAGAGAGATGTTCTCGACGTGCAACTTCTACGAAATATTTTAATTGTTTAATTTCCAAATGAATGCTCCTTTCTACTGTGCGCATAAACATTTTATTGTCGATTGTTCTAATTTTTAGAATTAAGTCATCTAATTAATATATTGTTCAGATAAATATTTTACATTATATTAATTATTATTAACAGTAAATTTTCTGAAAATTCTCAAAAGGAGTGGGCATCATGTTTGATGAAAGATTAAAAAGAGGATTATATGATTACCGTGAGGAACATGATGCATGCGGTATTGGTTTCTACGCAAACATGAATAATTTAAGGTCGCACGATATTATTGAAAAATCACTCGAAATGTTACGTCGACTTGACCATCGTGGTGGTGTTGGTGCGGATGGTATAACAGGTGATGGTGCAGGTATTATGACCGAAATACCATTTCAATTTTTTGAAGCACATGTCGATTTAGACTTACCTAATGAGGGCGGTTATGCGGTAGGTCTTTTTTTCTCTAATGAAAAGATACAAGGTACGACACACGAATCGCAATTTAATCATTACTTTCAAAGTGAAGGCCTAAAAGTAATTGGCTATCGAGATGTACCTGTTGATGTCAACGCCATAGCACCTCATGTTGCATCTACAATGCCACACATTCAACAAGTGTTTATAGATATTCGATCAGTTGCAACGCCAGTTAAACCGTTATATATAGCAAGAAAGCAAATAGAACAATATGCAGAACAGCAAGACTTAGGTCTTTATTTTACAAGCTTATCCCATAAGACGATTGTATATAAGGGATGGTTACGCTCAGATCAAATAAAAAAATTATATTTAGATTTAAATCATGAAGATTATCAATCTAAGCTAGGTTTAGTACATTCAAGATTTAGTACAAACACTTTTCCGAGTTGGAAACGTGCACATCCAAATCGTTTATTAATGCATAATGGTGAAATCAATACAATTAAAGGTAATGTGAATTGGATGAGAGCACGTCAAAGACAATTAATTCAAACATTATTTGGCGAAGAGCATAGTAAAATACAGAACATTGTTGATGAAGATGGAAGTGATTCAGCAATTGTAGACAATGCGCTAGAATTTCTATCATTGGCAATGGAACCTGAAGAAGCTGCGATGTTGCTTATCCCTGAACCATGGTTATATAACAAAGAAAATGATGCGAATGTTCGTGCGTTCTATGAGTTTTATAGTTATTTGATGGAACCATGGGATGGTCCAACGATGATTTCGTTCTGTAATGGAGATAAAATTGGTGCATTAACTGACCGTAATGGATTACGACCAGGTCGCTATACAATTACAAAAGATAATTTTATTGTCTTTTCATCCGAAGTAGGCGTTGTGGATGTACCAGAAGACAATGTTGCTTACAAAGGACAACTTAATCCTGGAAAGTTACTTCTTGTAGATTTTGAGTCACGTCAAGTAATTGAAAACAATGAGTTGAAAGCGCGTATTGCCAGTCAATATCCTTATAAGAAGTGGTTAGATAACAATAAAATAGATTTACAATTAGAAGCGCAAATCTATCGTCAGTCTTCACTGAATCACAAGATATTATTTAAGTTACAACGTCAATTTGGATATACCAAAGAAGATATATATAAATATATGGCTGAGTTAGTGAAAGGTAAGAAAGATCCAATCGGTGCGATGGGGTATGATGCACCACTTGCCGTATTAAACGAGAGACCAGAATCATTATTTAATTACTTTAAACAGTTATTTGCACAGGTAACCAATCCGCCTATTGATGCCTATCGTGAAAAGATTGTAACGAGTGAATTATCATATTTAGGTGGAGAAGGTAACTTATTCCATCCGGATGAAACGGTATTGAATCGTATTCAATTAGCAAAACCGGTCCTGACTTTAACGCAACTCAATAGGATTAAACAAAGTAAGTTTAACGTGAAACACTTGTCTACACTGTATCAAGATCATCTTGAAGTGGCATTGGAAAGATTAGGTGACGCTGCAATACAAGCTACACGAGAAGGTTATACGATATTAGTCCTAGATGATAGTGAACTCATTGATTGTCATATCGAGGATGGGGCATCGAAACAACGCTACGCTATGCCAATACTTCTGGCTATCAGTCATATTCATCAGTTATTGATAAGAGAAGGCTTACGCATGGATACGAGCTTAGTAGCGCTATCTGGTGAAACGCGTGAGGTACACCATGTGGCATGTTTATTAGGATATGGTGCGAATGCGGTCATTCCATATTTAGCACAACAAACCATTGCCCATTTAACTGAAACACATCGTTTAGAAGGCACGATTTCAGATAATGTTGAAACTTACACACGTGTTCTATCAGAAGGTGTTATTAAGGTGATGGCGAAAATGGGTATCTCTACTGTTCAAAGTTATCAAGGGGCTCAAATCTTTGAAGCGGTTGGTTTATCCCAAGATGTAATTGATGCTTATTTTACTGGAACACAATCCAAATTATCAGGGTTAAGTATTCAACAAATTGACGTAGAGAATAAAATGCGTCAACAAAGACATAATGAGTACCTTGATTCGGGAAGTGTCTTCCAGTGGCGCCAACAAGGTCAACATCACGTATTTAATCCTACAACCATACACTTGTTACAACATGCATGTCGTGAGAATGACTATACACAGTTTAAAGCTTTTTCTAATGCTGTACATGATCAAAGAAATGATCATTTACGTGATTTATTAGAATTTAAAGTACAGCGACCGGTTCATATTAGTGAGGTTGAGCCAGTAGAAACCATTGTTAAACGTTTTAATACAGGTGCGATGAGTTACGGTTCTATTTCTGAAGAAGCACATCAAACATTGGCCCAAGCCATGAATCGTCTTGGTGGTAAAAGTAACAGTGGTGAAGGTGGCGAAAATCCCAAACGGTATGAAATTCAAGCGGATGGTAGTGTGTTATCAAGTGCGATTAAGCAAGTGGCTTCAGGGCGTTTTGGTGTAACGAGCGAGTACTTACAACATGCAAAAGAGTTACAAATTAAAGTTGCTCAAGGTGCTAAGCCGGGTGAAGGTGGACAGTTACCTGGAACGAAAATTTATCCATGGATCGCTGAAACACGTGGTTCAACGCCAGGTATTGGGTTGATTTCACCACCGCCTCATCATGATATTTATTCAATTGAAGATTTGGGGCAACTTATTCATGATTTAAAGAACGCGAATAGAAATGCAGACGTAGCAGTTAAATTAGTCTCAAAAACAGGAATCGGAACCATTGCATCAGGTGTTGCTAAAGCATTTGCAGATAAAATTGTCGTGAGTGGGTATGACGGAGGTACAGGTGCATCGCCTAAGACAAGTATTCAACACGCTGGGTTGCCTTGGGAACTTGGCTTAGCTGAAACACATCAAACATTGAAATTAAATCATTTACGTAGCCGTGTCCGATTAGAAACAGATGGTAAGTTGATGACGGGTAGGGATGTGGCGTTAGCATGCGCATTAGGTGCTGAAGAATTTGGATTTGCGACTGCGCCATTAGTTGTTTTAGGGTGCGTCATGATGCGTGTTTGTCATAATGATACATGCCCAGTAGGTATTGCGACACAGAATAAAGATTTGAGAGCACTATTTAGAGGTAAGGCTGACCACGTTGTTAACTTTATGCATTTTATTGCTGAAGAGTTAAGAGAGGTCTTAGCTTCATTAGGATTAAGAACGGTTGAAGAATTGATCGGACGTACCGATTTATTACAACGTTCAAGTCGAATCGATGAACGTTCGAAAGCAGCAACATTGGATATCGAAAAGTTATTGGATTCAGTTGATGGGCCTAACGCAAAAGAAATCAATCAAAATCATCATTTAGATATCGGTTTCGATTTAAATTATCTTTATAAAGATGCTAAACAAAGTATTGAGGATGGAAAAGTATTTAAAGGGAACTATGTGATTAATAATGAACAACGAGATGTAGGGGTTATTACAGGAAGCTATATTACACAGCAACACGGTGCTAATGGCTTACCAGAAGCAACTATTGTAGCTAAAACGCACGGACATGCAGGACAGAGTTTAGCGGCATTCGCACCGTCAGGATTGTTAATTCAACATACAGGTGATGCAAATGATTACGTTGGTAAAGGTTTATCAGGCGGTATAGTTGTTGTTAAAGCGCCAAATAAAGAGCGAGAACGTGAAATTATAGCTGGAAATGTATGTTTCTATGGCGCTTCAAAAGGTAAAGCCTTTATTAATGGTAGTGCTGGCGAACGCTTCTGTATTCGAAATAGTGGCGTTGATGTGGTCGTCGAAGGTATCGGTGATCACGGTTTGGAATATATGACTGGAGGACATGTAGTCAACTTAGGGGATGTTGGTAAGAACTTTGGTCAAGGCATGAGTGGTGGTGTTTGTTATGTATTCCCAAGTGATATTGAATCATTTAAACATAAGAATCAATTGCCAACCTTAGCGTTTAAGGAAGTGACGCATAATGAGGAGAAAACGTTACTTAAAGCTATGTTAGAAGAGCACTACCACTATACGCAAAGTACAAAAGCAGCAGCAATTTTAAATGATTTTGAACATGTGGCAGATAAAGTTGTCAAAGTAATTCCAAAAGATTACGAACTAATGATGCAAAAAATCGAATTACAAAATCGTAATTTATTACAAATAGATGAAGCTAAACTAGCAGCATTTTACGATGACCGTACGGCAATTGACAAAGAATTACAACCAGCAGTGATTTATTAAAGAAAGGAGGGGTCTGTTATGGGGGAATTTAAGGGATTTATGAAATATGAAAAGCAATCATTATCTGAACTGTCTTTAGTTGACCGTTTGAAGCATCATGATGCTTTTCAACAGCGTTTTTCTCGTGAAGAAGCGTCCATTCAAGGTGCACGATGTATGGACTGTGGGACACCATTTTGTCAAACAGGTCTTCCTTTCGGGAGAGAAACTATTGGTTGTCCAATCGGTAACTATATCCCTGAATGGAATGATTTAGTTTATCGACAAGATTTTGAGTCTGCCTATCATCGTTTGAGTGAAACAAATAATTTTCCTGAATTTACGGGCCGTGTCTGTCCAGCACCTTGTGAACAGTCTTGTGTTATGAAAATTAATCGTGAATCAGTTGCCATTAAAGGTATTGAGCGTACGATTATTGACGAAGCCTATGAACACGGGTGGGTTAAGCCTAAATACCCTAAGCGACGATTAGAACAATCTGTAGCAATTGTAGGAAGCGGTCCAGCCGGTCTTACTGCTGCCGAAGAGCTCAATTATAAGGGGTACCAAGTGACAGTGTTTGAAAGAGCTGCTGAAGCGGGTGGCTTACTTATGTATGGTATTCCAAATATGAAATTAGATAAAGAGGTTGTACGTCGTCGTATCGCATTAATGAAAGAGGCGGGTATTACCTTTAAGACGAATACCAACATTGGTGTAGATATATCACGTGAAACATTAGAGCAGACGTATGACGCTATTATCTTATGTACGGGTGCTCAAAAAGCGCGTGACTTACCATTAGAAGGGCGCATGGGCCAAGGGATACACTTTGCTATGGATTATTTAACTGAACAGACTCAGTTATTAAATGGTGAAATAGATGAACCGACAATAACGGCTAAAGGGAAAAACGTCATCATTATTGGGGCTGGTGACACTGGCGCAGACTGTGTCGCTACCGCATTACGTGAGAATTGTAAGTCAATAGTACAATTCAACAAATATACAAAAGCACCTGAAGAAATCGCATTTGAAAGTAATACGTCATGGCCATTGGCATTACCTGTCTTCAAAATGGATTATGCACATAAAGAATATGAAGCACGTTTCGGTAGAGAACCGCGTGCCTATGGTGTTCAGACGATGCGATACGATGTAGATCACATTGGTAATGTTCGTGGTGTATACACACAAATTTTAGAAGAAACACCAGAAGGAATGGTTGTTGTAGATGGTACTGAAAGACATTGGCCAGCAGATCTTGTGCTTTTATCAATAGGTTTTGAAGGTACAGAACCAACTGTCCCAAGGTCATTTGATATTGCAACACAACAAAATAAAATTATCGCCAACGATAAAGACTATCGTACTAATAAAGAAAAGATTTTTGCCGCTGGAGATGCGCGAAGAGGTCAAAGTTTGGTAGTTTGGGCAATTAAAGAAGGGCGTGGCGTTGCTCAATCAGTAGATCACTTCTTAAAACAAAAGGTCTTCGTGTAAGTTCAATGGCGTATAAGCGCGTACTAAAAATAAAAATGAATAATTTTACAATTTGACTATAAAAGTGATTGACTTCCAATGAACCGTGGTATATGATATTTATTGTGTTCATTGGAGGAATACCCAAGTCCGGCTGAAGGGATCGGTCTTGAAAACCGACAGGGCCTTAACGGGCCGCGGGGGTTCGAATCCCTCTTCCTCCGCCATTATAATTAAAATCCAAGACTAATAAATATAAAAAAGACAAGTACTCAATGTTTAATATGTTGAGTACTTGTCTTTTTTATTGCATTTAGCGCCCATTCTAGAATGAAAATTCAACAATATTATGAAAGCCTTTACAAAACTTGTCTAGACAAGTTATACTTGGGTTATTAAAAATAAGGGAGTGAAAGTCGTGGCTGTAAAAAGAAAAGATGTGCAGGATATCGTCAAAGCAATAGGTGGGCAAGAAAACATTGAAACTGCAACGCACTGTGTTACACGACTGCGTTTAGTGTTAAAAGATGACAATAAAGTTGATAAAGATGCATTAGACGATAATGCACTTGTTAAAGGTCAATTTAAAGCGGATAACCAATACCAAATCGTTATAGGACCTGGTACCGTGGACGAAGTGTATAAACAATTTATTCAAGAGACAGGTGTAGCAGAATCCTCAAAAGATGAGGCTAAAGCTGCTGCAGCGAAAAAAGGCAATCCTTTACAACGACTTATAAAACTATTGGGAGATATCTTCATTCCGATTTTACCGGCATTAGTTACAGCAGGTCTCTTAATGGGGATTAATAATTTACTTACTATGGAAAAATTATTTGGTCCTAAACCACTTGTTGAACAATATCCTCAGTTGGGTGATATATCGAATATTATTAACGTCATCGCAAGTACAGCGTTTATCTTTTTACCAGCATTAATTGGTTGGAGTAGTATGAAAGTGTTTGGTGGTAGTCCAATATTAGGTTT
The DNA here is from genome assembly GCF_017893165.1 of Staphylococcus sp. GDX8P54P. Classification (NCBI taxonomy): domain Bacteria; kingdom Bacillati; phylum Bacillota; class Bacilli; order Caryophanales; family Staphylococcaceae; genus Staphylococcus; species Staphylococcus sp. GDX8P54P. The sequence continues at coordinate 98,126 of NZ_JAESMM010000007.1, forward strand.
AGTACTTGGACTTATCCTAATGCATCCACAGTTAGTTTCACAATATGACATTGCTAAAGGCCATATTCCGACATGGAATCTTTTTGGGCTTGAAATCAAACAATTAAACTATCAAGGCCAAGTCTTACCAGTTTTAATTGCAGCTTATGTCTTATCACTCATTGAAAAAGCATTAAATAAAGTTGTTCATGACTCAATTAAAATGTTAGTTGTCGGACCGGTAGCATTACTGGTCACTGGATTCTTAGCATTTATAATTATTGGTCCGATTGCACTTGTGATAGGTACTGGTATTACTGGTGCAGTTCAATTTGTCTTCGAACATGCTGGTTGGTTAGGTGGTGCGATTTATGGATTTTTCTATGCACCACTTGTTATTACGGGATTACACCATATGTTCTTGGCAGTTGACTTCCAATTAATGGGAAGCAAACTGGGCGGTACATATTTATGGCCGATCGTTGCAATATCTAATATCTGTCAAGGTTCGGCAGCGTTTGGAGCGTGGTTTATCTATAGACGACGCAAAATGGTAAAAGAAGAAGGTTTAGCCTTAACTTCAAGTGTATCAGCATTTTTAGGTGTTACAGAACCTGCAATGTTTGGTGTGAATTTACCGTTAAAAGTACCTTTCTTTGCTGCTATTTGTACATCAAGCGTTTTAGGTGCTATTATCGGCGCTAAAAAGGTATTGGGTAGTGTCGGTGTAGGTGGTGTTCCAGCCTTCATTTCAATTCAAAGTGAATTTTGGTTTATTTATATGCCAGTTACATTACTTGCTATGGCAATACCAGCTATTTTGACAATTGTCTTTGCAAGATTTACAACAATTAAAGCTAAGAAGATGGTTGAAAACCCTGAAGAAACAACAGCTAAATAAATTTACAAATAAAGACGCTGAAATATAAATAATATAAAATGCTATTTTGCAATTTCACAGTAGCTGACTGAACTGAGAGAGCATTTAAATCAAGGTTTTTCGGTTCTAGTCATTCTTACAGGCGGGCTCTGCAGAGAGACTTTCATAAAGGAATTTGACAAGTTAAGTAAACTGGGAGGGGGATAACGAATTCGAAAAAATTCTATCCCACTCCCTTTAAATCACATTAATACGATTAATAAGCGAAAGGTGAGTATACATGGCACAAAAAGATTGGAAAAAGTCTGTCGTTTATCAAATTTATCCCAAATCATTTAACGATACAACAGGTAATGGTGAGGGAGATTTAAAAGGAATTATTGAAAAATTAGACTATATTCAATATTTAGGTGTTGATTACATTTGGTTAACACCTGTTTATGAATCACCGATGAATGATAATGGTTATGATATAAGCAATTACTTGAAAATTAACGAACGCTTCGGAACGCTAGAAGATTTTGAAACATTAATCAGTGAAGCACATAAGAGAGACTTAAAAGTCATGATAGATATTGTTATTAATCATACATCTACAGAACATGAATGGTTTAAAGAAGCAATCCGTTCGAAAGACAATCCGTATCGTGATTATTATTTCTTTAAACCATCACGAGATGGGCCTCCAACTAATTGGGAATCGAAGTTTGGTGGTAATGCTTGGCAATACGACGAGAAGACAGATGAATATTATTTACATTTATTCGATGTCACACAAGCAGACTTAAATTGGGATAATGAAGCAGTGAGGCAGGCTTTATATGATGTTGTTAACCACTGGATTGAATTTGGTGTAGATGGTTTCCGCTTTGATGTAATTAATCTTATTTCTAAAGGTGAATTTAAGGATTCTCCTAAAATTGGAAAAGAGTTTTATACTGACGGACCACATGTACATGAGTATCTACATGAACTCAATCGTCATACATTTGGAGATAAAGATATGATGACGGTAGGAGAAATGTCATCAACAACCATTGATAATTGTATCAAATATACAAAATCTGACCGACAAGAATTAAGTAGTGTCTTCAACTTCCATCATCTAAAAGTAGACTATGTTGATGGAGAAAAGTGGTCAAATGCGAAATTAGACTTTTTAAAACTAAAAGAAATATTGATGGATTGGCAAATTGGAATATACGAAGGTGGCGGATGGAATGCGATTTTCTGGTGCAATCATGATCAACCACGCGTTGTATCTCGTTTCGGTGATGATTCTACAGAAGAAAATCGACAAGCAAGCGCTAAGATGTTAGCTATCGCATTGCATATGTTGCAAGGTACACCATACATTTATCAAGGCGAGGAAATCGGTATGACGGATCCGCGCTTTGATTCTATTCAACAATATCGTGATGTTGAGTCACGTAATGCCTATGATAACTTAAAACAACAAGGTATAGATGAAAGTGAAATTTTAACTATTCTAGGGCAAAAATCACGTGACAATTCTAGAACACCTATTCAATGGACATCAGGTGAACAAGCAGGTTTCACTACTGGTACGCCTTGGATTGATATACCAAACAATGCGCAATATATTAACGTAGAAGCAGCAATTGAGGACAAAACATCCGTACTACACACGTATCGCGAACTGATTCGATTGCGTCATGAACATGATATTATCACTTATGGTGACATCGAGCCGTTATATATGGAACACCCACAATTATTCATGTACCGTCGAAATTATGACGGCCAAACATGGCTCGTGGTTGCTAACTTTTCAAAAGAAGCAGTAAAATTACCTGAAGACATCAATAGACAAGGAACAGTTATTATTCAAAATGGCACAATAGAAAATGGTGAAATATCTCCATTTGGTGCAATTGTCATTGATGTTCAATAGATTGATGTAATGGAGAAGGACATGGCAACACAAAAATTCATAACGATATATGAACAACTCAAGCAACAAATACATGAAGATGTATATACCAATGGACAACAACTTCCGTCAGAACATGAATTGGTAACACGATATGGCACATCGCGTGAAACTGTTCGAAAAGCACTGGACTTGTTAGCAAATGATGGTATGATTCAAAAAATTAGAGGTAAGGGGTCTATTGTTATTGATCAAGGTGTTACGGAGTTCCCATTTTCAGAATTAATTAGCTTTAAAGAGGTGCAAGAAGAACTGGGTTTGAAACATGAAACTGAAGTACTCATTAACGAGCGGATTAAAGCTAACTCGGTACCTTATGTTAAAACGCAATTAAACCTTAAAGGTGATGAGGAGCTGATTCATGTTGTACGTACAAGAAGTATCAATCATAGAGTGAAGATTTTAGATGAAGATTACTTTTTAGCTTCAATCGTTCCGGGTATTACGAATTCAGTAGCAAAAGATTCTATTTATCATTATTTAGAAACGCAATTAGAATTAGATATCAGTTATTCAAGCAAATCGATTACGTTTGAGCCTTTTACTGAAAGTGCCTATGATGTTTTCGGTAAAATACAACCACCATATACTGCAACAGTGAGAAGTGTCGTTTATTTAAATAACACAACGCCATTCCAATACAATGTGTCTAAGCATTTAGCAACAGAATTTAAATTCCAAGAATTCTCTAGACGACATAAATTATGAGATGGCATCAAGCTATTTTTGAGTCGATGATATGGAGAATTAAAACTTTACACTTGCAATAGGGAGAACGTTTATAGTATTATAAAACTTACCGTGCTAGGTGGGGAGGTAGCGGTTCCCTGTACTCGAAATCCGCTTTATGCGAGACTTAATTCCTTTGTTGAGGGTGTGTTTTTGTGAAGTCTGCCCGAAGCACGTAGTGTTTGAAGATTTCGGTCCTATGCAATATGAACCCATGAATCATGTCAGGTCCTGACGGAAGCAGCATTAAGTGGATCCTCATATGTGCCGTAGGGTAGCCGAGATTTAGCTGTCGACTTCGGTAACGTTTGTGATACACACTCGATTCGAAGGTGCACGGTTTTTTAATACGTTAAATTAACCGAAATAAATCAAATTTTTAGTACAAATTTAAAAGAGAGCTTGTAATATAAATAATGTAATGATGCTACTTTGCGAGTTCGCAGTAGCTGTCTAAATTGAGAAGGCGCTTAAATCAAGCATTTCTCAGTTCTAGTCATCCTTAAGGGAGTGGGACAACGAATTTAAACAGAATTCTGTCCTGCTCCCATTTTTTTGTATAAAATATAGATAAATAAAAACGGGAAAGCGATATGTCCGAGTGTCGAACGGGGAACACTTTGACGCATTAGAGGGGTGTCAATATGCGATTATTCTTAAGTACATTAACGGAAATGGATTATAGCGAAACTTTGAATAGAATAGAATCAAGTTATGATGAGAAACATCAAGGTGCTGGTCAAAGACAACGTGCACTCATTTCAAAATTACGTCAAGCAGCGAATTATAATTATGAACTCGAAGTCATTGCTAAAGATGAATCGGGCGATATTATAGGACATGTCATGCTTAGCGAGATCAATTTGAATGCTGAAAATCAGCGTTACAAAGCACTAGAATTAGCGTCCCTTATAGTTGAACAGCCATATCGTAATGAAGGGTTGGGCAAAGCCTTAGTCCAAGCTGTTGAAGAACGCGCGAAATCACAACAATATACGACTATCGTTGTGGGGTGTTGTCCAGAGTATTTCGAAGGGTTAGGTTATGAATCGGCAGACAAACATCATATTTTCTCAAAAGAAACAGATGCGTCTATGTTACGGGTTAAATTTCTATGGAATCAACTGGATGATTATCCACATGGTATTGTGCAAGACGCAGATATGACATAATAAATTCATTGAAATTAAGGCGATAATGCGTGATATAATGTAGAGTAATTGTTAACGGAGGTGCGGATGTGAATTATCAAGCTTTGTATCGAATGTTTAGACCCCAAAGCTTTCAGGATGTTGTGGGGCAAGAACATGTAACTAAGACGTTACGAAACGCCATTTCCAAAGGTAAACAATCACATGCCTATATCTTTAGTGGTCCTCGTGGAACTGGTAAAACGAGTATTGCTAAAGTGTTTGCTAAAGCAATAAATTGTTTAAATCCTCAAGATGGCGAACCATGTAATGAATGTGCGATTTGTAAAGGTATTACACAAGGTACGAATGGCGATGTGATTGAGATTGATGCTGCAAGTAATAATGGTGTAGATGAAATTAGAAACATTAGAGATAAAGTTAAATATGCGCCTAGTGAGTCGAAATATAAAGTATATATTATTGATGAGGTGCACATGCTAACAACTGGTGCGTTTAATGCGCTATTAAAAACACTTGAGGAACCACCGGCACATGCTATTTTTATTCTTGCTACAACTGAACCACATAAAATCCCGCCTACGATTATTTCGCGAGCGCAACGTTTTGACTTTAAAGCGATAGGCACAGAACAAATTACAGATCGCTTGCGCTTTGTAGCTGAAGAACAACATTTAGATTATGATAATGAAGCCCTTGAGTTTATTGCTAAAGCATCTGAAGGTGGTATGCGTGATGCGCTAAGTATTATGGACCAAGCTATCGCATTTGGTGATGAGCATCTTACACTACAAGATGTATTAGATGTAACGGGTAGTGTGGATGAAGCGGCATTAAATGAATTATTTAAAGACGTTGTTGAAGGGAATGTTAAAAATGCATTTACACGCTATCATCAATTTATTTCAGAAGGAAAAGAAGTAAACCGCCTTATTAATGATATGATTTATTTTGTTCGCGATACAATTATGAATAAAACGGTCGATAATCATGCAGAATTCGATGCGCTAATGAATTTTAATTTAGATACGCTTTATCATATGATTGATATCATTAACGATACTTTAGTATCGATACGTTTTAGTGTGAACCAAAATGTGCACTTTGAAGTATTACTAGTAAAAATTGCTGAAATGATGAAATCACAGTCTGACACTGTAACCAATGTTGCGACAACACAAGTTGCGTCACAACCTAATAATGACGTGTTGTTACAACGTATGGAACAACTAGAAAATGAACTAAAAACACTCAAAGCTCAAGGCATCCCTCAAGCAAATTCAAAACAGCATGCTACACAAACGAACACGCGTGGTAGACGTCAGAATAAAGGTACTTTCTCAATGACGAATATTGCTAAAGTATTAGACGAAGCAAACAAAGAAGATATTCAACTATTGAAGAAACACTGGCTAGAAGTAGTAGACTATGCGAAAAAGAATGATAAGAAATCATTGGTAAGTTTATTACAAAACTCAATTCCTGTAGCAGCTAGTGAAAAACGCGTATTAGTTCAGTTTGATGAAGAGATACACTGTGAAATTGTTAATAGAGATGATGAAAAACGAACTAGTATTGAAAATGTAGTGAGAAACATCATTAATAAGAATGTTGAAGTAGTGGGCGTCCCTTCAGATCAATGGATGAGAGTAAGAACTGAATATATTAATAGTAGAAAGCAACAAGATAAAGATAATCAAACAACACCAACTAATGGTGAAGAAAGTAAGCAAGACACAGATGTAGCACAGAAAGCCCGTGACTTATTTGGTGAAGAAACTGTTCATTTAATAGATGAATAATCCTTTTTGTTATATTAATAGTAAGAACTTGATTTGAGTATAGGATTGTTGAATTGATTCTAGAAACAGAGATACATGACAATAAATATAAACGTATGTATAATAAAATATAAATTAAAAGATAATGTCGATACATTCAAGGAGGAAATGATATTATGCGCGGTGGCGGAAATATGCAACAAATGATGAAACAAATGCAAAAAATGCAAAAGAAAATGGCTCAAGAGCAAGAAAAATTAAAAGAAGAACGTATTGTTGGTACTGCAGGTGGTGGCATGGTAGCTGTTACAGTTACTGGTCACAAAGAAGTTGTAGATGTTGAAATTAAAGAAGAAGCGGTAGATCCAGACGATATCGAAATGCTACAAGATTTAGTTTTAGCAGCAACGAATGAAGCGATGAATAAAGCTGACGAATTAACTCAAGAACGTTTAGGTAAGCATACACAAGGCTTAAATATTCCGGGAATGTAATATAGATGCATTATCCTGAACCTATATCTAAATTAATAGATAGTTTTATGAAACTGCCAGGCATTGGTCCCAAGACGGCTCAACGTCTGGCATTTCATACTTTAGATATGAAAGAAGACGATGTAGTCCAATTTGCTAAAGCCTTGGTAGATGTTAAACGTGAGCTTACTTATTGTAGTGTATGTGGTCATATAACTGAGAATGACCCTTGCTATATTTGTGAAGATAAGCAACGTGATCGCTCAGTTATATGTGTAGTTGAAGATGATAAAGATGTTATTGCGATGGAGAAGATGAGAGAGTATAAAGGACTTTACCATGTACTACATGGCTCAATCTCTCCAATGGATGGAATAGGGCCAGAAGATATTAATATACCGACATTAATTGATAGATTAAAAGATGATGAGGTTAAAGAATTAATATTAGCTATGAATCCTAACTTAGAGGGAGAATCAACGGCGATGTATATATCAAGATTGGTGAAACCTATTGGAATTAAAGTCACTAGATTAGCCCAAGGACTCTCAGTAGGTGGAGATTTAGAATACGCTGATGAAGTTACTTTATCTAAAGCAATAGCAGGAAGAACAGAAATGTAAAACATAGAGTCGCTATTAGCAAATTGATAGCAAATATAGCTATAACAGTTATATTTCGATTTGCAATAGCGTTTTTTTAATTTATTTTAAAAAAATGTAAATTTTTTAAAGTTTGTTATTTGAGTGATTAAAACGAATTAAAATGGGTAACAAAAACGATATAATGCATAAAAACGAACTATTTAATACTTATTATTAATTAAAGTTCGTTTATTGAGTATTTTAGAACTTTTTGTACTGAATAAAGTGTAATTTTTACTGTTGTTAAAATGGATGAATGCCTGTATAGTATATATTTGTTGAGCGGAACAAATCAACGAACATTAAAACACTTCAAAAATTAATGAAAAAAGTTGTTGACTTTATTGTTGGTAGCGAGTATAATTAATTCTTGTGGTAACAAAAAATGAACATTGAAAACT